>NZ_JBHYXN010000006.1:0-241285 GCF_042752335.1 Streptomyces sp. NPDC059355 | reverse complement strand
CCCCTGCGCCGTCTGATCCAGACGGCCATCGGCGACCGCCTCGCCAAGGAGATCCTCGCGGGCGAGGTCCGCGACGGCGACACCGTCCGCGTCGACGTGGCGGGCGAGGACCTGATCGTCGGCAAGGCCCTGTAGCCGGGGCCGGTACGTGAAGGGCGGCGCTCCGCGTCACGGCGTACCGGCACAGGTTCCCCTTATCGACGGCTTACTCCTGTCCGCCCTGCGCGGATCGCACGTGCGGGGGTGGACAGGGGGTGGGAGCCATGGGGGAGGATGACAACATCCGCACGAAGGGAAAACACGGTGAGCATCGACCCGGCCTCGATTCCGAACTTCGGAGGGCAGCAGCCCGATCCGCAGGCCACAGGACCGGCGGGCCCCGTCGTCCCCGACCAGGATCTGGTCAAGCAGCTGCTGGAGCAGATGGAGCTCAAGTACGTCGTCGACGACGAGGGTGACCTCGCGGCGCCGTGGGAGGAGTTCCGGACGTACTTCATGTTCCGCGGCGAGGAGGAGCAGCAGGTCTTCTCGGTGCGGACCTTCTACGATCGCCCGCACGCGATCGAGGACAAGCCCGCGCTCCTCGAGTCGATCGACGACTGGAACCGCCGCACCCTGTGGCCGAAGGTCTACAGCCACACGCACGACGACGGCTCCGTCCGCCTGATCGGCGAGGCGCAGATGCTGATCGGCACCGGCGTCAGCCTGGAGCACTTCGTCTCGTCCACGGTCAGCTGGGTCCGCGCCTCCATCGAGTTCGACAAGTGGCTCGTGGAGCAGCTCGGCCTGGAGAAGGAGATCGACTCCACCGACGGCGAAGGCGACGACAAGGACGGCGACGACAACTAGTCGCCCCCGGTCACAGCGGTACGCGGGCGACCAGCAACAGGTACAGCCCGTAGCCGTACGAGAGCCCGGCCAGCCCCGCGGTCACAGCGACCGCGGAGCGCGGCCGGGCTCGCGCCATTGCGGCCGCGACCGGCAGGAGCAGCGGGAACGCGGGCAGCAGGAAGCGCGGCTTCGATTCGAAGTAGCCGGCCCCGCCGTAGGCGATCACCAGCAGGACGGCGGTGTAGACGAGCAGCGCCGGCGGCATCCGGTCCAGCAGCAGGAGCACGGCCAGGAACCCGGCGGCGGCCAGGACCACCACGGTCACGACGGTGGCGAGCGGCACGTGCCCGCCGGTCAGCACCCGCCAGATGCTGTCCGTCGTGTACGAGCCGAAGTCGAAGCGGGAGCCCCAGCGCCGCTGCACGGTGAAGTAGCCGGCCGGGTCCCCCGTGCGTATCCCGACGGCGAGGACGTACGCGGCCCAGCCCGCCGGGGCCAGCAGCGCGGCCGCCCACACCTCGGGTGCGCGGGACCTCCCCACGAGCAGCGCGTGCAGCGCGACGGCGGTCACGGCGGCGGCGACGGCGATCCCGGTCGGGCGGGTCAGGCCGGCGAGTATCGCCAGGCCCGCGGCCCACAGCCAGCGCCGGCGCAGTACGGAGTACAGGGCCCAGGCGCCCAGCGCGGCCAGCAGCGGCTCGGTGTAGGCCAGGGTCAGCACCACGGAGTGCGGGGTCGCCGCCCACAGGGCCACCAGCAGCACCCCGACGCGCCGCCCGAGCACCAGCTCCCCGACCCGGTACACCCCGGCGGCGGCCACCAAGGCGGCGGTCCACGCCACCAGCAGCCCGGCCCAGGGGGTGGCGCCGGCCATCCGGACCAGCAGCGGGTACAGCGGGAAGAACGCGTAGTCGCTCTGCACCAGCCCGGAGCCGGCCCACATCTGGGTGCGGCCGTAGCCGTGCACGGCGATGCCGAGGTACCAGACGGAGTCCCAGGAGTGCCCGAGCACCCGGACGGGGCTCCGCCCGGCCCACCACGCCCCGACGGCGAGCACCACCGCCCCGCCGATCCGGACGGCGGCGAAGACCCCGAGAGCGACGAGGGCCGCGGGCACCCTGCCGGTCCGCAGAACCCGCGGCCGCAGGGAAACCGACACATTGCCCGTCGCCGCCATGAACCCCGTCTTTCCCGCGCTGCGTGGACACCCGTCCGGACGAGGAGGGCCTCGGGCACCCTAAAGCTCACCGCGTTCCGAAGGGTGTGAATCCGCTGGGAACCTCCGGTGAACTCGCAGCCGTGCGGGGTGCGGGGTGCCCGCCCGCGGCCGGGCGCGCGGCCTCAGAGCCTCCGCAGCCGGGCGGCGGCCTCCTCCAGGACCTCGGCCTTCTTGCAGAAGGCCCAGCGGACCTGGGTGGCGCCCGCGGCGCGGTCGTCGTAGAAGACCTGGTTGGGGATGGCGACGACCCCGCAGCGCTCGGGCAGGGCGCGGCAGAAGGCGAGGCCGTCCTTCTCCCCGAGCGGGGTGATGTCCGTGGTGATGAAGTACGTGCCCTGCGGGCGGTAGACCTCGAAGCCGGCGGCCGCGAGCCCGTCGGCGAGGATGTCGCGCTTGGCGGCGAGGTCGGCGCGCAGGCCCTCGTAGTAGCCGTCCGGCAGCTGCAGGGCCTCCGCGATGGCGTACTGGAAGGGGCCGGAGGAGACGTAGGTCAGGAACTGCTTCGCCGAGCGGACCGCCGAGACGAGCTCGGGCGGGGCGGTGATCCAGCCGACCTTCCAGCCCGTGAACGAGAAGGTCTTCCCACTGCTGGAAATGGTGACCGTGCGCTCGCGCATGCCGGGCAGCGAGGCCAGCGGGAGGTGGGCGCCCTCGAAGACCAGGTGCTCGTAGACCTCGTCCGTGACGACGAGCAGGTCCCGCTCCACCGCCATCTCCGCGATCGCCGCGAGCTCGGCCGGGGACAGGACCGTGCCCGTCGGATTGTGCGGGGTGTTCAGCAGGAGCAGGCGGGTGCGCGGGGTGACGGCGGCGCGCAGTTCGTCGAGGTCGAGGGTGAACGCGCCGGCGTGCGGGCGCAGGGTGACCGGGACGCGGGTGGCGCCGGCCATCGCGATGCAGGCGGCGTACGAGTCGTAGTACGGCTCCAGGGCGATGACCTCGTCGCCCGGTTCGAGCAGGGCGAGCAGGGAGGCCGCGATGGCCTCCGTCGCGCCCGCCGTGACCAGGACCTCCGTGTCCGGGTCGTACGACAGGCCGTAGAACCGCTGCTGGTGCCGCGCGACTGCGGTGCGCAGCTCCGGGATGCCGGGGCCGGGCGGGTACTGGTTGCCCAGGCCCGTCAGGACGGCGCGGGAGGCGGCCTCGGCGATCTCGGCGGGGCCGTCCGTGTCGGGGAAGCCCTGACCGAGGTTGATCGACCCGGTGCGGGCGGCCAGGGCCGACATCTCCGCGAAGATCGTGGTGCCGAAGGAGGCCAGGCGGCGGTTGAGGAGGGGGCGGCTGCCGCCCACGGGTGCGCTCATGGGCGCCATCCTGGGGGGAACCTCTGGACTTGCTCAAGTGTGCTTTGGCCCGGGTGGCCTGCGGGCATCTCCCCTTCACACCCGGGGAACCGGGCGATGAACGGGGGGTTGAGCTCATGTCTGTTGTCGGTTGGGTTTTCGCCGGGCTGGTCGTCGTGTGCTTCGTGGCTCTGGTCAGGAAGGTGGTCCGCGCGTGGACCGGTGCCGATTCAGGCTCGGGTTCGGGCTCGGGTTCGGGCTCGTCGTGGTGGGCGGGCGGGGGCGGCTCCTCCGGCGGGTGCGGGAGCAGCGGATCCTCCTGCGGCTCCTCCTCGTCCTGCGGCGGGTCCTCGTCCTCCTGCGGCGGCGGAGGCTGCGGTTCCAGCTGACCCGGGGCGGCTGGCGTCAGGCGCGTGTGACGCATGGGGTTGAACACGTGAACTGTGTAGCCCCCGGGGGGATGTAAACCCAACCAAGTTGGGTAAAAACGCTGTGAGTGCCGTGCCTTTCATGATTCCCTCGGTTGAGTAGACCAGTCCTCGGACCTCCCTGGACTTCCTGTGGACCCGTGCCGGTGTCCCCCCACCCGTTGACTACCGCTGGCGGGCCCCGGCCCATCTCCCTCGCGCGTTTGCGGAGCCGACTCATGCTCACGACCCTCCAGACCACTTACACCGACACGCGTGCCGCCGATCTCGCCTGGGCCCTGGGTCGGGACCGGCTGCCCGCCCTGGCCGTACTGAATCTCGAACTGGCGGGTGCGAAGCTGGAGTTGCGTCTCCTCGGCGCCTCGCACCAGGTGCTCCTGGAGGAGGGTGGGGTGCTCTGTTCGGAGACGGTCGCCTGTATGCCCGGCAGCTGTACGCCGCTCCCGCTCGGCGTGGCCAAGCGGATGGGCGACTGGGACTACGAGTTCGCCGCGCGGGTGGAGACCCTGTCGCAGGGCTCCTTCGCGGGGCGGGCGCAGGAGCTGCTCGCACTGGTCGCGGATCACCCGAACGGATTGGCCGGAACCTTTCCCGGCAGCCCGTACGCCTTCACCGCCATGCTCGCACAGCGCCACGAGGGCCAGGTGCGGTGGCGGACCTGGCACGCGTATCCGCAGGAAGGCCAGTTGGTGGCCACTCGTACGAGGGTCGGCGTGCGCATCGGCGCACCGGCCGGAGCCCTGGAGTCCGCCGCACGGTAGTGCGGGGCCGGGCCGCGCCTTCCGGGGCGTGGGCGCCGCGAGCGTACCCGCGCGGTTACGCCAACCGGCTGGAACGGTGCGCCACTTGCACCCATGTGGGTGACGGGATGTGAGTGGGTGGTGACGTACGGTTCGCTGCATGATCGACCGTTCCGTCCCGCGCCGGGTGCTCCCGGCTCCGGAGCCGCGGGGCGTGGCGACCCTCCCGGCCGCCCTGCCCGTACGGCCCCGGACCGGCCGACTCCTCGTCCTGGCCACCGTGTTCGTCTGCGCCGCCTGCGGTCTCGTGTACGAGCTGGAGCTGCTCGCCCTCGGCTCCTACCTCATCGGTGACTCCGTCACGCAGGCGTCCGTCGTGCTGTCCGTCATGGTCTTCGCGATGGGCGTCGGCTCCCTGCTGGCCAAACGGCTGCGCAGACGGCCCGCCTTCGGATTCGCCGCCATCGAGGCGGGCCTCGCGCTGCTCGGCGGGCTCTCCGCGATGGCCCTGTACGCGAGCTTCGCCTGGCTCGGCGAGTCGCGGCCCGCGCTCGTGGCCTTCTCCTTCGCGATCGGCGTGCTCATCGGGGCCGAGATCCCGCTGCTGATGGTCCTCATCCAGCGCATCCGCAGACAGGACGCGGGCGGCGCCGTCGCCGACCTGTTCGCCGCCGACTACGTGGGCGCCCTCGTCGGCGGGCTGGCCTTTCCCTTCCTGCTGCTGCCGCTGCTCGGCCAGCTGACCGGCGCGATGCTGACCGGCACCGTCAACGCGGTCGTCGGCGCGGGCCTCGTGCTGTGGCTGTTCCGCCGCGACCTGAGCCGCCGCTCCCGCTGGCTGCTGATCGCCACGCACCTCACCGTGCTGGCCGTTCTCGCCTGCGCGACCGTCCTCGCCGACGACTTCGAGCGGGTCGCCCGCCGCGCCGTCTACGGCGGCGAGGTCCGCGTCGCCCGGCAGACCGGCGTCCAGGAGCTCGTCCTGACCGGCCCCGCCACCGGCTCCCCGCGCTCCCTGGACCTGTTCCTCGACGGTCGGCTGCGGGTCAGCGGCTACGACGAGTACCGCTATCACGAGGCCCTCGTGCACCCCGCGATGACCGGCCCGCACGCCCGGGTCCTGGTCCTCGGCGGCGGCGACGGGCTCGCCGCCCGCGAAGTACTGCGCTACCGCGACGTCACCTCCGTCACCGTCGTCGAGCTCGACCCCGGCGTGGTCCGGCTCGCCCGCACCGACCCGATGCTGTCCGCGCTCAACGGCCGGGCGTACGAGGACCCGCGCCTCGGGGTCGTCACGCAGGACGCCTTCCTCTGGCTGCGCGGGCCCGCCGCCCACGACCGGTTCGACGTCATCGTCTCCGACCTCCCCGACCCGGGCATCACCCCCAGCACGAAGCTGTACTCGCAGGAGTTCTACGGGCTCGCCGCGCGGGCCCTGCGCCCCGGCGGGCGGCTCGCCGTCCACGCGGGGCCGCTGACCGGCCGCCCGCGCACGTACTGGACGGTCGAGGCCACGCTGCGCGCGGCCGGCCTGCGCACCGCGCCCTACAGCGCGGGCGGCCGGCTCTCGGGCTTCGCCGCCGGCCCCGACCGCACCCCCGGCACCTCCGACGCTCCGCCGCAGGACTGGGGCCTCGTACTGGCCGGCCGGGACCGGGTCCCAGAGCTGCGGGTGGACCGGGACACGCCGTCGTTGCGCTCGCTGTCGACGCAGTCCCTGCGGGACGCCGAGCGCGATGCCGAGCGGACCCGGATGGCGGGGCTGCCGCCGTCGACGCTGCCGCACCCGAGGTACTCGTGAGTACCGGCCATTCGCACGGACCGGCCATTCGTGAGCGCCGGACCGGGTACGGGAGGGGCTCCCCTCGGTAGGCTCGACCACATGGAGCATCAGGTGTTCGTTCCGGTACCGGCAGACAACATCCGCGCCGTGCTGCGCGACCCCGCCCGGGTGGCCCGCTGCGTACCCGGGCTCCAGCAGGACGCCGACGCGGCGTCCGGGCCCGTCGCGGGCCGCCTCAAACTCCGGGTCGGCGGGAACACCGTCACCTATCGGGGCGCCCTGACCGTCACCGAGCGGGATCCGGACCGCTTCACCGTGGCGGGCGAGGGCACGGAGATCCGCGGCAGCGGCACCGTCAAGCTGGTGCTCGGGCTGCTGCTGACCCCGGCCGACGGCGGGACCCGGATGGAGTTCACCGCCGAGGGCTCCGCCGACGGACGCGCCGCCGCGTTCTCGCCGGAGGCCACCGCCACCGCCGTCCAGCGGCTCCTGGAGCGGGCCGCCGAGCAGCTCGCGGGGCTGGCGGCCGGCGAGGGGGAGCCGGTGACCGATGTCATCGCCGAGGCCGAGGAGGCCGAGGAGGCCGAGGGCGGTCCGGACAGGGAAGGCGACGGCGACGGCGTCACGGACGAGGTCACGGCGTCCGCCTTCGACACCGAGGTGCCGCCCCCGTCCCTGGAGCCATTCATGGACGGGGACTTCGAGGGCCTCCCGGAGCTCGACCGGATCCCTGAGATCGGCGACATCGGGGACGTCGACGAGTTCGCCGCCGCCGCGCGGCCCCCCGCCGAGGCCGCCCACGCCCGCCGCACCATGATCGGCCGCAGCGCCGAGGAAGTGGACCACGCGCCCCCGCGCGGCCGCTACGCCCCGGTACCGGCCGCCACGTCCTCCGGCGCCGGCGCGAACCTGCGCTGGATCGCCCCGGCCGCCGCCCTGGCGGTGGCCTCGGCGGTCGTCGTCGGCCGAGCCCTGCGCCGCCGCCGCTGACCCCTCGGCACGGCCCGGGGGCGTCCGGTGGATCAGGGCCGGACACGCCCTAGAGTCGGGCGCATGAGTACGCAACTGAGCGCGGGCGGCGCCGAGGTGACCGTCGACCAGGAGAACGGCTGCCGGATCAGCAGCCTGCGCATCGACGGCACGGAGCTGCTGCGCCAAGGGGCACACTTCGGCGCTTTCCCCATGGTGCCGTGGTGCGGACGCACCGCGAACGGTCGGTTCCGCGACGGCGGAGTCCTCCACCAGCTCCCGCTCAACCACCCCCCGCACGCCATCCACGGCTTCGGCCGCGACCACCCCTGGCGCAAGGTCCGCCACGGCGACACCGACGCGGCGTTCGTCCACGACCTCACCGACCCGTGGCCCTGGCCCGGCCGGGTCACCCAGACCGTCGAGCTGACGCCCGAGAGCCTGACGCTCTCCATGGGCGTCGAGACGTACGGCGACTCCTTCCCGGCCCAGGCCGGCTGGCACCCCTGGTTCCGCCGCAACCTCGGCACCGGCGAGGACGCGCGGCTCGACTTCGAGGCCGAGTGGCAGGAGGAGCGGGGCGCCGACCACATCCCCACCGGTAACCGTGTCGCCCCCGGCCCCGGCCCCTGGGACGACTGCTTCGGCATGCCGAGCGGCGTGGACGTCACCCTCACCTGGCCCGGCGTGCTGGAGCTCAGGGTCCGCAGCCGCGAGGAGTGGGTGGTCATCTACGACGAGGAGCCCGAGGCCGTCTGCGTGGAGCCCCAGTCCGGTCCGCCGAACGGCCTGAACAGCCTCCCGCGCCTGGTCACGCCCGTTGACCCGCTGGAGATCTCCACGACGTGGACCTGGCGCCGGCTCGGCTAGCGCGGCTTTAAGCTCGGGGTCATGACTGACGTACGCGATGCGCTTCTGCAGCAGATCAAGGACAAGGCCGTCGTGCACGGCAAGGTGATCCTCTCCTCCGGCAAGGAGGCCGACTACTACATCGACCTCCGCCGCATCACCCTGGACGGCCAGGCGGCTCCGATGGTCGGTCAGGTCATGCTCGACCTCACCGCCGACCTGGACTTCGACTGCGTCGGCGGTCTGACCCTGGGCGCAGACCCGGTCGCGACCTCGATGCTGCACGCCTCCGCCGCGCGCGGCGGACGCCTCGACGCCTTCGTCGTCCGCAAGGCGCAGAAGGCCCACGGCATGCAGCGCCGAATCGAGGGCACCGACGTGAAGGGCAAGCGCTGCCTGGTCGTCGAGGACACCTCCACCACCGGCGGGTCCCCGCTGACCGCCGTCGAGGCGGTCCGCGAGGCCGGCGGCGAGGTCGTCGCCGTCGCCACGATCGTGGACCGCGGCGCCGCGGACGCCATCGCCGAGGCGGGTCTGCCGTACCTCACCGGCTACCGGCTCGCCGATCTCGACCTGGGCTGAGCGCGCACCGGGCTGAGCGCGCACCGGGCCGATCGTGCCCGTGCCGATCCCGCCCGATCGCATTCGATCTTGTCCGGTCTCGCATGCTGACCGCCGGAGAACTGGTGCCTGAGGTCCCCGGGGCCCCGGGCACAGGTCCTGACCTGCTCTTTCCCGGCCGGGCGGAGTGTTTCACGTGAAACGCTCCACCCGGCACGGGTGGAGTGTCGTGCGGAGTCTGGAAAGATGAGCCCGACGGTTACGTCGCCCCCAGGTCAGGGCCAGCAATCGCACACTCCCCGCACATCCAAGGAGCGGACAGATGCCCATCGCAACCCCCGAGGTCTACAACGAGATGCTCGACCGGGCGAAGGCAGGCAAGTTTGCCTACCCGGCGATCAACGTGACCTCGACCCAGACCCTGCACGCTGCACTGCGCGGCTTCGCGGAGGCCGAGAGCGACGGCATCATCCAGATCTCCACCGGTGGTGCGGAGTTCCTGGGTGGCCAGTACAAGAAGGACATGGTCACGGGTGCGGTCGCCCTGGCCGAGTTCGCGCACATCGTCGCCGCGAAGTACGACGTCACCGTCGCCCTTCACACGGACCACTGCCCCAAGGACAAGCTGGACGGCTACGTCCGCCCCCTCCTCGAGGTGTCGGCCGAGCGCGTGGCCCGTGGCCTGAACCCGCTCTTCCAGTCGCACATGTGGGACGGCTCCGCCGAGACCCTGGCCGACAACCTGGCCATCGGCCAGGAGCTGCTCGCCAAGGCCGCCGCCGCGAAGATCATCCTCGAGGTCGAGATCACCCCGACCGGCGGCGAGGAGGACGGCGTCACCCACGAGATCAACGACGAGCTGTACACCACCGTCGACGACGCGATCCGCACCGCCGAGGCCCTGGGCCTGGGCGAGAAGGGCCGCTACCTGCTCGCCGCCTCCTTCGGCAACGTGCACGGCGTCTACAAGCCGGGCAACGTCGTCCTGCGTCCCGAGCTGCTGAAGGACCTTCAGCAGGGTGTCGGCGAGAAGTACGGCAAGACCAGCCCGTTCGACTTCGTCTTCCATGGCGGCTCCGGCTCCTCCGAGCAGGAGATCGCCATCGCGCTGGAGAACGGCGTCGTGAAGATGAACCTCGACACCGACACCCAGTACGCCTTCACCCGGCCCGTCGCGGACCACATGTTCCGCAACTACGACGGTGTCCTGAAGGTCGACGGCGAGGTCGGCAAGAAGTCCACCTACGACCCGCGCACCTGGGGCAAGCTCGCCGAGGCGGGCATGGCCAAGCGCGTCACCGAGGCCTGCGCGAACCTGCGCTCGACGGGCACGAAGCTGAAGTAGTACCCGCCACCCCGTACGACCGAAGGGCCCGGGCCACCGTCTCGCGACGGCGGACCGGGCCCTTCGGCGTGATCGTCCGGGCCGGGGCGGCTGAGCCCTCCAGGCGCCGGATACCCCAGACTTGGGGCATGTCCATTCACCAGAACCTGCTCGGGGGCCCCGCCCCCACCCACCTCCCCGACGAGCCGGGCCGCGAGGCCATCGCCGCGGGCACGCCCGCCGTCGGGGTGGCCGCCGCGCACCCGACCTCCTCCCTCGCCTGGGCGGTCCTCGCCGACGAGGCGTTCGCCGCCGGTCGCACCGTCGAGTCGTACGCGTACGCCCGTACGGGCTACCACCGCGGCCTCGACGCCCTGCGCCGGGCCGGCTGGAAGGGCCACGGCCCGGTGCCGTGGGAGCACGAGCCGAACCGCGGCTTCCTGCGCGCCCTCCACGCCCTGTCCCGTGCGGCCGGGGCGATCGGCGAGAAGGAGGAGTACGAGCGCTGCTCGACCTTCCTGCGCGACTCCTCCGAGACGGCCGCGGACGTGCTCGGCGCCTGAACCGCATCCGGCGTGCCGGGACCCCGAGCGTGGGGTCCCGGCATGCCGTAGTGTCCGAAAAACACCTGTGACCCCGGTCACACCCCAATGGAGGGAGCCCCGCAACCGGTCCTATGATGCGAGCAGGGGACCGGGGCTCCACTCACCCATCGGAAGGGGCGGACCGCTACCCGGAAGCACGTGTCGAGGAGACAGCGATGTCGAACACCCTTGATGCCTCCGGAGCCGGTTCGGACACCCCGAACCTCGACTTCGCCGGCACGACCCCGTACGAGGACTACGTCCAGGCGGACGTCCTCACCCACCTCCAGCACCTCCGCTCGGACGACCCGGGCGAGATGGTCTTCCTGGTGACGACCCAGGTCATGGAGCTGTGGTTCACGGTCATCGTCCACGAATGGGAGACGGCCGCGAAGGCCCTCCGCGAGGACGACATCCCGGTCGCGATGGATGCGCTGAAACGATCCCTCCGCGAACTGGAAGCCCTCAACGCCTCCTGGCGCCCGCTCGCCCAGCTCACCCCGGGCCAGTTCAACGCCTACCGCGCCGCCCTCGGCGAGGGCTCGGGCTTCCAGTCGGCGATGTACCGCCGCATGGAGTTCCTGCTCGGCGACAAGTCCGCGTCGATGCTCGTCCCGCACCGCGGCGCCCCGCGCGTCCACGCGGAGCTGGAGAAGGCCCTCCAGGAGCCCAGCCTGTACGACGAGGTACTGCGCCTGCTGGCCCGCCGCGGCCTGTCGGTCCCGCAGGCGGTCCTGGACCGCGACCTCTCCCGGCGGTACGAGCCCTCGCCCGAGGTCGAGGCCGTCTGGACCTCCCTGTACGCGGACCCCGACGCGCAGCACGACCTGCACCGTCTCGGCGAGGTCCTCACGGACGTCGCGGAGCTCGTCTGGCGCTGGCGCAACGACCACCTGGTCGCCACCCGCCGCGCGATGGGCGCCAAGACCGGCACGGGCGGCTCGGCCGGCGTGACCTGGCTCGAAAAGCGCGCCACGAAGAACGTGTTCCCGGAACTCTGGACGGCACGCAGCCATGTCTGACGCGAACTCCTCGTACGGCGCGAGGTCCTTCCCGGACCTCGCCGCCCGCGCCGCCGCCCTCGACACCGCCGACGAGCTCGGCAAGCTCCGCGACCGCTTCAGCCTCCCCGACGGAGTCGTCTACCTGGACGGCAACTCCCTGGGAGCGCTGACGACCGGCGTCGCGGCCCGCATCGCCCAGGTCATCACGCACGAGTGGGGCACGGAGCTCATCCAGTCCTGGTCCACGGGCACCTGGTGGACCGCCCCCGAGCGGATCGGCGACAAACTGTCCCCGCTCATCGGCGCCGCCCCCGGCCAGACGGTCGTCGGTGACTCCACCAGCATCAACCTGTTCAAGGCCCTGGTCGGAGCCGCCCGCCTGGCCCGCCCCGGCCGCACGCGGATGCTGGTCGACGCCTCCACCTTCCCCACCGACGGCTACATCGCCGAGTCGGCCGCCCGGATGACCGGCCTCACCGTCATACCGGTCGACCCCTCGCACGCGGCCGAGGCGATGGGGGAGGACACCGCCGTCGTCCTCCTCAACCACGTCGACTACCGCACCGGCCGCCTCCACGACCTCCCGGCCCTCACCGCGGCGGCCCGCGCTGCCGGGGCCGTCACCGTCTGGGACCTGTGCCATTCGGCCGGCGCGCTCCCCGTCGGCCTGGACGAGCACGGCGTCGACCTCGCGGTCGGCTGTACGTACAAGTACCTGAACGGAGGCCCCGGCTCCCCGGCGTACCTCTACATCGCCGAACGCCATCAGCAGGCCTTCGACTCCCCGCTCCCGGGCTGGAACGGCCACGCGGAGCCGTTCGCGATGACCCCCGACTACACCCCGGCGGCCGGCGCGGTCCGCGGCCGGGTCGGCACCCCGGACATCCTGTCCATGCTGGCCCTGGAAGCGGCGCTCGACGCCTGGGACGGGGTCTCGGTGGAAGCCGTACGGGCCAAGTCCCTCGCCCTGACCGACTTCTTCCTGGAGTGCGTGGCCGCGTACGTCCCGGCCGGCAAGGTCGAATCGGTCACCCCGGCCGAGTACGACCGGCGCGGCAGCCAGGTCTCGCTGCGCACCGAGAACGCCCGCGCGGTCATGGACGACCTGATCTCCCGCGGCGTGATCGGGGACTTCCGCGCCCCGGACGTCCTGCGCTTCGGTTTCACCCCGCTCTACGTCGGTTTCGCCGACGCGGAGCGCGCGGCCCGGACACTGGGTCACATTTTCGGGTGATGTAGGGGCGAAACGTCACGGCAACAGGGCGGGCGGGGCTTCGGCTCCGTCCGCCCCCGCATATCCCGGCCAAGGTCCCCGCCCGCCACCGACGGTCCTGTTCCGGCCTGATACGGTCCCGCTCTGCCGGAACACCAGTCCCACGCGTTACCGAGAGGTTGAGCCGATGACGGACCCCGCAGCCGAACGGGACGCTGCCGAGGCCGCCTCGGCCTTCGCCCACCCGCCGGTCGCCCCCGACACGACCGGGTCGTACGGGGACCACCCCGACCAGGTGATCGACTTCTACGCCCCGCGCGGCGAGGGCGTCGCGGGCGCGGTCCCGCTGGTCGTGCTCCTGCACGGCGGCGCCTGGCGCGCCCCGTACGACCGGCACCACATCACCCCGCTCGCGGACTTCCTGGCCCGCCGGGGTTTCGCCGTCGCCAACGTCGAGTACCGGCGCGGAAGTTCCCTCCCGCACCAGAACGCCGAGGGGCACGTGGCCGGCCGCTGGCCCGAGACCTTCGACGACGTGGCCGCCGCGATGGACGCCCTCCCGAAGCTGGCCTCGGTCCACCTCCCGCAGGCCGACCCGCGCCGTACGGTCATCACCGGGCATTCCGCGGGCGGCCACCTCGCGCTGTGGGCGTCGGCCCGGCACGTCCTGCCGCCCGCGTCCCCGGACGCCTGGAGGCTGCCCTCCCCGCCGTCGCTGCGCGGAGTGGTGGCGCTGGCCCCGATCGCGGACTTCGTGGCCGCGGAGGAGCTGGGTGTGTGCGGGGGCGCGTCCGCGCAGTTGCTGGGCGGCGCCGACCGGTGGGCGGAGCGCCTGCCGTTCGCGGACCCGGCGGTCCTGCTGCCGACCGGGATCGCGACGGCCGTCGTCCACGGCCGGGAGGACATCGTGGTCCCGTCGTCGGTGGCGGAGTCGTACGTGGCCGCGGCGGCGAAGGCCGGCGAGACCGTGGGGCTGACGCTGCTGGACGGGATCGGTCACTTCCCGCTCATCGACCCCGCGGCCGACGCCTGCGCGGTGGTGGCCGAGGAGATCTCGCAGCTCGCCTGGTAGAGCCCACCGCCCGTGGGTGTGACGGGGAGGAACCCCGTGGCCCGAGCTCCCGACCGGTCTGTACGCTGAACTGGATTTCGAACCCGTTCAGGGTTTTGCACCAGACCAAGGGGGGAACGGTGCTCCGTCGCCGTCTCATGTTTTCCGCCGCCCTCGTGGCGGCGTTCGCAGGTCTCGCCTCCGTTCCGGCCGCCGCGGCCGGTCCCGCCGTTCCGCCCGGCCACGGGGTGGCCGCGGCGACCGGGGTGAACCCGGGCAAGGGAGGGTCGCTGCCGGGGGGCAGGACCTTCTCCAGCCCGGCGGACCGTACGGTGGTCACGCCGGGGTCCCGGTCCGGGGGGACCGCCCGGGCACAGGGCACGCAGGGCACGCAGGGCACGCAGGCGAACCCGTACCCCGCGATCTCCCTGGAAGGCAGTACGCCTACCGCGCACTCGATCGACCTGACGACGCGCATCAGCAGCGAGATCGCCGGTCTCGACATCACCATCGCCTGGGGTGACGGGACCACGGACAAGGTCACGGCCTCCAGCACGGGCTTCGACCGGCGCAACACCCAGCACACGTACGCCGCTGTCGGCTCGTACACCGTCACGGTCACGGTGAAGGACACCACGAACGGTGCCGAGGCCGTCAACCGGCTCGACTTCGTCACCTCGGGCAGCGAGTACACCGCGCACGCGCCCACACGCCTGCTGGACACCCGCGCCGGCCTCGGCGCCGCGCAGGCCAAGGTCGCCGGGCGGGGCTCGGTGGTCCTGCAGGTCGCGGGCGCGGCCAAGATTCCCGCCGGGGTCACCGAAGTGGTCCTGAACGTCACCGCCACCAACGCCGCGGGCGTGGGCCACGTCGTGGTCCAGCCCGACAAGGACGGCTTCGAGACCGGGTCGAACCTGAACTACGCCCCGGGGCAGACCGTTGCGAACCAGGTGATCGTGCCGGTCGGCAAGGACGGGTCCGTCCGTCTGATCAACGGAGGCTGGGACTCCGTCGACCTGCTCGCGGACGTCACCGGATACTTCACGGCGTCGGTCGCCAGCGGCTACACCACGCTGAACCCGGTCCGCGCCGTCGACACCCGTGAGGGCATCGGTACGGCGAAGGGGCAGGTGGCCGGCTACGGGACCTTCGGGGTCGACATGGCCGGGCACGGAGGCGTCCCGAAGGGGGCCACCGCGGTGGCGCTCAACCTGACGGTCGCGAACCCGCGGGCGGCCGGCCACCTCACCGCGTACCCGAGCGGGCAGGCCGCGCCGTCCACCTCCAGCGTGAACTTCGCCGCCGGTCAGACGGTCTCCAACTCGGTGATCGTGCCGGTCGGCCCCGACGGGAAGATCACCGTCCGCAACGGCAGCTGGGACCGGGCCGACGTGGTGGCCGACGTGGTCGGCTACTACAGCACCGACAGCAGGGCGGCCCTCGTCTGCCTCGGGGGCCCGTACCGGGTCCTGGACACCCGCATCGACAGCTGGGGCCGCAAGGCCGGCCCGGTGCCGGCCCGTACGATGCTGCCCGTCCAGTTCGACGCCGACACGACGAACTCCGACATCGACGGCTGGGTGCTGAACACCACGGTCACCAACACCAAGGGCGCGGGCTTCCTGTCGGTCACCGCAGACCCGAACACCTGGCCCGACTACCGGAACGGCACCGCGGTCACGCCGCAGCGGCCCGTCTCCTCGTCCGTGAACTGGACGGCGGGTGCGACCGTGCCGAACCTGGTCCAGACGTCCGGGGGCAAGGGCGGCGTCATCGACTTCTGGAACCAGGGCTGGCAGGACATCGACATGGTCGTCGACCTGATCGCCTGGTACCAGACCGGCTGATCCACGAAGCGGTTCCCGTTTCACGCTTTCGCTTCACGCGCTCACAGAGGAGAGCGACTGACGCGGCGGGAAGCGGAAAGGGGCGGTGCGCCACACGGCGCACCGCCCCTTTCGCGTCGGTCCTAGAGGAACGAGTTGATCTCGATCGTCTCGGTGCGGCCGGGGCCGACGCCGATCGCGGAGATCGGGGCGCCCGACATCTCCTCGAGGGCCTTCACGTACGCCTGGGCGTTCTTCGGGAGGTCCGAGAACGTCTTGGCCTTGGTGATGTCCTCGGACCAGCCGGGCAGGTTCTCGTAGATCGGCTTCGCGTGGTGGAAGTCCGTCTGCGAGTACGGGAGCTCCTCGACGCGCTTGCCGTCGATCTCGTACGCGACGCAGACCGGGATCTGCTCCCAGCCGGTCAGCACGTCCAGCTTGGTGAGGAAGAAGTCCGTCAGGCCGTTCACGCGGGTGGCGTAACGCGCGATCGGCGCGTCGAACCAGCCGCAGCGGCGGTCGCGGCCGGTGGTCACGCCGCGCTCGCCGCCGATGCGGCGCAGGTCCTCGCCGTCCTGGTCGAACAGCTCGGTCGGGAACGGGCCGGCGCCGACGCGGGTCGTGTACGCCTTCAGGATGCCGATGACGCGGCTGATCTTCGTCGGGCCCACGCCGGTGCCGGTGCAGGCGCCGCCCGCGGTCGGGTTCGAGGAGGTGACGAAGGGGTACGTGCCGTGGTCGACGTCGAGCAGGGTGCCCTGGCCGCCCTCGAACAGCACGACCTTGTCCTCGTCGAGCGCGTTGTTGAGGATCAGGGTGGTGTCGGCGACGTACGGCTTGATCTGCTCCGCGTACTGGAGCATCTCCTCCACGATCGCCGCGGCCTCGATGGCGCGGCGGTTGTAGAGCTTGGCGAGGAGCTGGTTCTTGCCCTCCAGCGCCGCTTCGACCTTCTGGTTGAGGATCGACTCGTCGTACAGGTCCTGGACCCGGATGCCGATGCGGTTGATCTTGTCCGCGTACGTCGGACCGATGCCGCGGCCGGTCGTACCGATCTTGCGCTTGCCGAGGAAGCGCTCGCCGACCTTGTCGAGGGTGACGTTGTACGGCGTGATCAGGTGCGCGTTGCCGCTGATGAGCAGCTTGGAGGTGTCGATGCCGCGCTCGTTCAGGCCGCGCAGCTCGGAGAGCAGGACGGCCGGGTCGACGACGACACCGTTGCCGATGACCGGGGTGCATCCAGGGGAGAGGATGCCGGAAGGGAGAAGGTGCAGCGCGTACTTCTGGTCGCCTACGACGACCGTGTGGCCGGCGTTGTTGCCGCCCTGGTAGCGCACTACATAGTCAACGGAACCACCGAGCAGGTCGGTGGCCTTTCCCTTGCCCTCGTCACCCCACTGAGCTCCGAGCAGCACAAGAGCGGGCACAGGCGTACACCTCTTCCGGATGGGGCATGTCCAAGGTCAGGGGGCGTACGACGATGTACACCGCAGGCTGAGCCGTCGGACCGGTACCCCGGAATAGACGAAGGCCCTGGCGCAATAGCGCAAGGGCCTCTTGCACAAAGATGCTACCCGAGGAAGGACCGAGGTGTCGGCTCCAGAGCCCACCATGAGCCATGCGGGCGCGCCGGTAGGCGGCCTGCTCGTGCTCGTCGACCCGGTCGCCCGCCGTCTTGACGGCGAGTCCGTGCGGATCGCGAAGGATGTTCTGTCAGCGGGAGCTGCGGCGAAAATCTGCCTCCCGGATTCGCAGGAGGAGTTTGCGCGGGCTCTTGCCCGCAGGGGCCATCGGCAGCCGGTGATCGTCGGCGACGACCGGGCGCTGGTACGGGCCGTGGGGCTGCTGTACCGGGAGCGCGGGCTCGGGGACGGGGCCGTTTCGCTGATTCCGGTGGGGCAGGTGGGATCGCTGGGGCTGGCGAGGTCCCTCGGTGTTCCGCTGTCGGCGGTGGCGGCGGCGCACTCGGTGCTGGACGGGGCCGCGCGGACGCGGGACCTGCTGGTCGACGACAGCGACGGGGTGGTGCTCGGGGATCTGCGGATTCCACCCGTCCGGGCGGCGGCCAGGCCGTCGGGGCCGTCGGTGTGGAGCGCGTACCGCTCGCTGGTGCGGACGCTGGTCCCGCCGGGTGCCCGGGTGGGGCACCGGCTGCGGGTGGAGGCGGACGGGCAGCTGCTGGTGGACGTGGACCGGGCGGTGGAGGACCTGCGCGTGGTGCCGGTGTCGTCTTCCGGCGGGGTGGCGGAGGTGACGGTCCGGCTGGCCGGCGGCCCTTCGCTGCGGGTGAGGGCGGCCTCGGTGACGGTGTCGGGCTCGGACTTCCGCTACCGGGCGGACGCGCTGGTGGCGGGGCCGGTCCGGCGCCGTACGTGGACGCTCCGGCCGGGGGCGTGGTCGCTCACGCTGCCGCGCTGACCGGCCCCGCCTCATGCGCCCGACGCGGAGGCGGCCGCTTCGATCAGGTCCGCCACCGCGTGCGGCTGCGACGCCGGCGACGCGTGGCCGGCGTCCAGCTCCACGGTCTTGCGCGGATTCATCCGCGCGGCCATGCGGCGCTCGTTGTCCGGGTGGATCATCCGGTCCTGCGTGGACACCTGGTACCACGTCGGCCTCACCCGCCACGCCGGTGCGGTGACGGCATCCCAGAACGTCGATGCCAGCGGGGCTTTCCGGGTCACCGCCATGACCAGCCCCGCCTCGGTCGACAGGTCCTGCGCGAACTCTCGCGGAACTTCTCCGGCTTGATCCACAGGTAGCCGTCGGAGTCGGGGGCGGTGTTCTCCAGCGCGGCGGGCGGCTGCTCCTGGCTGATCCCGCCGGGGCTTTCGCCCGCGTCCGGCGCGAAGGCGGCGACGTACACGAGCCCCGTCACGCTCGGCAGGTCGCCGGCTTCGGTGATGACCGCTCCGCCGTACGAGTGCCCGTGGAGCAGCACCGGCCCGGGGATCTGCCGGACCGTCTTGCGGGTGCGTTCGGCGTCGTCGGCCAGGGAGGTCAGCGGGTTCTCCACGGCGTGGAGCCGGCCGAAGCCGCGGCGATGGAGTTCAGGGACGACCTTGGCCCAGTGGGCGGCGCCGCCCCAGAATCCGTGGACCAGGACGATGGCGGGCCCCGGCCACGCTGGGCGGACGGCCCATGGCCCGCCATGCCGCCCGGCGCCCGTCCGCAACCGCCACGGGCCCGCCCTGGTCCGAAGGACGCGGCCTAGGTCGTGTCGTCAAAGTCCCGTCTGGCCGGCGGGGCCTGGCACGCACGCTCGCCGCGTTGTCGTCGGTCACCGACGCTGCGCGTCGGTTCCCTCCTCCGCCTTGCGATCGCACGCACCAGGCCCCGCCGGCCCCGCCCTTTCGGGCGGCCGACGCCACTTTGACGACACTCCCTAGGAGGCGGGGAGGTCCAGGGTGGCCCGGTGGGCCCGCCAGCGGTCCATCATCGCGTGCATCTCGCCTTGCAGGAACTCGAAGAACGCCGCCGTCTCCGCCATGCGCGCGCCGGCCGGGGTGTCCGTGCCGACTCCGGCCGCGCCGTCGCGCAAGGTCTTCTCGAAGAGGCTCAGCACCTGGTCCCGCCGGGTGAACGTCTCGTACCAGAGCTCGTTGTGCAGGACGTACCGGTCCCGCCGGGAGCCCGGCTCCCGCTCCCGGCTGACCATGGTCACCTGCGACAGGTAGGCCACGGCCCCCGACACCGCCGCCGGGCTGATCTGCAGGGCCTCGCTCAGCTCCGCCGAGGTCATCGAGCCGCGGTCGCTCGCGAGCAGCTGCGCGAAGACCCGCGAGGCCATCCGCTGCATCCCGGCTTCGGTCAGCTGCGCGGCGAACCGCTCCACGAAGCGGGAGACCGCCGCTTCGTCGCTCCGTACGTCAGGTGCCTGAGTGTTCATGTCGTCCGCCACCCTTCCGACTTTATACGTTTCCCTAGCTTCACAAGTTTGTGAAAGTAGCGTACGTTCAGAATCGTGACGAAGGCAATCAGTGTCGCCGGGCTCCACAAGGCGTTCGGCCGCACCCACGCACTGGACGGTCTCGACCTCACGGTCGCCACCGGCGAGGTCCACGGCTTCCTCGGCCCCAACGGCTCCGGCAAATCCACCACCATCCGGGTTCTGCTGGGCCTGCTGCGCGCCGACTCCGGAACCGCCGAGCTGCTCGGCGGCGACCCCTGGGCCCACGCCGTGGCACTCCACCGCCGCGTCGCCTACGTCCCCGGCGACGTCACCCTGTGGCGCAACCTCTCCGGCGGCGAGGTCATCGACCTCCACGGGCGGCTCCGCGGAGGCCTGGACCGGGCCCGGCGCGCCGAGCTGATCGAGCGGTTCGAGCTGGACCCCACCAAGAAGGGGCGCACCTACTCGAAGGGAAACCGGCAGAAGGTCGCGCTCGTCGCCTTCTCCTCCGACGCCGAACTGCTCATCCTCGACGAGCCCACCTCCGGGCTGGACCCGCTGATGGAGGGGGTCTTCCAGGGCTGCGTCGCCGAGGCGCGCGCCGCCGGGCGGACCGTCCTGCTCAGCTCGCACATCCTGAGCGAGGTCGAGACCCTCTGCGACCGGGTCAGCATCATCCGCAAGGGCCGCACCGTGGAGACGGGCACGCTGGCCGATCTGCGGCACCTGACGCGTACGTCGATCAGCGCCGAGCTCGCCGGCCCGCCGAACGGCATCGCGCAGCTGCCGGGCGTGCACGACCTGGAGGTGCGGGGGCTGAAGATCCGCCTCCAGGCCGACACGGACAAGCTGGACGCCGTACTGCGCTCGCTCGCCGATTCCGGGGTGCGGTCGCTGACCTCGACCCCGCCGACGCTGGAGGAGCTCTTCCTGCGGCACTACGAGGACGACGTGCACGGCCATGGCGTCGGCGGCAACGTGAAGGCGGGCGTGTCGCGATGAGGAACCAACTGGCCGGCACGGGAACGCTGCTGCGCCTCGCGCTGCGCCGCGATCGCGTGATGATGCCGGTCTGGATCACGGTCGTGGCGCTGCTGGTGCTCAGCCTGCCCGCCTCGCTGGAGTCGGTGTACGGGACCGCCGCCGAACGGGGCCGGCTGCTCGGCACGATGAACACCAACGGCTCGCTGCGCGCCCTGTACGGGCCGGTCTTCGGCGACTCGATCGGCGCGCTGACCGCATGGCGCGGCGGGGTCTTCGCCGGGGTGCTCGCCGGGATCATGAGCCTGGTCATCGTGGTCCGGCACACCCGCGAGGAGGAGGAGACGGGCCGTCAGGAGCTGCTCTCCGCCGCGATGGTGGGCCGTCGGGCGCCGCTGACGGCCGCGCTGCTGGCGGCCCTGACGGCCAACGGGCTCGCCGCGCTGCTGGTGACGGCCGGGCTCGCCGGGCGCGGGGCGGGTGGTGCGTCGGCCCTCGGGCTCGGCATCGGCGCCACCGGGATGCTGTTCGCGGCGCTGGCCGCCATCGCGGCGCAGCTCACCGAGAGCGCGCGGCTCGCGAAGGGGCTCGCAGGAGCACTGATCGGCGCGGCGTTCGTGCTGCGCGCCGCCGGGGACGCCGGGAGCGCGGGGGGTTCGAGCGCGCTGACCTGGGTGTCGCCGCTGGGCTGGCTGGAGCACGTACGGGCCTTCGCGGCCGAACGCTGGTGGGTGTTCGCCCTGTTCGCGGCGGCCGTGGCGGTGCAGGTGGCGGCGGCGTACGCGCTGGCCGGCCGCCGCGACATCGGCATGAGCTTCCTGCCGGCCCGCCCGGGCCCGGCGGAGGGCCGGCTCGCCGGTCCGGGGGCGCTGGCCTGGCGGCTCCAGCGGGGGAGCCTGATCGGATGGAGCCTGGCGTTCCTGGCGGCCGGGGTGGTCTTCGGCGGGATGACGGACGGGGCCACGCAGCTGGTCGGCGACAACGAACGGACCCGCGAGATCATCGAGCGGATGGGCGGGCAGAGCGGGATCGCGGACGCCTTCCTCGCGACGATGGCCGGGATGCTCGGCATGATCGCCGCCCTGTTCATCGTCTCGTCGGTGCTGCGGCTGAGCGGCGAGGAGTCGGGGCAGCGCGCCGAACCGCTGCTCGCGAACGCGGTCGGGCGGCTGCGCTGGGCCGGCGGCCACCTGGCGGTGGCCTTCGGCGGCTCGGCGCTGATCCTGCTGCTGGCGGGGCTCGGGCTGGGGATCGGGCACGGCCAGGGCCTCCACGGCGTGGCCGCGGCGGTGGGTGCGACGCTCGCCCAGCTCCCGGCGGTCTGGGTGATCGGGGCCCTCGCGGCCCTCCTGCACGGAGCCGCCCCGCGGTACGCGGTGACCGCCTGGGCGGTGGCCGGTGGCGCGCTGACGCTGGGCTGGATCGGCCCCGCGCTGAACCTCCCGCAGGCCGTCCTGAACCTGTCGCCCTTCGCCCACCTGCCCAAGCTGCCGGGCGCCGAGGCCCTGGCCTGGGCCCCGCTGCTGGTGCTGACCGCGCTGGCGGCGGCCCTGCTGGCGGCCGGCCTGACGGCGCTGCGCCGCCGGGACCTGGCCGCGTAGCCTCCGCCCGGAATGCCCGTAACTCTCAGAACTCCACGAGGAGTTCGTCCAGACCGCGGATGACGTACCCGTCCCGCCACCGAGGCTCCCGTACGAGCTTCAGGGGCGGGACGCCGTCTGCCAGCAGGGCCCCGAACGAGGCGGTCAGCTCCCGCCGCGCGAGCGGAGCGCCGAGGCAGTAGTGGATCCCGGCGCCGAAGCTGAGATGCGGATTGTCGTCCCGTACGAGGTCCAGGGCGTCGGGCCGCTCGAACCGGGCGGGGTCCCGGTTCGCGGACCCGAAGAGCAGCGCGACCTCGGCTCCGCGCGGGATGAGGGTGTCGCCGATCCGGATGTCGTCGAGCACCCAGCGCTCGAAGAGCTGGAGGGGTGTGTCGTAGCGCATCAGTTCATCCACAGCTGTGGACAACTTTTCGGAATCGAGCGAGGCGAGCTGCTCGGGGTGGCGGAAGAGGGCCCACCAGCCGTTGACGGTGGTGTTCACGGTGGCCTCGTGGCCCGCGTTCAGCAGGAGGACGCAGGTGGAGATCATCTCCTGCTCGCTGAGCCGGCCCTCTTCATCGTGGGCGGCGATCAGGCCGGAGATCAAATCCTCGCCGGGCTCCTTGCGCCGCTCGGCGATCAGCTCGCGCAGGTAGGCGCTGAACTCCACGCTCGCGCGAACCGCCCGCCGCGCGGTCTCCTCGTCGGGACGGAGCTCGTACATCCCGCAGATCTCCGCCGACCAGGGCCGCAGCAGGGCCCGGTCCGCCTCCGGGACCCCGAGCAGCTCGGCGATCACGGCCACGGGCAGCGGCTCGGCGACGACGGTGAGCAGGTCCCCGCCCCCGTCGGCGAGGAGTTGGCCGACCAGCTCCCCGGCGAGCCGGTCCACGGCGGGCGCGAGCTGCTCCACGGTGCGCGGGGTGAACGCCTTGGACACCAGGCGCCGCACGCGCGCGTGGGCGGGATCCTCCAGGTCCAACAGGCTGTTGTCGTTGAGGACATGGAAGGGTTCGTGCCCCGGGGGCGGGGCCTCGCGGCCGAACTCCTCGTGCGAGAAGCGGTGCAGGTAGGTCCGGCCGAGCCGGCGGTCGCGCAGCAGCGCGCTCACATCGGCGTAGTGCGGCACCAGCCACTGCCCGGTGGCCTCCCACCACAGCGCCCGCCCCTGCTCCCGCAGCTCGCGGTAGGCGGGATACGGATCGGCGACGAACGCGGCGTCCCACGGATCAAAGCCCATCCCCTCACTGTAGAAGACCGCCCCGCGCGCGGCCGGAAACCGCCACGGCCTGCCGCGGCACCGCCGGCCCCGCCCGCCCCGGCCCCGGCTACGCCGGGGTCACCAGGCGGGTTTCGTAGGCGAACACCGCGGCCTGGGTGCGGTCCCGCAGGCCCAGCTTCACCAGGATCCGGCTCACGTGCGTCTTGATCGTGGACTCCGCGACGATGAGCCGGTCCGCTATCTCCGCGTTGGACAGCCCCTGCGCGATCAGCACCAGCACCTCCGTCTCACGCTCGGTCAACTCCCCTGTCCCCGCCGGATCCGCCAGCTTCGGCGGGGTCGACAGCTTCGAGAACTCCAGGATCAGCCGCTTGGTGACCGTCGGCGCCAGCAGCGCCTCACCGGAGGCCACCACCCGCACCCCGTCGGCCAGCTGCCGGGCCGAGGCGTCCTTGAGCAGGAACCCGGAGGCCCCGGCCCGCAGGGCCTGGTACACGTACTCGTCGAGGTCGAAGGTCGTCAGGACCAGCACCTTCGCGTCCGTGTCGGAGGCCACGATCTCCCGCGTCGCCTCCAGCCCGTTCATCACCGGCATCCGGATGTCCATCAGCACGACGTCCGGCCGCAGCGCCGCCACTTTGGCGACGGCCTCGCGGCCGTCCACCGCCTCGCCGACCACCTCGATGCCGTCCATCGCGTTGAGCAGGACGGAGAAGCCCTCCCGGACCATCATCTGGTCGTCGACGATCAGCACCCTGATCGTCATGCCGACTGCCCCTGCCCCTGCGACGCGTCCTGGGCCTCGCCCTGCCGGCCGCGAACCGGTATGAACACCGCCACCTCGTACCCGCCCGCCTCGGTCTCCCCGGCCGTCATCTCACCCTCCAGCATGGCCACCCGCTCCCGCATCCCGGTGATCCCGTGCCCGGCGCCCGGCGAGGGCCGCACATTCCCGGTCCCCGCCGCGTTGACCACGCGTATGCCCAACCCGCCCAGTACGTACGAGACCTCGACCGAGGCCGCCGCCCCCGGCGCATGGCGCAGGGTGTTGCTCAGCGTCTCCTGGATGATCCGGTACGCCGACAGCTCCACGCCCGGCGGCAGCTCCCGCACCGCACCCGTCACCGTCTTGTCCACGCTCAGCCCGGCCTCCCGCACATTGGCCAGCAGTCCGTCCAGCGAGGCCAGCGTCGGCTGCGGGGCGTCCGGCGCCTCGTAGTCCGCGGAGCGCACCACACCCAGCACCCGGCGCAGCTCCGTCAGCGCCGCCACCGCGTTCTCCCGGATGGTGGCGAACGCCGCCTCCAGCTCCGGCGGCGGGTTCTTCACCCGGTACGGCGCGGCCTCCGCCTGGATCGCCACCACCGACATGTGGTGCGCCACCACGTCGTGCAGCTCCCGCGCGATCGTCGTCCGCTCCTCCAGCAGCGTCCGCCGGTCCCGCTCGACGGCCGTGACCTCCTGCTGCGCGCTGACCTCCTGCTCCGCTTCCCTGCGTATGTTGCGGACCGTCACCACCAGAAGCGAGACCGCCAGGAGGAAGGCCATCGGCATGATCTCGACCGGCTCCCCCCGGCCGAGCACGACCGGTATCCCGATGCCGATCCCCAGGGTGATCAGCCACATCCAGCCGGCCGCCCGGGGCCTGGTCCGCATCGCGGCGAGGGTCACCGTCGCCAGGTAGGAGACGAAGGCACCCGGCGACCAGGGCCACACGTCGTTCCAGCCGGGGCCGATCACCGCGAGCGCCCCGGTGGCGGTGATGGCCGCCCAGAACGCCCCCACGGGCCGCACCAGCGTCATCAGCACCGGAGTGGCCGCGACCAGCCCCATCACGAGGGTGCTGCTCGCCGCGATGTACTCCCCGCTGCTCGTGGACGTCAGCATCACCACGAAGAAGGCGATGAACCCGACCACCGCATGCGGCAGATACACCAGGTACGGCCGTATCCGCGCCGGGAGCCGCCGCGTCACCGGCCCGTCGGTGCGCATCGGCGCCAGCGGCCGGTAGGCGAAGGCGTCCGTGATCAGATCCTGGCGCAGGCTCCGGAACAGGCCGGAGGCCATCCGGAACTCGGGTGTCCGGGGATTCGCCCGGGAGGTCGTCTCGCTCATACCCACACCGTAGGTCGGCCGCCCCCTCGTCCGCGTCGCCGCTGATGGGGATATCCCGGCGTCCCTCTCAGGTACTACCCGGGCCACTCAGTAGCCCGCCGGACGGACCAGACCCGTCTCGTACGCGAACACCGCGGCCTGGGTCCGGTCCCGCAGGCCCAGCTTCACCAGGATCCGCCCGACATGGGTCTTCACGGTCTGCTCGGCCACCACCAGGTGCCCGGCGATCTCCGCGTTGGACAGCCCCTGCGCGATCAGCGACAGCACCTCGGTCTCCCGCTCGGTCAGCTCGTCGATCCGCGCCCTCGACGGCGCACGCGGCGCCCCCATCCGGGAGAACTCCGTGATCAGCCGCTTGGTGATGTTCGGCGAGAGCAGTGCCTCGCCGGCCGCCACCACCCGGACCGCCTCCGCGAGCTGGTCGGCCGACGCGTCCTTCAGCAGGAACCCCGAGGCCCCGGCGCGCAGCGCCTCGTACACGTACTCGTCGAGGTCGAAGGTGGTCAGCACCAGCACCTTGACGGCGGAGTCCGGCACGGCGGTGATGACGGAAGTGGCCTCGATGCCGCCCGTTCCGGGCATGCGGATGTCCATCAGGACCACGTCCGGCCCGAGTTCGGCGACCTTCGCCACCGCGTCGGCCCCGTCCACGGCCTGGCCGACGACCTCGATGTCGGGCTGGGCATTGAGGAGGACGGTGAATCCCTGCCGGACCATCATCTGGTCGTCGGCGATCATCACCTTGATCGGGTCGGCCGGAGTGCTCATGCGTCCTCTTCAGTCCTTCTTCGTCTCGGGATCCATCGGGAGCACGGCGCTCACCTCGTACCCCCCGCCCGGGCGGGGGCCGGCGGCGAGCTCGCCCCCCAGCATGCCCGCCCGCTCCCGCATCCCCAGCAGACCGTGCCCGGCGCCGTGCGAGGGCGGGGCCGGCCGGGTCGGCGCGCTGTTGGCGATGCACAGGTGCAGTTCGCGCGGCCCGTACGCGATGCCGACCTCGACCCGGGAACCGGGCGCGTGGCGCAGACAGTTGCTCAGCGCCTCCTGCACGATCCGGTACACGGTGAGCTCGACACCGGGGGTGAGGGGCCGCCGGACACCCGCGATCTCGGTGGTGACGGCCAGCCCCGCACTGCGCACGTTGTCCACCAGGCCGTCCAGTTCGGTGAGGGTGGGCTGCGGATGGTGCGGGTTCGCCGGATCGTCCGGCTGCTCGGAACGCAGCACGCCCAGCACCCGGCGCAGTTCCGTCAGGGCCTCCAGAGCGTTCCCCCGGATGCCCGCCAGGTTCTCCTTGAGCTCCTCGGAGGGGTTCTCCACCAGGTACGGGGCGACCTGCGCCTGGATGGAGATCACCGACATGTGGTGGGCGACGACGTCGTGCAGTTCGCGGGCGATGCGGCTCCGCTCCTCCAGCAGGGTGCGCCGGGCCCGCTCCTCCTCGGTGATCGTCTCCTGCTCGACGAGCTTGCCGCGGGCCAGGCGGGTGGCCCGCAGGGCGTACCCGAGCAGTCCGACGAACCCGTAGATGAGGAGCGCCGTCAGCACGGTGCTCTGGCCGTGCTCCGGCTTCCAGAGCACCTCGGCCAGGCCGGTCAGGGCGACGGGGACACCCACGGCC
Organism: Streptomyces sp. NPDC059355; assembly: GCF_042752335.1. Classification (NCBI taxonomy): domain Bacteria; kingdom Bacillati; phylum Actinomycetota; class Actinomycetes; order Kitasatosporales; family Streptomycetaceae; genus Streptomyces; species Streptomyces sp. NPDC059355. The sequence continues at coordinate 214,209 of NZ_JBHYXN010000006.1, read as the reverse complement.
GACACGGTCACGCGCGGCGGTACGCGCAGGGCGACCAGCAGCAGCACCGGGGCGAAGGCGATCAACCCCCCGGCCGTCCAGGGCCACGTCTGCCCCGCGCCGACGTTGGGACGGATCAGCCACGCGCTCAGCACACCGGCCAGCAGGCCGAGCCACCAGCCGGCCATCGGCCGGAACATCGCGAGCGCGATCGAGGCCCCGGTCAGGAGCGCCGCCACCAGGGGCGGACCGCCGGTGACCTGGTAGTGGTCGCCCAGCTGCTCCGTGGTGAGGAACGCGAAGAAGACCGCGGCGTAGATGACCAGCGCGTGCGGCAGCCGGGCCAGCCAGCGAGGCCGGGACATCCTGGGCAGCGGGTCCCGCTCGATGGTGAGCAGGTCCTGCGCCAGGGTCCGCAGGAGCCGGCCGCGGGGTGCGGCGGTCCTGCCGTGGTCCGTGTCCACTCCCACACCGGGCGCCCCGCTCCGCTCGTTCACGTCGCTCAGCCTAGGCATGCCGGATCACCTCCTCGGGCGCCCGCAGGGGGTGGGGGGTGGGGCGGGAGCCCGTGACCGGTCGGGAGACCGCCGGGGCGGATGTGCGCCGGCGCGGCCGCCTCGCCTGCTCGTCCGTACGGAACGCGGCCCAGCAGACGCCCAGCGCGGCGGCGAACACCGGCAGCCACAGCAGCCGGGCGGCCATCCACTGCGGGGAGTCGGGCACGGTGTGCAGCCCGGGCAGATCGACGGGGGCCAGCAGCCCCAGGGCGGTGACGGCCATCATCGAGGTCTGGTGCCAGAGGAAGATCGTCATCGCGGACAGGTTCATCAGCGCCACCTTCGCCCAGGCCCGGGGCCTTCGCATGGCCCGCTCCAGCGGGCCGCGGAGCAGCAGCGCCAGCCCGCACTGGGCCAGGCCGAAGGAGACGGCGGCCAGCGTCGGCGGGTTCAGGTTCGATATCGGGGCCCCGGGGACGCCGACCATGGAGGCCGGATACCCGCCCCACAGGACGAGTCCGACGGTGGCGGCCGCGCCCCCGCCCAGCAGCAGGGCGGCCGGGGTGCGCCGGGCGAACGCCCCGCGGGACCAGGCGGCGCCCAGGGTGTAGGGGACGAGCCAGCCGGCGGCCACATTGACCCAGCCGATCCACTCCGGCCCGCCGAAGCCGAACCGCCACACGTCCACACCGGCCACCACGGCCGGCGGCCACAGCGGGCTGAGCCGGGCCACGAGCGGGGTGGCGGCGGTGAGCACGGCGAAGACGAGGAGGAACCAGAGCGGGGAGAGGACGAGCTTGACCAGCGTCTGGACGGTGCCCGGCTCCGCCCCGCCGAGCAGCATCCCGGCCGCCGTCACGGTCCACAGGGCGAGCACCGCGCAGACCGGCCGGAACAGCCGCGACAGCCGCTGCCCGACCCACACCCCGTACGGCACCCCGCGCTCGCGCGCCGAGGCATGGCCGCGGGCGGCGACATGGCCGCCGACCAGGAAGAACACGGCCAGGGTCTGGAACACCCAGGACACCGGCGCCAGCCAGGGCAGGTGGGCCAGCGGACTGGTGTTGCTCAGGCCCCCGTTGGCGGTGGTCAGGGCGGTCACCAGCCAGTGGCCCAGCACCACACCGAGGATGGCGAAGGAGCGCAGGGCGTCCACGGGCCGGTCCCGGTCGGCGGGTGTGCCGGCCTCGATGCGGTCCGCGAGGACGGACCAGCGGGCACGGAGCTTACGCATGGGGGGCCTCCGGGGCATGGCCGAGCACGATGCGGGTCAGGCTGTCGAGGGACGTGGTGCCGGGCTTGAGGTAGTCGCTGTGGCCGCCGGGGCCGGCGGCGAAGAGCCGGGCTCCGAAGGCCGGGTCGACGGGGTCGGTGCCGAAGCCGATCCCGCCGAGGCGGACATGGGGGACGTGGCCGATCCAGTCGGCCCCGCCGCGCCCCGCCCAGACCCGGGCGCCGGTCGGCAGCTCGGCGGCGGAGCCGGCGCCCGTACCGGGGCTGCCGAACAGGGCCATGTCGCCGACTTCGGGGCCGGTGGCGGTCCGGGCGCAGACCACGCTCCCGTACGAGTGGCAGAGGAGGGAGAGCCGGGCGCCGGGCGCGGCGGACCGCCCCAAGCGGTCGAGGAAGGGGCCCAGTTCGGCGGCTGCCGCATCCGCCCGGTCGGCGGTCAGGACGGTCGCGCTGACCGTGCCGGGGGTGTCGTACCCGAGCCAGGCGACCACGGCGGAGCGGGGATGCTCGGCGCGGAGGCGCTGCTGCAGGGCGACGGCCCCGGCGCGGAACCGCTGGTAGGTGTCCAGCGTGGTGTCGGAGCCGGGCACCAGGACGGCGACCCGGTCGGCGGTCTCCAGATCGCCGAGCACCTCGACGGCACGGCCCCTGCCGCGGCCGTCGAAGGCGAGGAAACGGGCGGTGCCGTCCGCCTCCATGGCCCGCAGCTTCGCCGCGCGGCCGGTGCGGCCGGCGTCCCGCGCCATGCGGGCCGCCTCGGCGAGGTCGGCGCGGTTGGCGGCGTACCGGTCCGGGAGCGGGGCCTGTTCGGCGAGCGCGGCGGGCGGCGGGGCCGGGACGTCGGGAGAGGCGGCGGCGGAAACGGGGAACACGACCGCCGCGGCGATGAGCCCGGCCAGCAGGGTCCGCCGAAGCCGGCCGGGGCGGCGTCCGGCGCGGCGACCTGCGGTGCGTCCTTCGAGGCGTCCTGGTGGGCGGCCTGCGGGGCGTCCTGCGGCGCGGGTCATGGCGGGTCCCTTTTCCTTCGCTCGATCCAGAGGGCTGTGCTCGCGTCATCTCTGGTCTCGAAGTTAGGAATTGAGGGGCATCGTCGGCGTCCCGCTGCAGAGCGGCCTTTCCAGGTAGCTCTCAGGTATGACAGGGCCGACCTGAGAGCCACGCCCGAAGCGGTCGATCAGTCCTCGGGATGTATCCCCGGGACGGTGGACCAGGTTCCCGGAAAGACCCCGGCGACCGGCCCAACGACCGTACGGGCAGCGCACATCGGGGCGAGAACCCCACCGTCCCGCGTCGCCGTCGGGGAGGAGCCGGACCGGCCGGCGCAGGGATGGGCGTACGGGGCTACGGCGTCGTCGCCACGCGAACACCGAAGGCGATGAGGACCACGCCCGTCGTGCGGTCCAGGGCGCGGCGGACGCGGGGGCGGGCGAAGAAGCGCCGGGCGCGCGAGAGGACGTACACGTACGTGCCCAGCCAGAGCGCCGTCAGGGCGAGGTGGATCAGGACGAGCAGCGCCATGCCGACGGCCGGGCGCAGGCCCGGAGGTGCGAGGGCTGGCAGCAGGCCGGTGTAGAAGACGGCGATCTTCGGGTTGAGGGCGTTGCCGACCAGGCCGGTCCGCCAGGCGCTGCCCGCGGAGCCGTGTCCGGCCGGCGCCGGGCCGCGTACGGCGGGCGGCTCGGCGCCGGGCCGGCGCAGGGACCGGATGCCGAGGAAGCAGAGGTACGCGGCGCCCGCGAGCTTCACCGCCAGGTACACCTCGGCCGAGGCGGCGAGCAGCGCGGCCAGTCCGGCGACGGTGACGACGCCCCACAGGAGCAGTCCGGCGGCGATCCCGCCGACGGTGCGCAGCCCGTCGGCCCGGCCGCGGGAGACCGCGAGCTTCGTCACGACGGCCATGTCGGGGCCGGGGACGAGGGTCAGCAGTGCCAGGACGCCGGTGGCTGTGAGGAGTTGCGGGAACACGGGGGCAGTCTGCCACCGGCTCGGCCAGGGGACGTGAGCGGTTCCACCGGGCGGCGCGCACAGCCCCGGCCGAGGCATCCCCCGCCCCGGCTCCCGCATCCCCGGCCGCGGCGTCCGCCCCTGCCCCCTGCCCCCCTGCCCCCCTGCCCCCGCCCCCCTGCCCCCGCCCCGGCGCCTCAGGCGTCGGAGGCGCCGGATCCCTCGGCCAGCAGCGTGTCCAGCGCCTTCGTGAGCCGGTCCAGGACCTCGACCGTCTCCCTGAAGCCCGCCTCGCCCAGTTGCTCCGCGAGGCGGGTCGCCAGGACGGCGTGGGCCGGGGTGATGCGGGCGACGGCGGCACGTCCCTCCTCCGTCGGGCGCAGCAGCTTCGCGCGCCGGTGGGCCGGGTTCGGGACGTACTCCGCGAGGCCCTTCCCCACCAGCAGGTCCGCGATGCGCTGGACGCTCTGCCGCGTGATGCCCATGGCCCGGGCGATCCCCGCCACCGGCAGCGGCTCCCGGAGTACGGCCCCCAGCACCTGCCACCAGGCGGCGGTCAGCCCGGCCGGCCCGGCCAGCTCCTCGGAGATCGCGAGGAACCGGCCGTTCAGGCCGAACACCCCCAGCGCGGTGCGGCTCAGCAGGTCCTGCCGGGCCCGTGCCGACGAAGCGGAGACCTCAGGCATCGCCGCGCTCCGCCGCCGCCATCAGCACCGGGAACGCGCTCGCGTCCGAGTCGTGGAACAGCCGGTACCAGGCGTCGAGCACCTCCGGCCCGTAGACGTCCAGCCGGGCGAAGACCTCCCGGGCGAAGGCGACCGGCTCCGTCGGGCCCGCCGTGATCAGGTCGCCGTCCGTCACCGCGTCGGCCTCGACGTACCGCCCGGTGCCCGCGTAGCCCGGCTGCTGGGCCAGGTACGCGGCGGCCGCGCTGGTGTGGGCGTGCGCGTCGAGCAGGCCTTCCCGGGCCAGGCCGGCCGTGGCTCCGCAGATCGCCGCGACGGGTACCCCGGCCGCCAGGAACTCCCGCGCCTTCGCCGCGAAGGGGGCCAGCTCCTCGCCGGAGTCCCACAGCGAGGCGCCGGTCAGGATGAGGAGGGAGGAGTCCTCGGGCGAGAGGTCCGCGAGGGCCAGGTCGGGCTGGATGCGCACGCCGCCCATGGTGGTGACGGGCGCCCCGGCGGCGAAGCCGACCGTACGGACCTGGAGGCCGCGCTGGGTCAGGTGCGCGGTGGTGTGGCCGGTCTCCCAGTCCGCGTACGTGTCGTACACCGCGAGGTGCACCGGCCGGGTGGTGGGAGCGGAGGGAGCAGCGGTAGCGGAGGGAGCGGAGGGAGTGGTCGTCGCCCCGGTCGTCGTCATCTTCATCGCCTCTTCCATCGAGATGACAGCAGACTGTCACTTCGACAGTGTGCTGTCAATTGCCTTCTTCCCCCTTCTGTGCCGACAGACTGCCGAGACCCGGCCCCCACCCGCAGACAGTCCGCCGATATCCCTTCCCACCTGCGCACTTTTAGCGTGGCCGCATGACCCCTCACGTCACCACGGGCAACCCCGCAGACATCGCGGCCACCGGCGCCTCCGTCAAGGCCGCCGACCGCGCCCATGTCTTCCACTCCTGGTCCGCCCAGGCCCTGATCGACCCGCTCGCCGTCGCCGGGGCCGAGGGGTCGTACTTCTGGGACTACGACGGCAACCGCTACCTCGACTTCTCCTCCCAGCTGGTGAACACCAACATCGGCCACCAGCACCCCAAGGTCGTCGCCGCCATCCAGGAGCAGGCCGCCCGGCTCTGCACCCTCGCGCCCGGCTTCGCCGTCGACGTCCGCTCCGAGGCCGCACGCCTCATCGCCGAGCGGACCCCGGGCGACCTGGACAAGGTCTTCTTCACCAACGGCGGCGCCGAGGCCGTCGAGAACGCCGTCCGCATGGCCCGTCTGCACACGGGCCGGCAGAAGGTTCTCTCCACCTACCGCTCGTACCACGGGGCCACCGCCGCCGCGATCAACCTGACCGGCGACCCGCGCCGCTGGCCCTCCGACACGGCCGCCGCCGGGGTCGTGCACTTCTGGGGGCCGTTCCTCTACCGCTCGCCGTTCCACGCCACCACGGAGGCCGAGGAGTGCGAGCGCGCACTCGCGCACCTCGCCGACACCATCGCCTTCGAGGGCCCGGCGACCATCGCCGCGATCATCCTGGAGAGCGTGCCCGGCACCGCCGGGATCATGACCCCGCCGGCCGGCTACCTCGCGGGCGTACGCGAGCTCTGCGACCGCCACGGCATCGTCTTCATCCTCGACGAGGTCATGTCCGGCTTCGGCCGCACCGGCAAGTGGTTCGCCGCCCAGCACTGGGACGTCACCCCCGACCTGATCACCTTCGCCAAGGGCGTGAACAGCGGGTACGTGCCGCTCGGCGGCGTCGCCATCTCCGGCGCCATCGCCGAGACCTTCGCCACCCGCCCCTACCCCGGCGGCCTGACGTACTCCGGCCACCCCCTGGCCTGCGCCGCCGCCGTGGCGACGATCAACGCCATGGAGGAGGAGGGCGTCGTCGAGCACGCCGCCCACCTCGGCGCGAACGTCATCGGCCCGGCGCTCGCCGAGATCGCCGAGCGGCACCCGTCGGTCGGCGAGGTCCGGGGCCTCGGCGCGTTCTGGGCGCTGGAGCTCGTACGGGACAAGGAGACGCGCGAGCCGCTCGTCCCGTACAACGCGGCAGGGGCCGACAACGCGCCGATGGCCGAATTCGCGGCGGCCTGCAAGTCCTCCGGCCTGTGGCCCTTCGTGAACATGAACCGGACGCACGTCGTGCCGCCGTGCACCATCACGGAGGCGGAGGCCAAGGAAGGCCTGGCCCTGCTGGACGAGGCGCTGACGGTCGCGGACCGGCACACCACCTCCGCCTGACCGGGGGCGCGCGAGACGCACACCACCGGCGTTCGATCGGTTTCGGCCTCGCTGCCTGGCCTAAGGTGTCCGAAAGTTCTACCGAGGAGACGGACCCCTATGCCAGGCAGCGGCGCTGTCACCCGCAACACACTTCGCCAGCAGATCGCAGACGCGCTGCGCGACGAGGTGCTGGCGGGACGCCTGCCACCGGGCACCGAGTTCACGGTCAAGCAGATCGCCGAGCAGTACGAGGTCTCCGCGACGCCCGTACGCGAGGCGCTGGTCGACCTCTCGGCCCAGGGGCTGCTGGAATCGGTCCAGCACCGGGGCTTTCGCGTGCGCGTCTTCTCCGTGGACGACTACCGGGGCATGATCGAGGCCCGTACGCTCATAGTGGACGGGATCTTCCGGCGGCTCGTCGAGCGTGGCACCGCGCCCGGCTCCGGCGAAATGCTGGTGTCGGTGCGCCGTCGTGCCGAGGAGGCGTGCAGGGCCGCGCAGAGCGGTTCCCTCGAAGTGCTGATCGGCTACGACCTGCGCTTCTGGAGGGAGCTGAGCGGGCTGGTCGGCAATACGTACATCTCGGATTTCCTGCACCGCATCCGGGTGCAGTGCTGGGTCTTCGCCGTACCTCACCTGAAGGCCGCGGCGGATCTGCACACCGGACTGTGGTCGGGCCACAACGAGCTGGTGGACGCGGTGACCCGGGCCGACGCCGACGAGGTGCGGAGCCTCGTGTACGCGTACAACCAGCACGGGCTGGACTGGGCCGCGGGCCTCAAGGCGGTCGGCGCATGACCGACACGACCGCGGCCGGCGAGACCGAAGCGACCGGCGAGAGGGCCGCCGGCGAACCGTCCGCGGCCCCCGCCTGGCTGGGCGCCGTCGGGCTCTCCGTCGTCATTCCCGCCCACGAGGACGCGCACCGGATCGGCCCGGCCCTCGACGCCTTCCGCGCCCACCTGGACGCCCGCCTCGGCAGCGGCCCCGGCGACTGGGAGCTCGTCGTCGTCGACGACGCCTCCACCGACGCCACCGCCGGCCTCGTCGAGGCCGCGGCCGCCGACGAGCCCCGGATCCGGCTGATCCGCTCCGAGGACCACCGCGGCCGGGGCGCCGCGCTGCGCGCCGGAGTCCTCGCCTCCGCCGGGGAGCGGGTGCTGCTGGCCGACGCCGGGCTCAACACCCCGCCGGCCGAGCTGGACCGCCTGGAGCAGGCACTCGGCGAGGGGAACCGCGGGGGCCAGGGGGACCGCGGGAACCACGGGAACCAGGAGGACCCGGCCCCGGCCGCAGCCCTCGGCCGGACGGGAAACCGCCTGGTCCGCGCCCTGGGCATCCCCGGGATACCGGGCTTCCGCGCCGACACCTGCGGCTTCGCCCTCTTCGACGGGGACCGGGCGCGCGCCGCCTTCGGCGCCTCCGTCCTCGACGGCCCGGCCATCGACGCCGAGGTGCTGCGCTGGGTGCGCCGCCAGGGCTGGCACGTGGCCGAGGTACCCGTCCGCCGCACCCCGAAGCCGGCCGCCGGCCCCCGCCGGACCGCAGGCGCTGCCACAGCCGCAGCCGCCGCCACACCCGCAGGCGCCCGGCGCCGCGCGCTGAAGGAGCTCTTCCGGCTGAACTCCGGCGGCATCGCCGTCGCCGCCGTCTTCATCGCCCTCTCCGTGTACGTCTTCCACGGCCTGTGGGCGGACCTCGACGGCCGCTACCTCAAGGACGCGCTCCAGGACCAGAACCAGTGGGAGTGGTTCGTCGGCGTCGCCACCGACAACATCGTCCACCTGCGCAATCCGCTCTTCACACTGGCCCAGGGCATGCCCGACGGCGTGAACCTGATGGCCAACGCCACCATGCTCGGCCTGACCGTCCCGCTGATCCCGGTCACGCTCCTGTTCGGCGAGACGGTCACCTTCGCGCTGGTCCTCACGCTCGGCATGGCCGCCAGCGCCTGGACCTGGTACTGGCTGATCCGCCGCCGCCTCGTACAGAGCCGCTGGGCCGCCGCCGCGGGCGGCGCGCTCGCCGCGTTCGCGCCGCCGATGGTCTCGCACGCCAACGGCCACCCGAACTTCGTCGTCCTCTTCATGCTCCCGCTGATCATCGACCGGGCCCTGCGCCTGTGCGAGGGCAGGAACGTGGTCCGCGACGGGGTCCTGCTCGGCCTGTTCGCCACGTACCAGATCTTCCTCGGCGAGGAGCCGCTGCTCATCGCCGCGCTCGGCATGCTGATCTTCTCGTCGGCGTACCTGCTGGTCGACCGGCGGCGCGCGCTCGCGGCCGCACGGCCGCTGGGCCTCGGCCTGGTCATCGCCGCGGGCGTCTGCGCACCGCTGCTGATCTTCCCGCTGTACTGGCAGTTCTTCGGCCCGCAGAGCTACCACTCGGTGCTCCACGGGGACAACGCGGGCAACAGCCCGCGCGCCCTGGTCGAGTACGCGGCCCGCTCGCTCTTCGGCGACGCCGAGACGGCCGGGCGGCTCTCCCTGAACACCACCGAGCAGAACGCCTTCTACGGCTGGCCGCTGCTCGCGCTCGGCGTGGCCGTGTGCGTGTGGATGTGGCGCCGCAGGGTCGTCCGAGCGCTCGCGATCACCGGTGCCGTGGCGCTGGCGCTGTCCCTCGGCCCCTGGGTGCCCGTCCCGCGTACGGACGTCGTGCTGCCAGGGCCCTGGCGGCTGATGGTGAAGCTGCCGCTGTTCGAGTCGGTGATCGAGGGGCGCGTGGCGATGGTGTGCGCCCCCGTACTGGGCGTGCTGCTCGCGCTCGCGCTGGACCGGATCGTACGGACGCGCACGCGCGAGCTGCGCACGCTCGGCCTCCTCACGGTGGCGGCGGCGCTGATTCCGGTGCTGCCGCTGCCGCTGGCCGTACGGGAGCGGGCGCCGGTGCCGGCGTTCATCACCTCGGGGGCCTGGAAGGGCTACGTCAAGGACGGGGAAGCACTCGTTCCGGTACCGCTGCCGGACCCGGGACAGGCGGACGCGCTGCACTGGCAGGTCGAGGCGGACTTCGGCTTCCGGCTGGCCGGGGGCTACTTCAACGGCCCCTGGGGACCCGACCGGATCGGCATCTACGGGGCCACCCCGCGCCACCTCTCGAACCTCCTGCGGGACGTCCGGTACGGGCAGCAGCCTCCGGAGATCACCCCGCAGTGGCGGGAGCAGGCACGGCGGGACCTGGAGTTCTGGAAGGCCGGCGCGGTCGTGCTGCCGTTCCAGGACCGGGGAGTGGAGCTGCGGGACATGATCAGCGAGCTGCTCGGGCGGCAGCCGGAGAAGGTCGAGGACGTCTGGGTCTGGAGGGTGGGTCCGGGGCAGGTCTAGGGGTGTCGTGCGGGTCAGGCCGGACCAGGCACCCAGCGGGCGGCTCCGGCGCGGGTTCCGCCTGATGGGGACCGGGTTCGGCCGCGGGTTCAGCCCCCGGTGCGCCAAGGGTTCCGCCCCAGGTTCTGCGCAGCCCTTCGCGGAGGGTGTTCGGCGCACTACGCTGACCGGATCGGCGGCATCGACTGATCGGAGCCCGCGTTGGCCTGTGACCTGTGGCTGGTCCCCCTTGTCGACGTGCTGTGCCACAGCCCCGACAACCCGTTCGCGGAAGAGATCGCCTCGTACGACAAGGCGCTGGGCGAGGCGGGCCTCCCGTCGGTGCCCGTGTTCGCGTACATGCCGGGCCTGAGCGGGGACGTGGCCCCCGTCGCCGGCTTCGACTACGACGCCCTGCACTTCCTGCGGCGGGCGTACCTGCTGCAGATCTGCGGGCTGCCGGTGACACCGGTGGACGAGCTGGGCGGCGACTACGAGCAGCTGCTGGAGATGTTCGAGCCGACGGCGCAGCAGTCGCACCTGGTGTGGCACTACGACCACGCCGGGGCGTACGTCCCGGTGGACTTCGCGGCTCCGCTGGCCAACGAGGAGCTGCTGGCCGGGGGCGGCCCGCTGGGGTCGGCGCAGGGGCTGCTTCGCGAGCTGACGGTGGTGGCGCCGGCGATCGGGATCGACCCGGGGAATCCGCCGTTGGCGCCGCTGGCGCCGGGGCGGCCCACGTCCCTGGAGGAGCCGGCCGGGCCGATTCCGTACGACGAGAGCCCCTTCGCGCGGGAGCGGCACGTGTGGCTGGGGCTGCACGCGGCGGCGACGCGGAGCCTCGGCCAAGGCTCGATGATCATCTTCAGCTGACCGGCGCCGGGTCGGGGGCTCGCCCCCCGACCCCTCGCCCCCCGACCCCTCGCACACCGGCGGAACGGATTCAGCGGGGCTGCTCCGGCGGGCGCTGGCGGGGCATGTTGGGGCGGGTTCCCGGGGGGAGGGGGAAACGGGCCGGGGGCAGGCCCGCCTCGGCCCGGGAGGACGGGGCGCCGAGCGACTGCATCACCAGCGGCGCCGGTCCCGAGGAGAACTCCACCATCCACTCCGCCGTCTCGGACCGCACCAGCTCCGTCACGTCCTCCGAGAAGCGGCGCAGCACGGTCAGACAGCGGTCCGCCGCCTCGCTCGCCGTGCCCTCCGTGGGCCCCAGGACCTCCCGTACGTTCTCCGAGGCCCAGTCGAACTGCAGGGTCTGCAGACGGCGCTGCACCGCCTGCGCCGTCGCCACGTCCCGCATCCAGCCCGAGGTCAGCCCGAAGAACCGGTCGCAGGCCAGGCAGGCCGCGGCCAGCATCAGCGAGAGGTAGCCGTACGGGGCCACGCCGGGCGCCGAGCCCGTCAGCTCCAGCAGCGGGATCGCGGCCCCGGCCACCGCCCCCGCCGCCGCGCCGACCCGCAGCACCCGCGCGCCCCGGCGCTTCCACGCCCGGTCGGACAGGTACCACTCCGCGGTGCGCAGCGCATCGGCCTCGACCCGCCGGTAGAGCTCGTCCAGCCGCTCGGCCGGCTCGCCCCAGTCCCCGAGGGGGAACGGTCCGCCGGTCAGATCGCCCGCCGCCATCGGTCCGCTGCCCTCCTCCCGGGGTTCCCGGGGATCCCGGGGTGGCCCCTCGGGCTGCATCTCCGGCTGGCTCACCCGGCACTCCCTCTGCCTGCGCTGACGTGTGGTGGTGCGCGTGTGCGCAATGATGCGCATGCTCTTCCTACCTTCGAATGGCGGCCGATGGGCGGAGAATCCCCGGTTTTCCGCCCGCAAGGAGGTCTCCATCAGGTACGCGCACGCCCCGTCTCTCACTCGAAAGAGTTGGTCCTGACGGCGTAGAGCGCGCCGCGCGGGGAGCACGTAGGCTCGGATTGACCAAGCTGCCCCAGTCTTGGACCGACGCAACGGAGTGAGTGACCTGTGATTCCCGGTGGTGGCCAGCCCAACATGCAGCAGCTGCTCCAGCAGGCCCAGAAGATGCAGCAGGACCTCGCCGCGGCCCAGGAGGCACTCGCGCAGGCCGAGGTCGAGGGCCAGGCCGGCGGCGGCCTCGTGAAGGCGACCGTCACCGGTTCCGGTGAGCTGCGTGCGCTGGTGATCGATCCGAAGGCGGTGGACCCGGCCGATACCGAGACCCTCGCCGACCTGGTCGTCGCGGCGGTCCAGGCTGCCAACGAGAACGCCCAGGCGCTCCAGCAGGAGAAGCTCGGCCCGCTCGCCCAGGGCCTGGGCGGCGGCAGCGGCATCCCCGGCCTCCCGTTCTGACCCCTCAACCCCCACATCCACGATCGAAAGAAGGCAGTCCGTGTACGAAGGCGTGGTCCAGGACCTGATCGACGAACTGGGCAGGCTGCCCGGCGTCGGGCCCAAGAGCGCGCAGCGGATCGCCTTCCACATCCTGCAGGCCGAGCCCACCGACGTCCGCCGCCTCGCGCACACGCTGCTGGAGGTCAAGGACAAGGTCCGGTTCTGCGCGGTGTGCGGGAACGTGGCGCAGGAGGAGCGGTGCAACATCTGCCGCGACCCGCGCCGCGACACCACGGTCATCTGTGTGGTGGAGGAGTCGAAGGACGTCGTCGCGATCGAGCGGACCCGCGAGTTCCGGGGCCGGTACCACGTCCTCGGCGGCGCCATCAGCCCGATCGAGGGCGTCGGCCCGGACGACCTGCGCATCCGCGAGCTGCTGGCGCGCCTCGCGGACGGCGAGGTGACCGAGCTGATCCTCGCCACCGACCCGAACCTGGAGGGCGAGGCGACCGCCACGTACCTCGCCCGCATGATCAAGCCCATGGGCCTGAAGGTCACCCGTCTGGCCAGCGGGCTCCCCGTCGGGGGAGATCTGGAGTACGCGGACGAGGTCACGCTCGGGCGGGCCTTTGAAGGAAGGCGACTTCTCGATGTCTGACGCAACGCTGCACGCCCTGGGCCAGGATCCGGACGACTTCGCCGTCCAGATCGCGGACCAGATCGAGTCCTTCATCGTCGCGGTCACCGAGGTGGCCAAGGGCGAGGACCCGGACAGCGCGGTGCCCTTCCTCCTCCTGGAGGTGTCCCAGCTGCTGCTGGCGGGCGGCCGGCTGGGCGCGTACCAGGACGTCCTGCCCGACGAGCGCTACGAGCCCGACCTCGGCCCGGAGCCGGACGTGGACGAGCTGCGCGAGCGGTTCGCGTACATGCTGGAGCCGGTCGACGTGTACTCGGAGGTCTTCGACCCCTACGAGCCGCGCAAGGCCCCGGTCGCGCACCGGATCTCCGACGACCTGGCCGACGTGGTGGCGGACCTGCGGCACGGGCTGGCCCACTACCGGGAGGGCCGGACCACCGAGGCGCTGTGGTGGTGGCAGTTCTCGTACTTCACCAACTGGGGTCCGACGGCCTCGGCGACCCTGCGCGCCCTGCAGTCGCTGGTGGCCCACGTACGGCTGGATCAGCCGCTGGAGGCCCTGGACGGCCTGGACACCGACGAGGACCTGGCCGAGGAGGAGCTGGCCGAGCAGGCCGGGCGGGTGATGGCCGAGGAGCTCGGCACCATCGGCCGGGCCACGGCCGGCCGGCCGGTCGGCGGGGCGTAGCGAACGGCCGAGCGGCCCGCCCGGCTGAGGTGGCGGGCGGACCGCTCAGGTGTGTTGCGGGGGCTCGGGGCGACTCAGGAGCACGTCAGCTTGAACGCCGCCTCGTTGGACTTCATGAGGACGTTGGGCTTCAGGATCTCGATCTTCTCCCAGCCGTCCACGACGGTGCCGGCCGGGTGGGGTCCCCTGGACCACGTGGTGGTGACCGACTTGGCTCCCGCGGCGTCGAAGTTGACGATCTCGGGCTGTCCGATGGCGCCGTCGCTCCGGGTCCACCGGTAGATGACCTGCCCCGGACCCGTGGACGTGAGGGTCCCGTTGAAGGTGATCGTCGTGGGCGGGTCGCATTTCACCGAGCCGCTGATCGGCGTGGCCACGGCGGTCACCGAGGCGATCTGCGCCGCCGGCGTGTTGGGGTCCTGCGGCTTCGTCCCGGTCCCGCAGAAGGCCTTGAGGGCCTCCGCAGAGCCGTCGTTGTAGCCCTTCTCGTAGTTCGGGTCGACCGCGGCCAGGCCGGGTGCCTTCGGCTTGGTCTCGCAGCTGGCCTTCGTCGAGTCGAATCCGGCCTTGCGGCCCGCGGCGTACTGCTCCTCGGGCGTCTTGGCCTTGCCCGTGTCGGTGCCCGTGTCGCCGGCCGGCTTCGCCGGTGAGGTGCACTTCACCGCGGCACCCTGGCCCGGGGCGGCGCTGTACTGGCCGTACGGCAGGTTCTTGGCTCGGAAGTTCCCCGACTTCGAGACCCCGGCCGTCCTGCTCTGGCCGGTGTCGGACGTGACGGTGACCTTGCCGGTCCCGCTGAACCCGGAGCCCGTGAGCGTGTAGCGGGCGTGGCTGTCCGATTTGCCCCCGCTCTTCTGGAGGGTGCACCGGCCGCCGCTGGGCGCGGCGGCCGTTCCCGCCGTGGTCCCCAGGGCGGCCGCGGCCGGGGCGAGGGCCACGGAAGAGGCCAGCAGGGTGGCCAGGAGCGTGATGCGACGCGTGCGGTTCATCTTCTTTCCTCTTCTTTCCTCCTGTCGGAAAGAGAACCGGGACAGGGTGGACGGGCAGGAGAACCCTTGCGTGGCATGCCGCAGATCACTTTACGCCGGACGGGCCCACCGGCCATGCGGCGGCGCCCCCGACATGATCACGGGGTGAACCGAATGTCTCATGATGTGGTACGCGTCGGCCGCATCGCGGTCGCTCGTTAGACTGGCCCGCGACCGCAGTACTGGATTGAGCGAGGAGCGCACGTGGGCCTTGTCGTGCAGAAGTACGGAGGCTCCTCCGTAGCCGATGCCGAGGGCATCAAGCGCGTCGCCAAGCGGATCGTGGATGCCAAGAAGAACGGCCACCAGGTGGTCGTCGTGGTTTCCGCGATGGGCGACACGACGGACGAGCTGATCGATCTCGCCGAACAGGTATCCCCGATGCCTGCCGGGCGTGAATTCGACATGCTGCTGACCGCCGGAGAGCGGATCGCCATGGCCCTGCTGGCCATGGCGATCAAAAACCTGGGCCACGAGGCCCAGTCGTTCACCGGCAGCCAGGCAGGCGTCATCACCGACTCGGTCCACAACAAAGCGCGCATCATCGATGTCACGCCGGGCCGCATCCGTACCGCGCTGGACGAGGGCAACATCGCCATCGTCGCCGGCTTCCAGGGCGTGTCGGCGGACAGCAAGGACATCACCACCCTCGGCCGCGGCGGCTCGGACACGACCGCCGTCGCGCTCGCCGCGGCGCTGGACGCCGAGGTCTGCGAGATCTACACCGATGTCGACGGCGTCTTCACCGCGGACCCCCGCGTCGTGAAGAAGGCCCGGAAGATCGACTGGATCTCCTCCGAGGACATGCTGGAGCTCGCCGCCTCCGGTTCCAAGGTGCTGCTGCACCGCTGTGTCGAGTACGCACGCCGATACAACATCCCGATCCACGTCCGCTCGTCCTTCTCGGGACTGCCGGGCACCTGGGTCAGCAACGAGAATCCGCAAGGGGACGCGAAGGTGGAGCACGCCATCATCTCCGGAGTCGCTCACGACGTCTCCGAAGCCAAGATCACGGTCGTCGGCGTACCGGACAAGCCGGGCGAGGCCGCGGCGATCTTCCGCGCCATCGCGGACGCCGAGATCAACATCGACATGATCGTGCAGAACGTGTCCGCCGCGTCCACGGGCCTGACGGACATCTCCTTCACCCTCCCCAAGACCGAGGGCCACAAGGCCATCGACGCGCTGGAGAAGGCCAAGGGCGCCATCGGCTTCGAGTCCCTGCGCTACGACGACCAGATCGGCAAGATCTCCCTGGTCGGCGCGGGCATGAAGACGAACCCGGGCGTCACCGCCTCCTTCTTCCAGGCGCTGTCCGACGCGGGCGTCAACATCGAGCTGATCTCGACCTCCGAGATCCGCATCTCGGTCGTGACCCGCCAGGACGACGTCAACGAGGCCGTCCGCGCCGTGCACACGGCCTTCGGCCTCGACTCCGACAGCGACGAGGCCGTGGTCTACGGAGGCACCGGACGATGACGGAGACCCGGTCGACCCCGGCTCCGGCGCTCGCCGTGGTCGGGGCGACCGGAGCAGTCGGCTCCGTCGTGCTCCAGATCCTGTCCCAGCGTGCGGACGTCTGGGGCGAGATACGCCTGATCGCCTCCGGGCGCTCGGCCGGCCGCGTGCTGGCCGTGCGCGGGCAGGAGAGCGAGGTGCTCGCCCTCACCGAGGACGCCTTCGAGGGCATCGGGCAGGGCGATGTGGTGCTGTTCCTGACCCCGGCCGAGATCTCGGCCCGCTGGGCTCCGGTCGTCGTCACGCGCGGGGCCGTCGCCGTCGACCAGTCCGCGGCCTTCCGCGAGGACCCCGAGGTGCCGCTGGTGGTGCCCGAGGTCAACGCGCAGGCCGTACGGATGCGGCCGCGCGGGATCGTCGCGAGCCCGGACTGCGTAACCGCCGCGATGATCGCGGCCCTGGGCGCGCTGCACGCCGAGTACGGACTGGCCGATCTGACCGTCTCCTCGTACCAGGCCGCGAGCGCGGCCGGGCGGGCCGGCTCCGACACCCTGCGCCGCCAGCTGTCGCTGGTCGCCGGGACCTCGCTGGGCGAGCAGACCGGGGACGTGCGCCGCGCCGTCGGCGAGGACGCCGGCCCCTTCGCGGCCCCGCTCGCCCTCAACGTCGTGCCGTGGTCCGGCGAACTGCGCGAGGGCGGCTGGTCCTCGCACGAGCTGGCCGTACGGGCGCAGACCCGCCGGGTCCTGCACCTGGACGCGCTCCCGGTGGCGGTGACCTGCGTACAGGTGCCCGTGCTGACCGGCCATTCGCTGAGCGTACGGGCACGGTTCGAGGCCGAGGTGGACGCCGCGCACGCCCGGGAGATCCTGGAGGCCGCGCCCGGCGTGGTCGTGGTGGACGACCCGGCGGCCGGGGAGTTCCCGACTCCGGTGGACGCCGCGGGGACGGATCCGGCGTGGGTGGGGCGGATGCGGGCCTCGCTCGACGATCCGCGCTCGCTGGAGTTCTTCGTGTGCGCGGACAATCTCCGCAACGGGGCCGCCCTGAACGCCACTCAGATCGCGGAACTGATCGCTGGTGAATTCGCGTAATTCACTTTGTAGGATCAGAGCTGATCCCTTGATCAAGGTGATGGCCTGACTGCCGCCTGGACGGGCGGGGCAATCAGGAAGAGCGGGTGCGCATGAGGGCTATGGGGATTTTGCTGGTGAGGCGGCCTCACGCGTACAACCCTGGTGGGGGGACGCGTGTCCAACTGGCGTGGCAGAGGCACTTCTCGACTTCGCCGTCGTTCCGGCGCGCAGCACACTCGGTGTGCCGCGCCGGCCTTCCCGCACGCCCGCGGCCGGCGGGTTCCCCGTGATCGTTCCCGTTCCGGCGGGCGCAGCGCCGATCACCGTGCCCTCCGCCGTACCGACCCGGGGCGGCCGCGTGCCCGCGCCCCGCGATAGCGCGGAGGCCGCGGGGAACGGGGAGGAGGCGACCGCCCAGTCCACCGGTGCCGCGCCCGCTGCCGCTGCCGCCGAGCCGGTCGTCGTCGCCGGCACCACGGTCGACCACCTCACCGAGACCTACCAGGCCCACTACCGCTCGCTGCTCGGTCTGGCGGCGCTGCTCCTCGACGACACCGCCTCCTGCGAGGACGTCGTCCAGGAGGCGTTCATCCGGGTCCACTCGGCGCGCAACCGGGTTCGCGATCGGGACAAGACACTGGCGTATCTGCGCCAGACCGTCGTCAACCTCTCGCGCTCCGCGCTGCGCCGCCGCATCCTCGGCCTCAAGCTGCTCTCCAAGCCGATGCCGGACATGGCCAGTGCCGAAGAGGGCGCGTACGACCAGCTGGAACGGGACGATCTCATCAAGGCGATGCGCGGGCTCCAGCGGCGTCAGCGCGAGGTGCTGGTGCTGCGGTACTTCGCGGACATGACGGAGGCCCAGGTCGCCGAGACGCTCGGCGTCTCGCTCGGCTCGGTCAAGGCGTACGGATCGCGGGGCATTGCCGCGCTGCGGGTGGCGATGGAGGCTGCGCAGTCATGATGGACGACCACACCCCGCCGGACGGGGCGGGCGAGGAACAGGCGCTGCGGAGCCTGCTGCGCGGAGCCGTCGAGGGCCTGGAGCCCTCCGCGGGGGCGCTGGAGCGGCTGCAGTACGCGGTCCCCGTACGCCGGACCCGCAAGCGGCAGGCCGTCATCGGGGCGGTTGCGGCCGTGCTGCTCGCCGGGACGGCCGTCCCGGCGGCCCTGCACCTGCACATCACCGGCGGCGAGGGCTCCGCCGCCGACCGCTCCGCGATGGCCGGGCACGGCGAGCAGCCGGGGACGGCGGCCGGCGGCGGCACCTCCGATCCGCACCAGGACGGCGCGGGCGCGCGGCCCCAGCCCGGCAAGGCCGCCGGCAAGGACGCGGAGACCGGCGGCGGCGCGCGGCCCGACCCGCAGGAGGGCGGGGCCCCGACCGGCGGCGGTACGGCCGGCCCGGACACCGCGGGCGCCGCGGCGGGTGCCTCGGCCGGCACCGGCCCGCAGCCCCCGGTGGGCGCGGCGCCCGGCCTGCCCGGGTGCAGCGCGGAGCAGCTCGGGGTGCAGGGCAGCGCCAGGGCCCCGGAGGCCGACGGCAAGGTGTACGGCAGTTTCAAGGTCACCAACGTCTCGGCGCGCGGCTGCACGGTCGTCGGCCCGGACACCGTGACGGCGGCCTCGGTGTCGGCGCCCGGCCAGGCCTCGGGGGTCACCGTGGTCGGCCACACGGCGGGGGACCCGGCGGCCGGCCTCCCCGACCCCTCGGCGGAGACGCCGCTGCTGCTGCTCCAGCCGTACACGGCGTACGAGGTGCGCTTCGCCTGGGTGCCCTCCGCGCAGTCCTGCCCGGCGGCCACGCCCGATCCGGTGACCAAGCCCCCGGTCAGCGCCCCGGACGGCGGGCAGGGCGCGGCGGCCCACGCCACGGGCCAGGAGCCGGACACGGGTGCCAAGGCCCCGGAGCCGGCCGGGGTGGAGGTGACGCACACCCCGCACACGGCGCTGCCGGGTGCGCCGACCACGCAGGCGACGATCCCCGCGGCCTGCGGGGGAACGGTCTACCGGACGGGCGTCATTCCGCTGGACGCGCCGAAGCCGTAGCGCCGGTCGTGGCGGGGGCCGTGGCAGTGCCCGGGGCCGGGTCGGTGCCCGGGGCCGCGGCGGCGGGCTCCGGCGACCGGTCGGCGGTCTCCGGCAGCAGCCCCGCCTCGGCATCGCGCAGGGTCTCCACCTCGCGGCGGTAGAGCCGGAACCACATGAACAGCACGAACGCGGCGAAGACGAACCACTCGCCGGTGTAGCCGAGGTTCTGGAAGGCCTTCAGGTCCAGCCCGGTGTTGCTCGGCGCCTGCGCGGGCACCGGGGTCAGTCCGTCCGCCGGGGTCTGCACCGTCAGCCAGGCGTCGTAGAGCTCGTACGGCACGAGGTTGACCAGCGAGGCCGCCCCGATCACCCCGAGCTGCCCGGCCGGCAGCCCGCCCTCGGCGTACACGCCCTTGCTGGTGGCGCTCTCCGATGCCTGGAGCGCGCCCGTCACCTCGACCCGCCCGGTCGGCGCCACCGGGGCCTTCGCCGCGTCGGCGGTGCCCGGCAGCCAGCCCCGGACCACGGGGACGGCCTTGCCGGAGTCGGTCCTGAGCAGGGTCAGGACGTAGAAACCGGTCCTGCCGTCGAGCCGCCGCTCGGGGACGAGCAGCTGCTCGGCGTACTCGCCGGAGGCGGAGGCGAGGCGTCCGGAGGTCTCCTTGTCCACCGGGAGCAGCGACTCCAGCGGCGCGGCGGCCTCGGAGGCGGGTCGTCCGGCGGTCGCCTCCTTGTGGCTGTCGACGCGGTCCTCGAACCGGCCGAGCTGCCAGGTCCCCATGAACAGGCAGACGGGAACGGCGAGCGCGACGAAGACGTTGATCCCCCACCAGCGCGGGGTCAGGAGAAACCGGTGCACCCCACCACCGTACGGGGGGTGCACCGGATCACCGGGGCAGGGGCGGCCGAGGGGCCTACCGCGGCAGGTGCTTCTGCACGAACTCCAGCTCCATCCGGACCTGCCTGATCCGCTCCTCCACGACGAGCGAGCCGTGTCCGGCGTCGTACCGGTACACCTCGTGCACCGCACCGCGCGCCGCAAGCCGCTCCACGTAGTTCTCGATCTGCCGGATCGGGCAGCGCGGGTCGTTGAGGCCGGCCGCGATGTGGACGGGGGCCTTCACCGCGTCCACGTACGTGAGCGGGGAGGACGCCGCGAAGCGGTCCGGGACCTCCTCCGGCGTACCGCCGAAGAGGGTGCGGTCCAGGGACTTCAGCGCCTCCATCTCGTCGTGGTACGCCGTCACGTAGTCCGCGACGGGTACGGCGGCCAGGCCCACGGCCCAGGCCTCGGGCTGCGTGCCGAGGCCCAGCAGGGCCAGGTACCCGCCCCAGGAACCGCCGGAGAGCACGAGGCGCGCCGGGTCGGCGAGGCCGGAGGCCACCGCCCACTCCCGGACGGCCGCGATGTCCTCCAGCTCGATCAGGCCGACACGGTGCTTGAGGGCGTCGGTCCACTCGCGGCCGTACCCGGTCGAGCCCCGGTAGTTGACCCGGACCACCGCGAAACCGTGGTCCAGCCAGGCCGCCGGGGTGGCCGCGAAGGCGTCGCTGTCGTGCCAGGTCGGGCCGCCGTGCACCTCGAAGATCGTCGGGAAGGGCCCGTCGCCGCGGCCCACGGGCCGCTGCGCCAGCGCGTGGATCCGCCCGCCGGGGCCCTCCACCCACACGTCCTCCACCGGCACCGAGCCGGGCGGCCGGAACCCGGGAGGGTCCACGACGGTCCCGCCCGCGGTGGACCGTACGGCGGAGGGCTCCGCCGCCGAGGACCACTGGTACTCCACGGTGCCGTCGGGCCGGGCCGTCGCGCCCGAGACCGTGCCGGGCGGGGTCTGCACCCTGACGAGCTCCCGCGCGGCCAGGTCGTAGCGCCAGAGCTCGCTGCGCGCCTCGAAGCCGTGCGCGATCAGCAGCGCGGAGCCGTCCGGATACCACTCGGCGCTGACGTCGCCCGGCAGCTCGATCGCCAGGTCCTGCTCGGCCCCGGTGGCCACGTCCCACACCATCGGTTCCCAGCGGCCGCGCCGCTGGTGGCCGACCAGCAGCCGGGTGTCCCCGGCGACCGGCGCGAAGCCGAGCACCTCCAGGCCCAGCTCCACCGTCCCGCCCCGGGAGTCGTCGAGCTCGGCGACGGCGGCCCCGTCGAGGCCGACCACGCGCAGCGCCGAGTGCATGGCGTCCCCGTGCTCGGTGTGCTCGATCGCGATCAGGGTGCCGTCGTGGGAGAGGTCGCCGACGCCGGCCGACTCCCGGTGCCGGTAGATCACCACGGGCTCGGCGGCGTCCGGCCGCACGACGTGGATGGTGGTGCCGTCCTCGTCGGTGGACCGGCCGACGACGGAGGTCCCGTCCCGGCCGATGGCGAGACCGGCGGGGTACGAGGGCTCCAGCCCGGGGGTGGCCGGTTCGTCGGGGCCGCCCGCGAAGGGCTGGCGCACCCAGGTGCCGAACTCGTCGCCGTCGGTGTCGGAGAACCACCAGATCCACTCCCCGTCGGGGGAGAGGGTCCCGTCGGTGGTCCCGTTGGGCCGGTCGGTGGCCTGCCGCTGGCTGCCGGTGGCCCGGTCCCAGGCGTAGAGCTCGTACGTCCCGGTGGCGTTCGATACGAAGAGCGAGCGGTCCGGAGCGTCCTCGGCCCAGTCGGGCAGCCCGACGCGCGGCGTCCGGAAGCGCTTCTCCCAATCGGGCACGGCCGTGTTGTCAGTCATACCCCCATGTAACCCGATTGGCGCTGTCGAATGGTCGTGGCGGGCGGAAGGGGGCAGCGTGGGCGGGGTCCCACCCAGCCGTATTCCAGTTCCAGTGAGGAGTGATCATGGCGAAGCAGCGCAAGGAACAGACTCACGAGGACCGTCGGTCGTCTGACTCCGGGATGCCGAGCAAGCCGGCGATGCTGGTCGAGGACGTGCGCGAGGCGCAGAAGATGGCCATGCAGGAAGACCGGATGCGCGAGCAGCAGCGCCGCAAGGGCGGGCGCGGCTGACCCTCGCTCCGGATGCCGCCTCCTCCGAACGGCGGGACAGTGGAGGGCGTACGCCCTCTGGTGCGTCCCGATGTGTCCCGAGGAGGAGTGATCATGGCCAAGAAGGCTCGTGCCGGCACGTCACAGGCCGCGGAGCGCGAGCGGGAGCGGGCGAAGAACACGGCGGCCGAGGCACGCGCGAAAGCCGCGGTCAGAGACGTGCAGTCCGTCTCCGCGAAGACGCGGGGCATGCAGCAGAAGGCCCAGGCCAAGCGCGGCTCAGCCAGGCACGCGGTGCAGGACGTCGTGGCCCGCGGTTTCCCCGGAAACCGCGGGCCACGGTCGTAGGGTGGCCGTATGCGGATGATCGTGCGGGGTGCCCGGCTGCTCCATACCGATGGCCTGTCCGACGTGGAGGTCGCCGAGGACGGGCGGATCGCGCGGGTGGTCCCGTACGACGACCAGAAGGAGCCGCCGGCCACCGGCGTGCTGATCGAGGCGCACGGCGGGCTGCTCAGCGTCCCCTTCGTCGAGCCGCACATCCACCTGGACACGGCACTGACCGCCGGGGAGCCCCGCCCGAACGCCTCCGGGACGCTGTGGGAGGGCATCGCCTGCTGGAGCGAGCGCAAGCGGACCCTCACGCGCGAGGACGTCATCGCGCGGGCCACGCGGGTGCTGCGCTGGCAGGCGGCCCAGGGCGTGCTGCACGTGCGGACGCACTGCGACGTCACCGACCCGGCGCTCACCGCGCTGGACGCGCTGCTGGAGGTCCGCGACCGGGTCCGGGACTTCATGACCCTGCAGATCGTCGCGTTCCCGCAGGAGGGCATCGTCTCCTTCCCCGGCGGCGAGGCGCTGCTGCGCGAGGCGGTGGCCCGGGGCGCCGACGTCGTCGGGGCCATCCCGCACTTCGAGGACACCCGCGAGGACGGCGTCGCGTCGCTGGCCGTCGCCTTCGCGGTGGCCGAGGAGCACGGGCTGCGCGTGGACGCCCACTGCGACGAGATCGACGACGAGCAGTCCCGGTTCGTGGAGGTGCTGGCCGCGCTCGCGCTGCGCTCGGGGCTGCGGGAGCGGGCGACGGCCTCGCACACGACGGCGATGGGCTCCTACGGCGGCGCGTACAGCTTCAAACTCCAGCGGCTGCTGTCCCGTTCCGGGATCAACCTGGTCTCCAACCCCCTCGCGAACCTCAATCTCCAGGGCCGCTTCGACGGCTACCCCAAGCGGCGCGGCCTCACGCAGGTCAAGGAGATGCTGGCGGCGGGGGTCAACGTGGCCTTCGGCCACGACGACGTGATGGACCCGTGGAACGCGCTCGGCACCGCGAGCCCCCTGCAGACCGCCCTCGTCGGGCTGTACGCCGCCCAGCTCACGGGGGCGGACGAGATCCCGGTGGCGTTCGAGATGGTGACGGAGCGCGCGGCGCGGGTGCTGGGCCTGACGGAGGCGGAGTACGGGATCTCCGAGGGCGCCCCGGCCTCTTTCGTGCTGCTGCCGGCCGAGAACCCCGCCGAGGCGGTGCGGCGCCAGGTCCGGCCGCGGTACGTGGTCGCGCGGGGGACCGTGCTCGCCGAGACCCCGCCCGCGCCGACCCGGCTGAACTGGCCGGGGGAGCCGCCGACGGAGGTGGACTTCCGCCGCTCGTAGGCGCAACGTCCCGTGCGGCGGCCCATGCCGCGAGCGGCGCGGCGCGGCACGGCGCGGCGCAGGGCGGCGGATCAAGGCCGACCCGTTCGACCGGCGGTAGCCTGCGCGCATGGCGAGGGACTCGTGGGACTCGTGGGACTCGTGGGACGAGGACGGAACACCGCACCCGCTCGCGCTGCGCCGCACCGGCCGCAGTGAGCAGGAGCCGGACCGGCTGCCCGAGGTCCGGGAGCTGGAGGTGCTCGGCTGGGAGCCCGCGCCCGAGGACACGCTGTGGGTGTTCCTCCCGTACGTGTGGCCCCCCGCGGACCGGACCTGGGTCCCGGACCGGTCCACCCACTGGGCGGTGGAGACCCGGCTGGACGGCCACGGGCACATCACCGGCGTGGAGGCGGCCCCACTCGCCGATCCCGATCTGCACGACCTCGACCGGGAGGCCGAGGAGGCGCTGACGGCCCTCGGGCTCCCGCGCCGGCCGCCGGGGCGGCTGTGGCTGCTGCGCCCGCCCGGCTCCCTCCCCACGCTCGGCGCGGTCCTCGACCACCTCCGCGCGCTGGCGCAGGAGCGCGGGGTGGAGGTCCGGCCTTCGGCCGACTTCCTCGCACTGGTCCGCGCCGAACTCGCCTCACCGGCCGCCGAGTCCGAGTCCGAGTCCGAGTCCGGGTCCGCATCCGGGTCCGGGTCCGCATCCGGGTCCGAGTCCGATACCGATAGGTGAGCAACACGTAAGGGCAACACGCCGGTTCACGCCCTTGCGCCGGCGAAGAACCGGCTCCACCTCGGCCTCGCGGTCGGCGAGATTGCAGCCGCGACCCCGGGAAGGCAAATATTTCTTGTCCGCCACCGGCCCGCGGCGGGCTCGCGTATGGCGAGAATCGGTGGTTTGTCCCCGCCCCGGACGTGCCCTCCGAGCGCTGCCGCGTGCGGGAGCGCCGTCCCGCGGCCGCTGCCGGCTCCTCCGCACAACGTGGAATCCCGTGGCTCAACTGGGCCGTACACGCATCCTGATGCTCTCTTTACGGACAGTAAGCCCCTGCATGTAAAGGCCAATTCACGCCACCAGATTGTTCTGGACTCAACTGAAGGTTTGTCAATATGCTGGACCGTGCCGAAGTCCAGTACTTCTGCATGGCCAGCCGATTCTTCGGGTGAGCCGGAAATTGTCCCCGGGGTCGGAGATCACCTTTCCGGGGCGTGCCGCCCGCTCCGACGCCGTGGCGGCGATCCAAGGAGAACCAGAGCGCGCCGTCATCCGATGATCTCGGTCGCGGCGAGCCGAGACGGGGAAGGGTCGTGCCTCATGACGTATGACACCTCCGGGGTAATAGCCGAGCTCAAGGGCCGCAATCTGCTCCCGGACGCGTACGAGACGGTGTTCGCCAGCGGTTCTCTGATCAGAGGCTGGGGCAACCCCACCAGCGACCTCGACGTCCATGTCGTCACCCGCGACCTCTGGACCAGCACGATCGACGAGACCAACCACGTGGCGCTCGAACCGAACACGCTCCGGTACGAGGGCACGTTCGTCGACGGCCGCCGCTGGGACGTCGAGTACTGGACCGCGTCCCAGATCGAGCAGGTCCTCTCGAAGGTCTCCCAGGAGCAGTTCGCCGACGGCCGGGGCACCTGGCGCACCCTGAGCTACCACGAGATCGCCATGCTGGAGCGGCTCCCGTACGCCGCGGCCGCCGACGACGGGGCCTGGCTGGAGCGCACCCGCGAGCGGCTCGCCGCCTCGGCCCACCGCTCGGTGCTGATCGTGAACTCGCTCAAGCAGGCGGACAGCTACACAGAGGACGCGGCCGGCCAGATCGCCCGGGGCGATCTGTACAGCGCGGTCCTCGCGACGAAGAACGCCTTCAACCACTCCGTGGACGCGCTCCAGGCCAGCCTGGGCCAGTTCGGCAGCCTGTGGCCGAAGTGGCGGGCCCGGCGGATGGAGATCCTCGATCCCGCCCTGCTGCCGTTCGAGGCGTACTGGGCCGTCGAGACGATGCGCTCCTTCGATCCGGACCACCCGCGCAAGTGGGTCGAGGAGACCATCGCCGTCTGCCAGCGGATCTCCATGGAGGTGTCGGTCTGATGTCGCTCGACGAGACGCCGCTCGAAAAGACGCCGCTCGACAAGAACGCGCAGGTGGGCCCCGGTTCGGTGGCCTCACTCCCGTTGAACGTGAAGATCCGCAACCATCGCGGTACGACGGTGGTCGGCGGGTACGAGCACTTCTTCGAGCTGACCGCGTCCGCCGCCCACATCTGGCGTCAGATCGACGGGAGGCGCACCGTGAGCGATATCGCCGCGCTGATCGCCCAGGAATACGACATCGATCAGGAATCCGTGGTGCAGGACATCGTCGAGCTCTTCACGGAACTCGCGCGGCACGATGTCGTGAACATCGCCCAGGGTGAATCCCGGGCCTGAATTCCCTCAGGGGCCACCACCCCTCCGCATTTTCCCGTGGGCGAGACATTACGGGGGCCATCACATGCTGGACGATCTCCAGTTCGATGTATTCGGTCCGCTGACCGTACGGCGGAACGGAGAATTATTGGAAATTCCGCGGGCCAAGCACCGCGTCGTTCTCGCGGCCCTGCTGCTGCACGCCCCCCGCACGCTCACCGCGGAGGAGCTCATCCAGCAGCTGTGGGGCGGGGAACCCCCGCTGACCGCGCGCAAGACCCTGCAGGGGTACATCGCCCGCCTGCGCAAACTGCTGGGCGCAGATGCGGTCGTCAGCCGGGCCTCCGGCTACGCGATCGCAATCGGAGCCGAGCGGCTCGACCTCGACCGCTTCAATACCTTCCTGCAGAAGGCGGAACTCACCACCGAACCGGCCGAGCGCGCCCGGTTGTTCCGGTCGGCGATGCAGCAGGGCAACGGGACCCCGCTCGTCGACATCCCCTCGGAATACCTCCAACAGGGCGACGGGGCGGCCCTGCTTGAACGCTGGCTGAATGCCACGGAAAGCTGGGCCGACGCGGAAATGGCGGTGGGTCGTCACGCCGACGTACTGCCCCGGCTCAGGGCGCTCGTATCGGAACACCCGTTCAGGGAAAGCGCGTGGGGCCGGCTCATGACGGCCCTGTACCGGGCGGGCCGCCAGGGCGAGGCCCTCGCCGCGTACCAGGAGGCCCGGCGGCTGCTGGCGGAGGAGCTCGGAGTGGAGCCCGGCGAGGAACTCCGCGCCGCGCACCGGCGGATACTCGCCGGGCCCACCCGGTCCGGTACGGACCCGGTGCCGGCCCGGCCCGGCCCCGCCGGCCCCCGCCCGGGCGGCGTCGCCGACGTCCCCGCCCGCCGGGGACGTCCGTACACCCTTCCGCCGCGCCTCGCGGAGTTCGCCCGGCCCGGCATCGAGGCGGACCTGATCCGGCGGCTGCGCGACGTCTCCCGGGAGGGCGCGGAGCGCACCGTCCCGCAGACCCTCGACCTGTACGGGGCCGCGGGCGTCGGCAAGACCACCATGGCGGTCCGCGTCGCCCACGCCGTCAGCCCCGCCTTCCCCGACGGCCAGCTGTACGTCGAGCTCCAGCGCGGCGACGCCTTCCGCGAACCGGCGGACGTGCTCGGCGAGTTGCTGCGGGCCCTGGGCGTCGACCCCGGCGCGCTGCCCGCCGACTTCGGCGAACGGGTGGCCCTGTACCGGGGGCTGCTCTCCCACCGGCGCGTGCTGATCGTGCTGGACGGGGCGCGTGACGAGGCGCAGGTACGGCCGCTGCTGCCGGCCTCGCCGACCTGCGCGGCCGTCGTGACCAGCCTGGAGATGCTGTCCACCCTGGGCGGCACCCGGCACGTGCGCCTCGGACTGCTGACCGCGGCGGAGTCCCGGGAGATCCTGGCCCGGATCATCGGCCGCGAGCGGGTGGCGGCCGAGGAGGGGGCCGCGCAGGACCTGGTGCGGTTCTGCGGCCGGCTGCCGCTGGCCATCCGGATCGTCGGCGCGCGTCTGCTGGAGCGGCCGCACTGGCGGCTGGAGACGCTCGCCCGGCGGCTGGAGTCGGAGCGCAGGAGGCTCGACGAGCTGGCGGTCGGCGACCTCGGCGTGCGCGACAGCCTGGCGGTCGGCTACGCGGCGCTGGACGCCCCGGAGCGCAGGGCGTTCCGGCTGCTCAGCCTGCTGGAAATGGCCTCGTTCCCGGTACGGGTGGCCGCGGCCGCGCTCGGCCTGCCGGACGACCGTACGGAGGAGACCCTGGAGCGGCTGACCGCGCAGCACCTGCTGGACGCCGACTTCGTCAAGGGCAGCGGGGTGCGCTTCTCGTACCACCCGCTGGTCCGGCTGTACGCGCGGGAGCTCACCTTCGACGTGGACCCGATGCGGAGCCGGCACGGGGCGGTGCAGAACGCGCTGGCCGCCTGGTACGCGAGACCGGCCGGAGCGCTCGTCCCGCTGCGGGCCACCCCGTCCGCGGGCGGCCCGGCGGCCCGCGCCGAAGCCGTCGCCGCGGCCGGGGCCGGCCTGTTGCCACCGGAGCTCGGTTTCACCGCCTGAACCCGTACGCCTCACGAGCCTTACCCCCCACGTCCCGTCCCCCGCCATGCCGCCCGACGGGGAGATCCGAGGAGAACCGACCTTGATCGAACGCTATTCCACTCCGGAGCTGGCCGAGCTCTGGACCGAGGAACACAAGTACGCCACCTGGACGCGCGTCGAGGTACTGGCGACGACGGCCCAGGCCGAACTCGGCATCGTGGACCAGGCCAGCCTGGCCGACATCCGCCGCGCCCCCGTCCCCGCCGTCGCACGGGTCCGCGAGCTGGAACTCACCCGCGACCACGAGATCCTCGCGTTCCTCGCGGCCTACACGGAGCCGATGCCGGCCGCATCCGCCCGGTGGGTGCACCACGGGATGACCAGCTACGACCTCGTCGACACCGCCCTCGGACACCTCCTGGCCCGCTCGTGCGACCACGTGCTGAACGCCGCCCGCACCTTCGCCGGACTGCTCGCGGAACGTGCCCTGGAGCACTGGGACACGGTGTGCATCGCCCGCACCCACGGCATCCACGCCGAGCCCACCACCTTCGGCCAGAAGCTCGCCGTGCACGCCTTCGCCCTCCACCGCTGCATCGCCCGGCTGACCGCCGCCCGCGCCGCCGTGGCCGTCGGCACCCTCTCCGGTCCCGTCGGCACCTACGCGCACATCTCCCCGTACGTGGAGGAATGGGTCTGCGGGCAGCTCGGCCTCGGCGTCGAGCCGATGCCCACCCAGGTCGTGGCGCGCGACCGGCACGCCGAGCTGCTCTCCGCGCTCGCCGTGACGGGGGCCGTCGTCGAGCAGTTCGCCCTGGAGATGCGCATGCTGCAGCGCACCGAGGTCGGGGAGGTCGACGAGCCGCGCACCAGCGCCTACCAGGGGTCGAGCGCGATGCCGCACAAGCGGAACCCGACGACCAGCGAGCGGCTGTGCGGTCTCGCCCGGATCCTGCGCTCCAACGCCGGGGCGGCCTACGAGAACGTCGCCCTGTGGCACGAGCGGGACCTGGCGCACTCCTCCGTGGAGCGGGTCATCCTGCCCGACAGCCTGACCGTGGCCCACTACCAGCTGGTCTCGGCGGCCGCACTGCTGCGCGGGCTGCGGGTGTTCCCCGAGCGCATGGCCCGCAACATCGACACCACCCGGGGCCTGGTCTACAGCTCGGAGGTGTTCCTGGACCTCGTCGACGGGGGCCGGGACCGCGAGGAGGCCTACCGGCTGGTCCAGGCCGCCGCCACCGAGGCCTGGGAGCGCGGCACCAGCCTGGCCGACGGCCTCGGCTCCCGCGGTGTGGACGTCACCGCCGATCACATGGACCCGCGGCGCTTCCTCGGAAACCGCGACCACCTCAAATCCCGACTGGACGAACTGAGCAAGGAGCTGCAACAGCATGTGGAAGTGTGAGCCCGTCGTCGGTGCCAGCCTCGACGTCGCCGAAGTCACCGCCCTGTACCGCGCGTCCACCCTCGGCGAGCGCCGTCCCGTCGAGGACGTCGAGCGGTTCACCCGGATGCTGGCCGGCGCCAACCTCGTGATCACCGCCCGCCTCGACGGGCGGCTGATCGGCATCGCGCGCTCGATCACCGACGGCTCGTACGTCACGTACCTGAGCGACATCGCCGTGGACGCCGAGTTCCAGCGCCGCGGCGTGGGCCGGGACCTGATCCGGGCCACCCGGGAGGCCGCGCCGCAGGCCAAGCTCGTGCTGCTCTCGGCCCCGGCCGCCGTCGCGTACTACCCGCACCTCGGGTTCAGCCGCCACGAGTCCGCATGGACCCTCGATGCGCTCGGCTGAACCCGGGCCCCGCGGGGCGGGACGGTCCGCCGGCCGCGCCGCCCCGATCCCGAACCGCCGTCGAATGACGTTCCGTAGGTGACGACAATGCAGCTGAAGACGCCCGGATTCGATGCCCAGGTCAAGGCGGCCGCCGAACGGGCCCGCGCCTGCGGCCTGGCCGCCGACGCGATACGGATAGCGGCCACCCTCGACGGGATGGTCCCCGAACGGATCGGCCGAGCGGCCATGGGGCTCGGCGAGCGCGTGTACACGGAGATCGCCGAGTCCCAGGTCGCGGGCTTCGCCCCGACCGGCGGCCCCGGAACCACGCCGGACGACGGCGGCGGGGACCTGCTGGTGCTGACCGGGACCGGGCGGCTGCGCGTCGTCCCGGCCGGCACCCGGCCCGCCGGCCCCGAGGAGGCCGAGCCGCTCGGCACCCTCAAATGGCAGAACCGGCCGGAGTCCCTGGGCCGGCTGTGGGCGCTGGCCCAGGACGTCCAGCGGATCCAGTTCGAGGAGGTCCACCGCTGGCTCGCGCAGCAGGACGCCGATCGCGTCCGGGCGAGGATCGACGCCGTCGGCCACGCCCTGCTCCACATGGCCCCCGTACTGCTCTACGTCGGCGACCGCTTCTACAGCAACCTCGGCAAGTTCAGCAATCTGCCCGGCCGTTCGCTGGCCGCCGGGGCCGAGCGTTCCGTACTCACCGCGCTCCGGGAGGCCCCGGCCGCACGGTGGGCCCCCGAGGACGCCACCTTCGTCGTCTGCCTGCACGCACTCATCAGCTCGGGCTCCCCGGTCCGGGCCGAGGAGTTCAACGGCGTACAGCTCACCCCCGACCTGCTCGCGGGCTTCCTCCGGGAACGCATCGAGACGTACGGGGCCCCGGTCCCGGATCTCGCCGGCCTGCCGACGGGCGCCGCCCTCGACGCCCTGGCCGCGGCCTGCGCCGCCGCCCGCGCCGAGCGGTTACGCGGCGGCGCCGTGTTCTACCGCGAGATCAACGGCGCCTCGCTGCACAAACGCGAGCGGATCATGGCCGAGCCCCTCGGCTGGGACGAGCTGCCGGCGCCGGTGGCGGGCCTGCTCTCCGGCGCCGCGGGCCGCCCCTTCCCCGTGGCGGCGGCGCCCGCGACGGTCCGGGCGTATGCCGAGGAGGTCGTCGAGCGCGTCGTACGGCTCGCCCCGCCCGCCGGGTTCACCAGCGCGTACGAGGGATTCCTGCACCGGTTCTTCGAGACGCTGGCCGGAGCCCTGGACTGCGACGTCGTGATGGGCCGCGGCCCCAAGAGCGTCGCCGTCCTGCACAGCGGCCACCCGGCCGAGGACCGGATCGCCCTGGCCACCCGCGATTTCTACTGCTGCGTCGCACCGGGCGCCGCGTTCGCCCGGAAGTTCGCCGAGGACCGGGCCGCCCTCGCCCGCACCCTCTCCGCCTACAGCGCGCGGATGCGCTACAACACCTGGCACTACCTGCCGCACAGCATGTCGTGGACCGAGGAGACCCCGGGCCGCGAGGACTGGTTCTTCGCGCCGATGACGGCCGACATCACCAACTGGTCCGACCAGCACCACACCGGGCACGTCACCTTCGGCGTCCGTCACGCCCTGCGCATCCCGCTCGGCATCGTGCTGGAGGGCGCGTACCGCCCCGGCCTCTACGACCTGCGGCTGCTGCGCACCTCGGGCGCCGAGTTCGAGCGGGCCGACCTGCGGGCGGCCATGGTGGCCGGGCGGATCCAGGCACTCCTGCACCAGGCGGCCGCCGACCGGGGCCTGGAGGTCCGCGATTTCGACAACGGCTGGTACCGGGATTTCCATGGCGCCTGACCTGCCCGCCGCACCCGGCCCGTCCGAACCGCCGTACGCCGGCATCCGCGCGCTCCGCGCGGCCTACGGGGACGGCAGCCTGCTGCCCTCGGAGCACCTGGCCGCCACCTTCCGCCTGCTCGACCGGTGGGAGCCCCGGATCGGCGCCTTCCTCACGCTCGCCCGCGAGCGCGCCACCGCCGAGGCCGAGGCCGCGGACCGGCTCCTCCACCGGTACGGGAGCGCCGTCTGGCGGGACCGGCCGCTGCTCGGCATGCCCGTCTCCGTCAAGGACCTGACCCCGACGGAGGGCATCCGGACCACCCGCGGCTCCCTGCTGCACGCCGACGCCGTGCCCGGCCGGGACGCCCCGGCCGTGGCCCGGCTGCGGGCGGCGGGCGCGATCGTCATCGGCAAGACCAACACCTCGGAGGGCGGATGGAGCGCGGCCGGCGTGAACCGGCTGCAGGGCCCGACCCGCAATCCGTGGGACCCGGCCCTGACCCCCGGCGGCTCCAGCGCCGGCGCGGCCGCCTCGGTGGCCGTGGGCATCGGGGTCGGCGCCACCGGCACCGACGGCGCCGGGTCGATCCGCATCCCCGCCTCCTTCTGCGGGGTCGTCGGCTTCAAACCCTCGCTGGGCCGGATCCCGTACGTGCCCCAGAGCCCGGACGAGCTGTCCCATCTGGGGCCGCTGACCCGGAGCGTGGCCGACGCGGCCCTGCTCACCCAGGTGATGTCCGGCCACGACGCCGCCGACCCGCTGTCCTACGGCGCATCCGGCGAGCCGGCCGGGGATCCCGGGGAGGCGGCCGCGCGGATGCCCCGCCTGCGCATCGGCTGGATCCCCTCGCTCGGCGATCCCGCGCCGCGGCCCGGCATCGCGGCCGTCGCCCGGCAGGCAGTGGAGGCGCTGGCGGCCCGGGGGCACGAGGTCGAGGAGATCCCGCCGCCCTTCGAGGACCCGTACGCGGCCCTGGAGACGATCCTGGCCGGCTGGGAGGCGGCCGCCCACCCCCTGGACCTCGACGAGGTCGCCGGCCGCCTCGACCCGGGCCGGCTCCGCGTCATCCGGTACGGGCGCACGCTCAGCGCCGCCCGGCTGGCCCGGGCGTACGAGGCGCGCGCCGTGCTGCGGGCCCGCAGCACGGCCCTGATGGAGCGGTACGACCTGCTGGCCATGCCGACCGTGGCCATCGCCCCGTTCGCCGCAGACCGGCACGAGCCGCCCGACCCGGTCCCCAAGGGGGTCCTGTCCTGGCTGGCCTGGGCCCCCGAGGCCTACACCTTCAACCTGACCGGCCAGCCCGCCGTGTCCGTCCCGGCGGGGCTCTCGCCCGAGGGCCTGCCCGTCGGCCTGCAACTGGTCGGCGGGCGACGCGAGGACCTGCGGGTCCTGGCCGCCGCGTACCAGCTGGAACAGGCCCGCCCCTGGCACCACCACTACGCGGCGCTCTCCGCGCGATCGCCGCAGCCGGAACCGGAAAGGGAAACGACATGACCGAGGCCATCACCGCCCGCGAAGCCGACGAGCGCCGCTACGCCCGCTTCGCCACCGGCAGCGTGGGCTTCGTCGAGCGCCACGGCCTGTGGAGCGCGGACCGGCGGGCCGCCGCGGCGGCCCTGGAGGAGACCCTGGCGGGCCTGGAGTTCGTACGGGTCGGCTTCGGAGATCCGCACGGGCTGATGCGCTCCAAGACCCTGACGGTCGAGGCCTTCCGCACGGCGCTGCGCAACGGCATCGACATGAGCCCGGGCCCCTTCGTCTTCGACACCGGGCACGCCGTGGGCGTCGACTTCTTCGCCCCCGGCGGCGGCATCGGCGTACCCGAACTGACCGGAGCCGGGGACTTCCTGATCGTCCCCGACCCGCTCACCTTCAAGGTGCTCCCGTACACCGAGGCGGCCACCGGCTGGGTCATCGCCGACGAGTACCTGCGCGACGGCACCGCCCACCCGCTGTCCAGCCGCGCCGTCCTGCGCCGCCAGTGCGACCGGGCCGCCGAGCGCGGCCGGCGGTACGTGGTCGGCCTGGAGGTGGAGTGGTACGTGACCCGGCTGACCGGCGCGGAGCACGGGCCGGGGGCCGCCGCGAGGGCCGCGGCGACCGTCGGCGGATTCGGCGTCCAGGGCGAGCCGCCCGCCGTCGAACCGGTCAACGGCGGCTACCAGTTCAACCTCGACACCCTCACCGACGGCCTGATGCACCTCGTCACCCCGCTCGCGCGCGCCCTGCGCGAGCTCGGACTGCCGCTGCGCACCGTAGAGCACGAATCGGGGCCCGGACAGCTGGAGTTCACCTTCAGCCCGATGAACGGCCTCGACGCCGCCGACGCCATGCTGCTCTTCCGTACGATCGCCAAGCAGATCTGCGCCCGCCTCGGCCACCACGCCTCCTTCATGTCACTGCCCCGGCTGGAACGCTTCGACCCGAGCGGCTGGCACCTGCACCAGTCGCTGTTCGACACGGCGGCCGACCGCAACGCCTTCGTGCCACCGTCGCCCGAGGACGGCGCGCTGCTGTCGCAGGAGGGCCTCGGCTACGTCGCCGGCCTGCTCGAACACGCCGCGGACACCGCGCTGTTCTGCATTCCGACCGTCAACGGGTACCGGCGGCTCGACGCGCGGTTCTCGCTATCCCCGGACCGGATCGTGTGGAGCGCCGAGAACCGGGGCGCGCTGGTCCGGGTCCTCGGCGGCCCCGGCGAGGAGTCCACGCACGTGGAGAACCGGATCGGCGAGCCCTGCGCCAACCCGTACCTCTACCTCGCCGCACAGCTCGCCGCCGGTCTGGACGGCATCGAGCGCGGGCTGCGGCCGGGCGCCCTCGCCGAGGACCCGCACGCCCCGACGGCGGCCGCGCTGCCCCGCGACCTCGCGGAGGCGGTGGCGGCGATGGAGGGCAGCGCCCTGGCCCGGGACCTGCTGGGCAAGCCGCTCCAGGACTGCCTGGCGCAGCTCAAGCGGAGCGAGGTGGCCCGGTTCGGGGAGTGGCTGGCCGTCGCGGGCCCCGCCGGACCGGGGGAGACCACCGCATGGGAGCACCGTGAGTACTTCGCCTCGTACTGACGAACACCGTCACGGGGAGGGCCGGCTGACGGTCTGCGTCATCGGGTCGGGCCCGCGGGGGCTGTCCGTCCTGGAGCGGCTCGCGGCCAACGCGGACGAGCTGCTGCCGGCCGGGGTGCGGCTGCGGGTCCACCTCGTCGACCCGCGCCCGGGCAGCGGCCGGGTGTGGCGCTCCGACCAGTCGCGGCACCTGCTCATGAACACGGTCGCCTCCCAGGTGACCCTGTTCACCGACGACAGCGTCACGATGGACGGCCCGGTGCGGCCCGGCCCCGACCTGGCCGCCTGGGCCGCCGACCCCGCCCTGCACGGCGGGGCCTCCCCGGCCGGGGAGGAAGTGCCGGGCCCCGACGGCTATCCGACCCGGGCCCTCTACGGGCGCTACCTGGAGTGGGTGCTGCGCACGGTGGTCCGGCGGAGCGCGGGGGACATCCGTACGCACCCCGCGCGGGCTGTGCGGCTCGACGCGGACACCTCCGTGCCGGGCCGCGACCGGGTGATCCTGGACGACGGCACGGTGCTGTCCGGGCTCGACGCGGTGGTCCTGGCCCAAGGGCACCTGCCGGTCTCCCCGACCCCCGCCGAGGCCGCCCTCGCGCGGTTCGCGGCCCGCCGCGGGCTCTGCTACCTGCCCCCGGGGAACCCGGCGGAGGCCCGGCTCGACGGGATCGCACCCGGGGAGCCGGTCCTGCTGCGCGGCCTCGGGCTCAACTTCTTCGACCACATGGCCCTGCTGACCGAGGGCCGCGGCGGGGCGTACGAGGCCAAGGACGCCGGGCTGGTCTACCACCGCTCCGGGCGCGAACCCGTGCTGTACGCGGGCTCCCGCCGGGGTGTGCCCTACCAGGCCCGAGGGGAGAACCAGAAGGGCGCGCACGGCCGCCACCTCCCCCTCGTCCTCACCCCGGCGACGGTGGCCCGGCTGCGCCGGGGCCCGCGGCGGCCCTGTTTCCGGCGCGACATCTGGCCGCTGGTCTCCCAGGAGGTCGAGACCGTCTACTACGCGGCCCTGCTGCGGGCCGACGGCCGCCCCGAGGCCGCGGCGCGGCTGCTCGAACGGAGCGCGGCCGGGCCCTGGACCCCGTACGACCGCGACCGGCTGCTCGACGCGCTGGGCGTACCGCCCGGGCGGTACTGGGACTGGGAGCGCGTCGCCCGGCCCTGCGGGGAGGGCGTCTTCGCCGACCGCGCCGCGTTCACCGGCCGGCTGCTGGAGCACCTGCGCCGGGACGTCGCCGAGGCGAACGCGGGGAACGTCGACGGCCCGTACAAGGCGGCCCTCGACGTACTGCGCGACCTGCGCAACGAGGTGCGGCTGCTGGTCGACCACGGCGGGATATCCGGCGCGGACTACCGCGACGAACTGACAGCCCGCTACGGGCCGTTGAACGCCTACCTCTCGATCGGCCCGCCGCCGCGCCGGATCCGGGAGGCGATCGCGCTGATCGAGGCCGGTGTGCTGACCGTCCTCGGTCCGGGGGCGGAGTTCGGCGCGGACGAGGCCGCGGGCCGCTTCACCGCCCGCTCGCCCCGCGTCGGCGGGGACGCGGTGCACGCGCGGGCGTTCATCGAGGCGCGGCTGCCCGAGCCCGATGTGGCGCGCACCGGGGACCCGTTGCTGGGGTACCTGTACGCCACCGGCCAGTGCGTCCCGTACGTGATCGACGACGGGCGCGGCCCGTACCGGACCGGCGGCATCGCGGTCACCGAGCGCCCGTACCACCTCATCGACGCGGCCGGCGCCGCGCACGAGCGGCGCTTCGCGTACGGCGTGCCGACCGAGGGCGTGCACTGGGTGACGGCCGCCGGGGCCCGGCCGGGCGTCGACTCGGTGATCCTCGGCGACTCCGACGCGATGGCCCGCGCCGTCCTCGGCCTCGCCCGCGGGGCGGACCGCCGCCACGACACCCTGACGAGGAGCGCCACCTGATGGGCCGCCCGAGCACGACCCCCGACACCGGTCTCCTCTCACCGGTCCGGGCCGCCGCCGCCACCGGGGAGGCCCTCACCGACACCGCCCGGGCCCAGGCGGTGCTCGAAGCCGAAGCCGAAGCCGAAGCCGAAGCCGAAGCCGAAGCCGAAGCCGCCCCGGCCCGGTCCCGGCTGGGCACGCTCGCCGGCCATCCGGAGTACGCGCGGCCGGTGTCCGCACGAGCGGAAGCAGACTTGGACGGGGGTGCGGACGCCGGGGAGCTGATCGCCGCCTTCGCCGCCGAGACGGGGCCCGCGGAGCCCGTTCTGCCCTGGCACGCCCTGCGCACGCCGATCGGCGACACGGGCGCCGTCCTCGGGCATGCCGCGGCGGCGCTCGGTAAGTTCGCCACCGATGTGCAGACCCCGGCCCGCACCGAGCTCGCAGAGGTGGCCGAACCCGCCGGGGC
The DNA here is from genome assembly GCF_042752335.1 of Streptomyces sp. NPDC059355. Lineage (NCBI taxonomy): Bacteria > Bacillati > Actinomycetota > Actinomycetes > Kitasatosporales > Streptomycetaceae > Streptomyces > Streptomyces sp. NPDC059355. Next base: position 177,017 of record NZ_JBHYXN010000006.1, on the reverse strand, counting down.
CGTACCACCGCGGCAGCACCCCCACCACCGCATGACTTCCGCACGGCGATGGCCCGTGGCGGATCTTCCGAAGGGATGCGAACAGTGATCGTTGCGATGGACGGACCCGACGGCGCGGGCAAGAGCACGCAGGTCAAGCGGCTGCAGAGCTGGGCCGAGAGCCAGGGCCTGTCGTTCCGCGTCGTCGGCAAGTGGCAGGTGTTCGAGGAGTCGGAGGTGCCGCAGGCCCGCTTCCTGCGCGGCACGACCCTCGACGAACTGCGGGTCTGCATCGCCGAGATGCCGAACCCGGCCCGGATGCTCTTCCTCGGCTGGCTCAACACCCTGGCCGCCGAGCGCGCCCGAGCCGCCGAGGCGGATCTCGTCGTCCTCGACGGCTACTGGGTCAAGCACGCGGCGACCGAACTGCTGGCGGGCTGTCCCGAGGAGCTGGTGGACGCGATCGTGCACGCCATGGCCCCTGTGGACAGCGTCGTCTTCTTCGACGTCACCCCCGAGGAGGCACTGCGCCGCAAGAAGGGCGACATCACCCCGTACGAATGCGGCCGGGACCCGCAGTGCCGGCCGGAGAGCTTCCTGAAGCACCAGGCCGCCGTCCGGGACGTCATGCTCGACTGGGCGGCCCGGCGCGGCTGGGACGTCGTACGGGCGAACACCGCCGAGGCGGCGGCGCAGCAGCTGCGCAAACTGCTGGCACCCAAGCTGGGCGTCGAGGTCAACCCCCGCCCCGCGGTGGCCGACCCCCGCACCGCTGTCGCCGACACCCCGGCGGGCCACTGATGCTGCGCGACGGACGGAGCCTGAGACGCGGCCTGGCGGCCGCACTGTTCGTCCGCTACCTCGGGGCGGGCAGCTGGGCCCCTCTCCAAGTCCTCTTCTTCGTCCGGTCCGTGGGCCTGTCCACGGGCAACGTGGTCATGGGGCTGACGGCGGCCGGGCTCGCGGGCCTGGTCGCCGGGCCGGTCGTCGGCCGGCTCGCCGACCGGTTCGGGCCGCGCGAGGTGGGCATCGCCGGGCTGATCGCCCAGGCGGTCGCCGCGGGCGCGCTGCTGCTGGTGGAGGGCATGACCGGATTCCTCGTGGTGATCACCCTGATCGCCCTGGGGCGCGGCGCCTTCCCCGCGATCAGCGGGGCGCTGATCGCGTACGTCGGCGGTGAGGACCGGGTGGCGTACCGGGCGCGGATCTACTCCCTCCAGAACCTCGCGATGGTCTCCGGTTCGCTCCTCGGCGGCCTGGCGCTGCAGGCCGACACCCGGACCGCGTACGTGATCGCGATCTGCGCCGACGTCGTCTCGTACCTCGTCGCGGCGGTGCTGGTGGCCCGGCTGCCGCATCTGCCGCCGATCCCCAAGGAGCCGGGGAGCAGAGGGCACTACGCGCTCACGGACCGCCCGTTCCTCGCGGTCAGCGTGCTCGCGGGCACCCTCGTCATGTTCGACGTCTTCATGACGGTGCTCATGCCGGTGTGGATCGCCGAGTACACGAAGGCGCCCCGCTGGACGGTGTCGCTGGTCTTCGCGCTGAGCTGCGCGCTGGTGGTCCTGCTCCAGACCAAGGTCGCCAAGGGGGTCGAGACCCCGCGCGACGGGGCGCTGGCCATGCGGCGCAGCGGCCCCGTCATCGCGCTGGCGATGGGGATCGTCTTCGCCGCCGCACACGTGCCGATGTACGCGGCGATGGGGCTGATCCTGCTCGGCGCGGCGGCGCTGACCTTCGGGGAGATGCTGTTCACGGCGGGGGAGTACGCGCTGTCGTTCGGGCTGGCCCCCGAGCACGCGCAGGGCGAGTACCAGGGCGTGTTCTCCGTCGGGGTCGGCATCGGCGGCGCCGTGGCGCCGACCGTGCTGAACGCGCTGTGCCTGAGCGCGGGCCCGCTGGGGTGGGCGGTGCTCGTCACGCTCATGGTCGCGGCCGGGGCGGCGGTGCCGCCGGTGGCGGCGATCGCGGAGCGCGGCCGTGACCAGCGGGAACGGGAGAGGGAACGGGAGCCCAGACCGGCCGGGTGAGCGTCGCGGCCGGTCTGGGCCGTCTTCGGGGCGCGGCGGGGGCTACCGGCCGCGCGCGTCCACCAGGTGCGCCACCCGCGACTCGATCCCCGGGTCGTGGGAGGCGAACTCCTCGCGCCGCGCCTTCTCCTCGGCGCGCACGCGGTCCAGGACCGGACCGCTCCACGGGGCGTCGAGGACGACCCCCCACAGGGGCTGGAGCCGGGCGGCCCGGGACACCTTGGCCTGGAAGGCGTCGCAGCTCAGGTCCACGCAGTGGTAGCCGTGGGCCGCCGCGTACTTCACGGCCTCGTAGTAGGTGAGGTTGAAGTAGAGCTTGGCCTCGCGGGCGATGGAGTCGTCCAGCCCGTGCGAGCGGGCGTACATGGTGCTCCCCCAGAAGAAGTACTGGGTGAAGCCCACCATCCGGTCGCCCTGGTAGGCGCCCAGGATCCGGCAGTTGTCGTCGAACAGCGTGGCCTGCTGGGCGAAGCGCTCCGACTCGCTCGCGTCGGTGACGGGGTGCCCGTACCGGATGAGCACCTGCGCGGAGAGCGGGCCGAGCAGGTGGTGGCACTCGGAGAGGCGTTTGACCTCGGTACGGCAGCCCGCGTCGGTGTAGCGGCGCATCTCCCGGCGGATGGAGGTGAACTGGTGCGAGGTGAACCGCCTGCGGTAGCCCTCCAGGCCGTCGGGGTCGACGGGCAGGACGGCGGTCGCGTCCATCATCACCACCCGGTCCCGGGGGCCCAGGTGCGGCAGCAGCCGCTCCACCGACTCGTCGGTGAGGTAGAGCAGCGCCGCGAGGCCGCCGTCGTCGGCGCCCAGCGCGCGGAACCGTTCCAGTACGGTCCGTACGCCCGCCGCGGCGATCGGTGCGGCCGTGCCGGGGGCGACGATCACCTCGCTGGTGTAGCCGAGGCGGGTGCCGCCGAGGAGCAGCGGGCGCTCGGGCGTCGCCGGCTCGGCGGCGCCGGGGAACAGGACGGCGGGATCGTAGAAGTGCGGGACCTTCCCGGTGAAGCGGTGGGTGGGGAGCCCGACCGTGTACGAGCCGCCGGAGGCGGCGACCAGGTGGCGGGAGCCGGCGTCGGCCAGCTCCTCGCCGTAGAGCAGCCAGCGGTGGGTCGAGTAGAGGGCGGCGTCACCCGCGAGTGCGTTCCACCGGTCGGTTTCCGCGTCCCGTATCGAGGTGAGCTCGACGAGCTCGGGGCTCCGCGAGCCGTTCCCGTCGTCGCCGGTGCCCCGCGTCCCGCCGTTGCCCGCGCCGTCCGTCCCTGCCGTCCCTGCCGTCGTCACGCTGCGTCCTTCCCGATCGTGATCGAGTGCGCCGGCCACGCTAGCCACCTTCACCCGCCCGTGCGGTCGAGGACACGAAAGTCGGCCATCCCGGCGTCGATCCGCAGATAGGCCAGTCGGGCGGCCGTCGCGCCACGGCTCGCGTACATGCCGACGGCGGCCGCGGTGAGCTCCTCGGGGTCGGCCTGCGGGTCGGTCTCCAGGTGGTCCGAGACCGTGGTCTGGACGAGATCGGAGTCGGCGTCCACCGCCATCCGCTCGGTCAGCGTGACCGTCAGTCCGTAGCCGTTCTCCGCTGCCCAGGACCGCAGTTCGCCGTCGGTGACGAGCCGTTCGCCCGCCTGGAGGAGGAGCGCGGTCAGATGGGCCGTGCCGTCCGCGGCCAGGTGCCGGGGGAGTCCGGCGAGGACCCGGCGCCCGACGCCGAACCCGTCCTCGCCGCCGTCGTGGGCGGCCTCCTCGCCCGGGGCCGCGAGGGTGGGCAGGAAGGGGATGTTCGCGATGACGTGGTCGTACGGCCGCGTACCGGCCGGGAGCGGCTCGTACAGGTCGCCCACGAGGACCTCGATCCGGTCGGCCACCCCGTTGATCTCCGCGTTGATCCGGGCCACTTCGGCGGTCTCGGGCAGCAGCTCCACCAGTGTGGCCCGGGCGCCGCCGCGGGCGGCCACCAGCCCCTGGAACCCCGGCCCGGAGCACAGGTCGAGCACCCGCGCCCCCGCCCGGAACCCGGTCCGCCGGGCCAGCGCGACGGAGTCCCGGCCGAAGTAGTGGCGAACGGGGAAGGGGCTCGGCGGTTCCGCGAACAGCCACACCCCGGCGGAGCGGAACAGGCTGACGTCGAGCAGCCGGACCTCGTCCCCGCGCCGGTGCGCGACCCCGCTCCCGACCAGGGCCGGAAGTGCCCCGGCGAGGGCGGGCGGCAGCCGGTCGGCCGCCACGGGCTCTCCGAGCAGCAGGAACCCGGCGAGGGCGCGCAGCTCCCCGTCGAGGCCGCGGGCGCCGGCGGCCCACTGGCGGCGGTCCACCGAGTCCCCGGGGAAGTCGGCCAGGAACTCGGCCAGGCCGAGCCGTTCGAGCTCGGCGACGACCCCGGTCACCGGACGGCCCCGGCGTCGGTGTCGGCTCCGGCGACCGCTCCGGTGTCGGACCCGCCCGGCGCCGGGAGTCCGATCCAGGTGCGGAGCATCAGCCGCCCGCCGTCCACCGGTTCTTCCTCGTCGAACGCGGTCCGGCCGTGCACGATCGACCGGTTGTCGATGAAGATCATCTCGCCCGGCGCCAGCCGCCCGTGCGTCTGCAGATCGCGCCGCTCCAGCAGCGAGTCCAGCAGGTCCAGCGCTTTGACCTGCTCGGGTGTCAGCTGCGGCACGTGCGCGTGCCGGTGTCCGATCTCGATGTAGTCCCGCAGGTAGTACATGCGCTCCCGGCCGTCCTTGAACTCCAGTACGGGCCGCTCGGTCGTGAGCGGCACCCCCGGCGTGTCGTCCCGGGTGTCGAAGTGGACCGGCAGCCGCAGCGCCGCCAGCTCCTCGGGGTGGCCCCGGAGGATCTCCAGCAGATCGCTGACGTGCACCGTGACGAGGGCCCCGCCGCTGGAGGCCTGCCGGACGCAGAACAGCGTGAAAATGTCCGGAAGCCGCCCCGGCCGGTGCGCCGCGTCCGTGTGCAGGCTGCCGCCCTGCCTGCTGTCCGAGTAGCGGCCGGTCGCGCCCTCGCCGAGCCGCACCCCCCGGTCCCGTACGTCCCGCAGCAGCGCTCCCGCGCCGTCCTGCGGCAGCAGCTCCCCGGCCAGCCGGGAGACGGCGACCGTGAACCGGCGGGCCTGTTCCTCGCTCAGGTGGTCCAGGCCGCTCAGGACGAAGTAGCCGGGCCGGGCGTCGAGGTGGCGCCGTACGTGGTCCCCGAGGGTCTCCCCGAACTCCCGGTACCGGTCCGCGCGTACGTCCTCCTCCCCGCCCTCGGCGACGGCCGTCGCGAGCGCGCGGTCGACGGGGTGGCGGACGGTCGAGAACGGATCGCTGCTGTTCATCTCAGATCAGACTCCCAAGGCCTGGCTGCCGAGGCGTTCCGGGACCAGCCCCGAACCCCGCAGCCACACGGCTATCTCTTCCGCGCACGTTCCGACCCCCGACACCCCGCTGCCCTCGACGGCCCGCAGCACCGCCCCGGCCGCCGCCCCGCGGTTCCCGCCCAGGGCCAGGACCTGCGTGACGATGTTGTCGAGGACGACCGGACTGCGCACGTCCAGCGCGCAGTTGTACGTCACCCCCGGCTCGGGCGCCAGCTCCAGGGCGGTGATCCGGCCGGGCGCCCCGCCCGCCGCCGGCTCGATGAACAGGCGGCCCTCCATGCAGTGCGCGTCCCGGTCGACGCGGATGCTGCCGGGGGCGGGCAGTGCGCCCCGGGCCAGCTCCATCTGGAGGGCCACCACGTCCAGGCCGGTCTGCGCCTCACACATCCGGTAGGCCAGCGGCAGCCGCCCGTTGACCTCGAGGAACCAGTGGCGCCGGCCGCCGGCGCCCCCGTCGGATGCCGAGCCGACGATGAACTCGACCGTCGCCACGCCGCGCAACCCCATCCCGGTGACGAGCCGGGCCGTGTCCGCACGCATCCGCTCGACCAGTTCCGGGGCCACGCCCCGGACGGGCGAGGCCTCCAGCAGCTTCATGCTGCCGTCGACCAGCAGGCTCTCCCGCTCGCCGAGCGCGTGCACGGTTGCGGCCGCGTCCACGGCGACGGTGACCCCGACCACCGCCCCGTGCTCCACGTACCGCTCGGCGTACCAGCCGTCGCCCTGATCACCCTGGCCGCCCTCGTCAGCGCCGATCAGCGCGAGCGCCTGCTCCGCCTCCGGCTCCGTCCGCACGATGCGCACGCCCAGGCCCCCGCACCCGGTGACCGGCTTGAGGATGACCGGCAGGCCGATGTCCGCGACCAGCTTGGCGATCCGTTCGTGCCCGGTCGCGTGCGGCAGCACGGGCAGGCCCAGCCGGTCGGCGGTGGCGACCGCGTGGTCCTTGTCGCGGGCCGCCGCGAGCACCTGAGCCGTCGGCCCGACGAAGGCGATGCCCGCCGCGGCCAGCCGCTCGGGCAGCTCCGGGTCCTCGGCCAGCGCCCCGTAGCCCGGGTAGACGGCGTCGGCGCCGCAGCGCCGGGCCGCCTCGACGATCCGGCCCGCGTGGTCGTACGTCTGTGCGAGCCCGTCGCCTTCGAGGTACTCGCACCCGTCCGCGGCGAGCGCGTGGAGGCGCTGGGGGTCCGATGAGGCGACGACGGCGATCGGCGACCAGCCCAGCGTGCGGAAGGTGTCGACGGCCCGGGCCGCGATCGCACCGCGGTTGGCGATCAGGACTCTTCTCATGGCCTTCTCCCAGCACCTCTCGTGGCAATCGGTGGCAATCGGTGGCTCGCGGTGGCTCCCGGTGGCTTCAGCGCTCGGGACGCGGCTGCCCGAGGGCCCGGTAGTGCGTGACCAGCCGCCGCCGGTCGTCGAGTACGTGGAAGGCCAGCGCCGGGGCCAGCTCGTAGTCCACGGCGGGCCGCCCCTCGAAGGGCAGCGGGACGGTCGAGGCCACCCCGGGCGCCACGAGCAGCGGACGCCCCGCGAACGTCGTGGCCGCGGCGACGTGCGCGTGACCGCACAGCAGGGCCACGACCTGCGGATGCCGTTCCAGCACCGCGGCGAGGCGCTCCTCGCCGAACTGCCGGACCCGGTCCACGTACGGGGTGTGCAGGTCGACCGGCGGGTGGTGGAAGCAGACGAAGACGGGCAGCTCCCCGCCCGCGGCGGTCAGCGTCTCGTCCAGCCACCGCAGGGTCGGGTCGCCGAGCAGGCCCTCGTCGCTGCCCGGGATCGTCGAATCGCACAGCAGGAAGACGGCTCCGGGCGTGCGGACGACCTGGTTCAGCTCCTGGTCCTCGCGCGGGGCGTCGAGCAGCCCCACGCGGAACGGGCCCCGCCGGTCGTGGTTGCCGGGCAGCACCAGCACCGGGTACGGCAGGTCGAACAGCTTGCGGGCCTGCGCGTACTCGTCCGCCGTCGCGTGGTCGGCGATGTCACCGGTGACGAGGACGGCGTCGATGGGGCCGGGCATGTCGCGCAGGTGGTTCATGACCGTCAGCGCGCGCTGCGTGGCGCGCTCCGAGAGGTCCAGGTGCAGATCGCTGACATGGGCGATGACGGTGGTCGTCACGGCAGGTCTTCCTTCCGGGCTCGGGTCGCCGCGGCCTGGAAACGGGCCCTGACCTCGGCGTTGGTGTGCGCCGAAGTTACCCGCGGGGGCGTGGGCCCACCCCTGCCGATGTGCAGCGCCACCAGATGCGGGCCGGGCCGCCCCTTGATCTCCCCCAGATGGGCGGTGACTTCCTCGGGCGTACGGCAGACCGCGCCCGTGCGGTAGCCGGCCGCGAGGGCCAACTCGTCCCAGCGCACGGCCGTGGTGCGGGTGCGCTGGCCGCCGGTGGAGTCGTACGCGCCGTTGTCGAGCACGAAGTGGGTCAGGTTCGGCGGTTGCCGCTCGCCGACGAGCGCGAGCCCGCCGAGGTGCATGACCGCGGCCCCGTCGCCGTCGATGACCACGACGTCCTGGTCGGGGCGGTTCAGCGCGGTGCCGAGGCCCAGGCCGATGGCATGCCCCATAGACCCCTGCATGTAGAAGTTGCGCGGGTCGTCGACGACACCGAACAGCTCCCGGCTGATCATGCCGGTGGTGCTGTAGACCAGCGCGTCGCCGAGGTGCCCGGCGATGAAGGACACCGCGTCGCGGCGGTCCATCCGCGCGTCCGGGGCGGGCGCCGCCGCCGGGTGGGCGCCGACGGTCTTCGCGGGTACGAGGACGACGAAGGAACGGTTCTCGCGCCGGGCCGCCTCCGCCCGGTCGAGGAGTCCGCCCAGGCTCTCCTCGGTGGGATCGAGGATGCCGTGGGCGACTCCGAGGGCCTCCAGTACGCCGATGGTCCCGGCGCCCATGGCCGCGTGGTGCGGTTCGTCGTCCTCGGCGCGGGGCCAGCCGCGCAGGCTGACGAAGAGCAGCAGCGGGATCCCGTACGCCATGGTGAGCGAGGTCAGCGGGTCGAGGAGGTTGCCGAGCCCCGAGTTCTGGGCCAGCACCACGGCCCGGGTCCCGCCCAGCTCGGCGCCGGCGGCCATGGAGAGCGCGATGCCCTCGTTGGGCGCCGGTACGTAGCTCTCCCGCTGTTCCAGCACCGCGAACGGGCCCTTGAGGAAGGAGCACGGCACCCCGCTGAAGAACCCGTACCCGCGGCGGTCCAGCTCCGCGCAGAAGAACTCGGCGCTGATCATGCGCTCCACTCCTCCCACCGGTTCACCTGCGTGAGGCCGAACAGCTCCTTCATCGGGGCGATGGTGTCCTCGACCCCGCCGGTGCCGCCCTGGAGCCGGATCTCGCCGAGGACGTCGCGCATCGCGGAGACCGAGGCGCGCAGCGCGTGGTTCGCGTAGATCACCATCGAGACGCCTGCCGCCTCGGCCTCGGCGAGGTCCCAGTGCGGATAGGTGGTCGGTACGACGACCACGGGCGTGCGGGCCTGCCAGGCCTGGAGGAACTCCAGGATCTCGATCGGCGTGGACTTCTTGGAGTGCATGAGTATCGCGTCGGCCCCGGCGTCCGCGTACAGGTGCGCGCGGCGCAGCGCCTCGGCGAGCCCGGCCCCGGCGATGAGCGCCTCGACGCGGGCGATGACGGTGAAGTCGGCGGTGGTCCGGGCCCGTACGGCGGCCTGGATCCGGCCGGCGAACTCGCCCGCGTCCTCCAGGTTCTGGCCGCCGCCGAGGAAGCTGTTCCGCTTGGGGAACACCTTGTCCTCCAGGCAGATGCCGCCGATATCGGCCGCCTCGAACTGGCGGACCGTACGGACGACGTTGATGTTGCCGCCGAAGCCGGTGTCGCAGTCCGCCAGCAGCGGCAGCCCGGTCGCCTGGTTCACGTGCGAGCAGGCTTCGAGCAGCTCGGACATGGTCAGCAGGCCGAGGTCGGGCAGGGCCCGGGAGGCGGAGATCTCGAAGCTCGAAGCCCACAGGCCGTCGAACCCGGCCTCCTCGACGAGCAGGGCGGTCAGCGCGTCCCGGGATCCGACGATCCGGGCCAGTGCCCTGCGCTCCAGCAGTTCGCGCAGTCGCGTCGCCTTCGACACTATTCCCCGGCCCTCTGCGCGAAACGGCCGTGGTGCGTACCCGCCACGTCCTCCCCCGCCGACTCGAACACGCAGTGCCAGTGGAAGGAGCCGGGCGCGGCGTGCTCGGCGTCGGTGGCGCCGAGCAGACGGAACCCGGGGTGCAGGCGCAGCAGGTCGGTGGCGTCCACGTACAGGTGCGGGTGCACCTTGTCGTCGGCTGCCCCGGGCTGGCGGAAGGTGTTGGGGCTCACCTCGGTGCCGCGCCCGTACTCGCCGTTGCGCTTGGAGAGCATCGTGGACTGGTAGACGCCGCCGGGGCGCAGGACGCGCCGGACCTCGTCGAGCACGCGGCCGAGCCCGGCCTCGTCGTTGTGGTAGACCACGTTGAAGGCGAGGACGTAGTCGAAGCTGTCGTCCGCGTACGGGAGCCGGCCGAAGTCGCCGATGTCGAGGGCGACCCGCACCCCGCGCCTTTCGCTCTCCTCGCGGGCCGCGCGTATCGCGGCCTCGCTGGCGTCGGTGCCGGAGCTGGTGAACCCGGCCTCCGCGAACCAGAGGGCGTGCCGGCCCACGCCGCAGCCGAGGTCCAGTACGTCCTGCGCGCCGAGCTTGCGCAGTCGCGCGGCCTCGTCCACGACCCACGGGTGCGGCCGCGACCAGTCGCCTGTGCGCCCGCTGTCGGTGCGCCAGACCTCGTCCCAGTAGAGATGGGCTGTCATCGGATGACCTCACTCGTGATTACTTTTCAGGGGGCGTCGACGGACTCCAGGAGGCCGGCTTCGAGCGATCCGTCCAGCAGCGGCCGCATCGCGTCGAGTGCGCAGCCGGTGGCGGCGAGCGCCTCCGACAGCGGCCGGCGCCCGTCGAATCCACGCAGCAGCCGCAGCCAGTCCGCGTGGGTGAGGTGGTCGATGACGAAGCGGATGCCGCCGTCGACCACGACGTACGAGGTGTTCGCACCCTGCACGTCGTCGAGCACGAGGACGCCCTCGGCGAGGCGGAACACCGAGGTCTCCTCGATCAGTTGCCGTGGGAAGAGCTCCTGGACCTCGGGGCCCTCGAAGTCCGTGACGCGCAGTTCGTACGGGGCCGGCCCGTTCGGGGCGCGGCTGCCCGGGACGTCGACGGCCATCAGGTCGAGGATGCCCAGGTTGACCACGCGCAGGAGCAGTTCGACGTGCCCGGAGCCTTGGTCCCGCTCCAGGCGGCGCAGGGCGCGGTGCATGTTCGCGCCGTCGAGGTACTGGGCGGCGCGCGGGGAGGAGAGGGCCTGCTCGACGAGCTCGTCGCCGTTCTGCGCGAGCATGCGGGTGAAGGTGCGGTGCGTGTGGCGCACGCCCTCGCCCTCGTAGAAGGCCAGCTTGGGCCGGCTGATCACCTCGGCGGGCATGATGTCCCGTACCGCCTCGCGGATCACCTGCTTGTCCCAGAACAGCCTCTTGCGGTAGGCGCGCGGCACAGTCGCGAGCAGCTCGATGATGCGGTGGTCGAGGAAGGGGACGCGGGCCTCGACGCCGTTGCCGGAGGCGGTGCGGTCCTCGACCCAGAAGTTGTACTGCTGCATGTCCCGGAACTTCCAGGCCAGGTAGGAGCCGTACGGGTCGTCCACCGCGCCGGGGGCGTACGCGCCGACGGCGTCGTCGCTGAGCAGCGGCAGGTCGGTGCCCTCCCACCAGACGGAGAGGGCGGACTGCGAGCCGAGGGCCTTGCGGCGGGCCATGGTGCGCAGGTTGCCCTCGAAGTCCTCCCAGTCGCCGCCGCCGGAGAGGGCGACGCTGTAGCCGCCGCTGAACTCGTCGGCGCCGGAGCCGAGCAGGATCGCCTTGAGCTCGGGGCGCGCGGCGCGCGCGAAGCGGTACATCTCGCTCTTGTAGAACTGCTCGGGGCCGCACAGCGGCGTCTCCATCAGCCAGAGCAGCCGCCGCCACTCGTCGGGGGAGGGGATCCGGTCGGCCCCGAAGGCGACCTGGTGGTTGGGCAGTCCCAGCAGGTCGGCGGTCTCGCGGGCGTACTGCGCGTCCTTGTTGACGACGGTGGCGCCGGTCAGCGCGGAGAAGGTGTGCAGTCCGGTGTGGGCGGCGAGCGAGGTGATGGCGGCGGAGTCCAGGCCCCCGCTGAGGAAGACCCCGATCTCGGCGTCGGCGATCAGGCACTCCCGTACGGAGGAGGCGAGCAGATCGCCCATGCTCCGCACGAAGAAGCTCTCGGGCAGCCCGCCGGCGTCGGCCGGTGTGGGCAGCTCCCAGTACCGGTGCACGCGGGTCTCCCCACCGCGCAGGCCGATGTCGACGATGGCCCCGGCGGGAACCTGATCGACGCCGACGAACCAGGTCATGGCCTCGTCGTGGCTCATCACGGGCGCGGAGCTGAGCCCCTGGTCGGCGAGGGCCCGCGCCCAGTCCAGCTCACGCGGGCAGTCGGGGTGCGCGAAGAGCGCTTTGACCTCGGAGCCGAAGAGCACGGAGTCGCGGTTGCGGTGGATGAACAGCGGCTTGATGCCGAGCCGGTCGCGGGCGAGCAGCAGCCGCTGCTCGCGCAGATCGATGACGGCGATGCCGAACATCCCCCGCACGTCGTCGAGGAAGGAGAGCCCCTTCTCCAGGTAGAGATGAAGCAGCACTTCGCAGTCGGACTCGCTGCGAAAGCGGACCCGCCCCTCGAATCCCTTCCTCAACTCCCGGTAGTTGTAGATCTCCCCGTTCGCGGCGAGGATGACGTTCCCGTCCTCGCTGATGAACGGCTGCCGCCCGCCCTCGGGGTCGATCAGCGCGAGCCGCGTGAACGACATGCACGCCGGCCCGGTGTGGTGGAACTGCATGTCATCCGGCCCGCGAGGCCGCAGCGCATGGGCCATGTCCCGGAGAATCGCATCGGCGGACCCGGCGAGAGCGCTTCCGTCCGTGTGGGCGAATCCAGCAATTCCGCACATAAGCCTTCCGATTCCCCTTTGGCTGGTGACTGGAGCGGACATGCCACGCCCCCCGAGCGGGAGGCGTGGCATGGGGGTCGCTGCTAGCGGACAGCGGCGACGATGGTGCCCTGGTCGACCTTCTTGGCCTCCGGCTTGACGTAAACCTTCATCTGATTCACCTCCGCTCGGCGTCAGCGGTCACCTACTGCCGAACAGCATCCCCACCCCCGGTGTCCCCCCGGTGGCCCGCCAGTGGCGCCCCGGCGCCCCGTTCCGGGGCTTGCCGGAACCGTCGTGGACGAAGCTGAATGAGACGGAGACCGAGAAGGCCGCGACGAGGCTGACCGACGCCTCTGCGTGTCCGTGGGGGAGGACGAAACGGAGAGCGCAATCGGCCGAACACCAGGTGCGGCAGACCTACGTGCATCAGTTGCGGCGCGGTATGGAGGTCGAGGAGCAAGCGCTGGCCGCTCGGAGGGCCTTCAACTCCCTGCTGAGGGACGGCCTCGTGGACAAGGTGCGCCCGGAGATCCACAAGCTGCGTGACCCCCTGGGCCGAAGGCCCATGCCATGAGCTCGGGAACCACCGGGACCGGACCGTCTCACGGCCGGAGACGAGTGGATCGGGAACGGACCGGATGACCTTTCCCTTGGCGGAAGACCGTGAACGTCCGGGCCCGTGTCCCTCGGCCGTCACTCAGGCAATTACCCATGGCGAGAGACGCACCTGCGGCGAGTGCCGGCGTCGTCCACCCGGACCTCGCGGACGTAGTCGAACGAGCCGACGTCCTCGATCCAGACGATCTGGTCCGGACGTCCCGGAGAGCTGGGACATGTGACGGCGGGCTCGCTGGCATCGTGCACCTGCAGCGGAGCCGTGGACCGGACGCGAGAGCGTCGCGACCTGATTGCAAAATGCCCTACCCCCCCCCAGACGCAGGAGGTAGGGCAGAGCCACGGGCATCAGGACACGTCGGCGCGAACCACCTTGCCGATCAGTCCGTCTGTGTACGTCACTGTCTTCGCAGTGAACGCACCCTTGCCGGTGATCGCACCGGTCATGTTCTCGCCCGGGGCCAGTTCCATTGTGGCGATCTGGTTCTCGTCGGCCCCGAGTTCCGCCGCGTGCTTGGTGCCGTTCGCGTCGGTGATCGCAAAGTAGAGCGGGTTCACGTTGATCGGCTTGCTGCCGTTGTTCGTGATCGTGACGGACACGCTGGTGTAGTCCTCGCCCTGCGCGATGATGCTCTTTTTGAACTCCGCCTTCTTCGCGACGACGTCGACTGCAGCCTTCTTCCCCGGCGCAGCAGAGGACGGCTTGGTTTCGGGTGCCTTCGCCGGCGCGGACGTCGCAGCGGTCGACGGCGTGGACTCCTTCGCCGCCTTGTCGCTGCTCGTGCCCCCGAGGACCGCCCCGATGATGCCGAGGAGCACGACGAACCCCACGATGCCCAGACACGAGAAGCCGATGATCTTCCCCGTGTTGGACTTCTTCGGAGGCGGGGGTGGGTAGCCGTACCCCGGCTGCGGCTGGCCAGGCGGCGGGAATTGCTGAGACATGGAAACCCCCACGGTGACTGGTGTGAATCCGGTCACCGTATGGGGGCGTGACTGCTCGCGTGCGGTAATACCCAAACCGTGACGATCGAAGGTTCAACCATCAGTCGCCTGCCACGCCCCTACGATCCCGCCATGGCGGAGACATCCACACGCACCGGCGCGCTGGCGGCACCGCCATTGCCGTGACCGCGTGCCTGGCGGGCCGGGCTTCCTGCGACTCCCCGGACTGCGCAGGGGCCAAAAGAGTGGCCGCCGAGAGCCGCAGCGCATTCATGGAGGCTGCAGCGAAGGACACCGCCGAGGGTGGGAGCGCGGGTCGGGAACCGCTTCTCCTGTACAGCTATCTCGTGCTTCAGAACCCCCACTGCTTCCCGGTCGGCGGGCGCGACGATGCGCAGGCCTCCCTGGACACTTTTTTACCGCACCAACTAGGTGCGAACTCGCGGCCGCTTGCACCCCTTCTGCGGGAAGCCCGCCGCGCGGCAGGGCCAGATGGCCGGTGCTCCACACTTCGGGACTGCCGCCCTCCCCCGTGCCCGGCCCGTCTTAGGCCGGGTCCACACCCTTCAGGCCGACCCGGATGGAGGAGATGCAGGGGCTCACCCGGGACCATGTCTTCCCGAAGGGGGAGACCAGGGCGAAGGCCATGGGCGGCACCTTCGGCGCCGCTCCGAACCAGTAGCCACTCAGTTGGTCACCCAGACGCAGAAGAGACCATCTACTAATTTAGTAGATGGTCTCTGACCTGGTCTTACGAAGTCGGGGTGGCGGGATTTGAACCCACGACCTCTTCGTCCCGAATGAGGTTCGAGTCGTACGCCCACACTCCCTTTCCAAGGAATCTGCAGGTCAGAGCCTCGGATAGCGTTGGCTTCGGGAGGCTCCCAGGAGTCTTCCTCTCAAGAATTTCTCCCAGGATTCTCCCAGCGCCGATACCGCATCAGGCATCTCTCGGCACAACTCCGGCGGATCGCGCTGCTAGAGCTCCAGCGCGCGGTATGCGAGAGGCCGTCCCGGTCCTGTCAGGCGTCGGGTGAAGGCAGGGGCGACCGTGCGAATCCGTTCCTCGGGCACGTCGCCGCGAAGAGCATTCACGGCCATCTGGACACCCGGCGTGGCCGGTGCTCCGAAGAGTTCCCTGAGCTTGGCCAGACCCTGGACCGCGACCTCTCCGACACGGGAGTCCTCTACCAGCACAGCGAAGGACGCGGCCACTTCGCGTGCTGAAGTGGTCATCATGATGCGCAGGACGTCGCCGGCGTCCTTATCTGCCAGACGGTGCGGCTTGGATTCGGAGTCGGCGAGCCTGTCGCTGATCTTGTAGGCCTTCGCCACCAACAACGCCGCAGGCCCCGCCACGTGGACCGTGATCCGGCGGGTGTCGCTGGCCTCCAGGCTACCGACCACCATCGGAGAGCGGTCGACAGATGCCGCTTCGAGCCCGTCGATCCACCGGGCCGACATCTTGCCGTGCGGAGGAACGGTGGCACTGCGCTTACCGGTCTTCGGAGCCTGCTGCCTTGGAATGAGCAGGTCGAGCTCGACGGGAACGATCTTTCCTTCGATCCTCTCCGGTCGTTCCCACAGCCCGGGCTGGTTCTGGTTCCTTAGGGAAAAACCTGCCCCAGCAAGCGCCTCGTCCAGGAGCGGATCGCTGCCGAGTAGCAGGGGGTCGATGCTGAGGTCACCGTCGGAGGTGAAGGGAGCGTTCTTGATGGCCGCGTCAGGGGTGCGGAGGTAGACGGCCTGGGCGCCCACGATGGTCAGGGCGGGCAGGTGCTCCTGAAGGGCGGTCAGACCATCGAGGAGAACGCGGCGGGCAACGACCGTCAGCTGCTGCGGGTCGATGCCCTCGGGAACCTGTGCCACTGTGCCTCGCGTTCATGGTGCCGTTCAGGACCTCGATGCTAGGGCAGGGGCCTTTGTCGCAGGTCCGAAATATTGGATACGCGCCATGTCTTCTCCTGGAGCAGCATCTCCTTGATCACTGCTTCACCCTCGGCGGGCAGGCGTCCGGGACCCGAGAGACAGTCCAGTGCGAGTTGGCTCAAGGAGACTTCCTGTCGACCTCCGACCTGCCGGAGGCGCTCGAAGACCACATCATCGCTTGGGCGCAGCAGGATGACATCGGCGTATTCCTGCGCTGGCAGCAAGCCCAGGGCGTCCTCTAGGTCCTCATCGATGGCCAGCCGGTTGGCTACGTACACCATCAGCTGCCCACCTGCAGTCAGGGGAGAAACCTGGCGCGCCGCAATGGATCCAGTCACGGCCAGGCCGTCCCACTCCTCGGCCGGTAGTGCGGAAAGGCTGGTGAGCACTGACTCGATGCCGTTGGTCGCCACCATCCCGAAGTAGGCGTCCGGGCGCAGGAGACTGGTCTCGGCAGCGCGCGCCCGCAGCAAGCCGGGCCAGTCGACGTCTCCGATGACCCGCCCGTTCCGTTGGATCAGTAGCTGTTCCTCCAGAGTGTCCAGCAGTCTGGAGACGTACGGCAGGCTGAGGGAGGCCGCTTCAGCGATTTCCCCGGCGCGATACGGCGGGCGGACGTCGGTCAGCAGGCGGACCAGGCGGCCGGCTTTGGGCCCCGCGAGAGTTGCTCTGCCCTTGTTCGTCTGGCTCGTTGGGTGAGGTGAGCGGACAGCGCCGACGGTGTGGATGAAGACAGCAGGCCGCGAGATCCGCAGTCCGACGTTGCCTGTCAGGTCCAGGTAGCCGATGCCGTTCATGGTCAGGAGTTGCTGGGTCTTTGCCGAGAGCCAGGGCGCAACCACCATCAGATTCGTGTGGTGCCTGAGGTGGCGCAGCAGGTGCGCCTTGGGTCCCAGCACCTTCTCGACCTCACGTGGCGTCAATGCGGGCCAGTCCTCCACGAGGAGCTGGGCAATGATGCCGTCACCCACCGGCGCCAGGCTGAAGAGGGTGCCGAGCCCTTCAGACTCCTGCCCCGGTTCTTCCCTCACCGCCCATCCCTCTCCCAGCAGCGCACGCAGCGCCTCCATGCCCTGGGCAAGCACGTCACCCGCCGGATCAGGTCGTTCCACTCCTGCCACATCCCTCGCTAGAAGATCTCAGCACCACAGAAAAAGTTGCTCAGAATCGCACTGTACTGATTCAGGCAAGTTCTGTATCCAAGCAAGTTTTTCTGAAGTCTCAGGTTGCTGATAAGGGGAACATTCGGGTGGAAGCAAGTTTCGCCCCGATCCCTCACCCAGGGAGGAAGGGTCACACGCCCTGATCATTCGGCATGTCATCCGTCGTCGTCAGGCCGCGAGCAGTCGAACCCCGTCGTGTGACCGCACGTGCGGCACCGTGCCATCCAAGGCGTCTGTCACGCGTACGGCGAAGACTTCCTCCATCGACTGCTCTACCTCGCTGGGGGTGAGCCAGCGGACCGCCGTCGATTCGTCGGACAGCTGCTCCTCCCCACCGATAGGTCGGCACCGGAAGACCAGAGCGATCACGCCAAGGGTGAGGTTCTTGTAGACCCCGGTGAGCCGCTCCACCTCGACGGCGATCCCGGTCTCTTCGGCGACTTCCCGCAGCACACCTTCCTCGGGTCGCTCGTCCCGTTCGAGGATGCCGCCCGGCGGCTCCCAAGCCCCGTTGTCGGCGCGCCGGATCACGAGCACACGTCCGTCGTCCCGGATGACGATTCCGGCGACCGAGACGGAGTGCAACGGCCTCTCGGCGGTAGCGTTAGTCATATACATGAGTCTAGGAGAATCAGCAGCGTATGCCTCTCTCGACAGCACGTGACGCAGGTCGCCCCCGCTACCTCCAGATCGCGGACGACCTCAGCCAGCAGATTCAGGAAGCCCTCGGGGATCCTCAGGCAACGCTCCGCCCCGGGGCGAAGGTGCCGAGCGAGTCCGAACTCATGGATCGTTACTCGGTCGCACAGGGAACCGTCCGTAAGGCCATGACTGAGCTGCGGGTTCGCGGTCTGGTCGATACGCACCACGGGCGGGGCTCGTTCGTCCGGAAGGCCCCGCCGGTGCAGCGGAAGTCCAGTGACCGCTTCCGTCGGTCGCACAGGAAGGCAGGTAAGGCCGCTTACCTGGCGGAGGCTGAGCAGGCCGGGGCGAAGCCGAGCGTCCGGGTGCTCTTCGTCGGACAGACCGATGCCCCCGCCGAGGTGGCAAGCCGCCTTGGGCTGCCAGCCGGCACTAAGGTCCTCGCACGTCGCCGCCTCTACTACAGCGACGGCATCCCCACGGAAGAGGCGACGTCGTATCTGCCCTGGGACCTGGCCGAGAGCATCCCGCAGCTCAGGGAGGAGAACCCGGGGCCGGGAGGCATCTACGCCCGCCTCGAAGAGCGGGGTGATCTCTTGGTGGAGTTCCGAGAGACGGTGCGCGTCCGCCTTGCCAGCAAGGAGGAGCAGTCCGCTCTGAGTTTGAGCCCAGGCGCACCGGTCATCCACCTCACTCGGGATGCTCAAATTGAGTCAGGTCGAGTGGTGGAGGTCTGCGACACCCTTATGAGCGCTGACCAGTTCGTTCTGGAGTACCGCATCCCTGCCGCAGACTGACGAACCGCCACGTTTGAGCCAGCCAGTAAGGCGACCAGCAGCCTTGCAGGTTGACTCCTCTACAGGAGTGCAGCACTCTCTTACTCGTAACTCCTGCACATGAGTAGTTGACTGTAGGAGTTACGACCAGGAGCCCCGCGCTGGACGGGGGGAGGGGTGCCGGACAGTCGTCCGCCGAGAGGCGGCCGATCCCTTGTCAGTCCGGACGGCAGGTCTCTGCCTACCACGGGGATTGCGGGCTGTTCCTAACCGGCAGTCCGTCCCCGAAAGAGACATCTAACGATCTACCGCCGCGGCCTCCGGGCTGCGGCCGGTTGCCTCCTCCGCCCGTGCGGCGCCTCGGCGCTGGCACGGGCGGGGTTGCAGGGAGCCGAGTACATCCGCTCCATCCGCAATGCAGTGCAGCCCTCGGCGTTCCCGCGCCGAGGGCTGCTGAGTCCCGTTCCTCTGTCGAAGGAGCAAGACCCATGAAGTCCATCGCTGCACTTCAGGACGTTGTTACGCCGTGGTCTGACGGTCTGGAGCCGTCGGACGCGGAGCTGAACGCGATTGAGGCCGAGATGCCGCTGGTCCTGGCCGAGGTTGAGTTGCTGGACGCGCTGATCGTCCTGCTGGACCGGCCGGCGTCGGAGTTCGACGGCCGCCGGATCCGCCGGGCCCACCACCGGGTGCTGGCCGCCCGGCGGGACGCGGCCAACCGCGCCGCCGGTACGCAGGTCTCGGGGGACGCGGCATGAATGAGTGCACCGAAGCGGCTCACGCCGACCTGCTGGACGCGATCGTGGAAGCCCTCAACGTGCCGCTGCCCTCGATCGCGAAGGCGGACGAGCGGCTCTACTACCGGCTGCTGGCACGCCGGGCCCTGGCCGTGCGGATCGTCATCGCAACGAACCGTGTCGTCAGCCGGGACCCGCAGCTCGCTGCGGACGCGATCCGCGTCCAGGCCGCCGAGGACCCCGTCACCTACGCCCTGTTCAAGGCCGAGAAGGACGGGGGCGAGTGGTGAGCGGCCGCCCGCTGACGGGAGCCCAGAGGGCTGTCCTCGGTCTCGCGTTCGCCCCGATGCTCGCTACGGGCGCGGCCGGCGGCTACGGCACCTACTCCAACATCAAGGGCGCCTACAACTCCGGTACCGCCCTCGGCGCGGTCGCCGCGGGTGAAGGCGCCACCGCGGTCCTGGCGCTGGTGTTGCTGGGGTTGACCATGCTGGGGCAGTCCTCCCCGGCCGTGGTCCGCGCCGGATTGTGGGCCCTGCCGGCCGCCGCATCAGCGATGTCCGCCGTCGCCGCCCCGGACGGGCCCCGCACCGTGATCTACGCGATCACTCCCCTGGGCATGTCGGTGTCGGCCGAGGGCATGGCGTTCTTGGCCCGGCGGATCGTGGTGCATGTCGACGGCCGGGACGCTGAGGCTGAAGCGCGGGCGGCGAGCGTGGTCCAGGCCCTGGCCTATCACCGGGCCCGCGCCGCGAACCACCCCGACAAGAAGATCCGCAAGCGCTCGGACCGGGCGTCGTGGCGCCTGGCCCGCAAGGTCGGCACCGCCGACACCACGCTCGGGGCGCGGCTGCTGGATGTCCAGCGGGAGCGGATCACCACCGGCGCGGATGTCGCCCTCGGCGACATGTTCGCGATCACCGTCACACCCCCCACCGCCCCCGTCACAGGTGACCGTGACGCCGTCACGGCGGCCGTGACTCCCGCCCTCCCCCCGGCACCCGAACCGGGTGCTGGGGAGGGGGCCGTCACGGGAGGGTGTGACGGGGAAGACACGCAGGTCAACGACTCGCTGACCGGCCTGGACGGGGAGGGCGTCACACCCGCCGTCACGCCCGTGACGCTCGACCAGCTTGCCGCCATCGCTGGTGTTTCCATCCCGCTGATCGGGGAGCCGCTGACCGACGAACAGATCGTCGTCGTCCTGCGCCATCTGCGGTACTCCGCGGATCCGCCGCTGTCCTACCGGCAGACCGCCGCCGCGTTTCGCGAGTCTGGATTCACCGGCGGCGAAGCCCGCATCCGCAGTGCCTGGGCCACCCTCATGGCCCAGGAAGAGAGCCCCCGGTGACCACCGTCTACCGGTGGCGCCTGGCCCCCGACGGGCTCGCTACCCGCCGACAGCTCCGAGCCATCGGCCTGCGCCCCGGCGGACAGGACGTCGCCGCCCAGGTCGAGCGGCCCCGCCGCCGGCGCGGCCCGCTGGTCGCCTATCTGTACCGGATCGACCTGGCCCGGCCGGTGCGGCCGATGACCGCCCGCCGGGCCGTGGCCCTCGCGAAGGCCAACGCGGCCCGCCGCTGGTGCCCGGCCTGCCGCCGGGACGCTGGATACGTGATCCCGGCCTCCCTCGGCATGTGCGTCCCCTGCGCGGACACCCCGCGCCCCACCGCCTGAACACACCGACTTTTCAAGGAGTTCCAGTGACCTCCCAGACCGCCACCTCCACCACCACCCAGGCCACCTCTCAGGGCTCCCACGCCTGGGTGCTGACCCTGGAACTGCCCGGGCGCGAGATGACCACGCAGTACGGCACGTGGACCCCGCCCGCCGGCGCCACCCGCCACGACGTGTTCGTCGCCCTCAAGGAGCACCTCGTCGCCCAGCAGCCGCAGATGGCCTCCGCCAACACGATCTTCTTCAGCCTGGAGCCCAACCAGCTCTGACCCCTGCGCGGCCCAAGCCCTGGAAGGAGGGAACAGCCATGTCCGGTATCGACTGGGACGAGGAGTTCACCCGCCTGAACACCGAAGCCCCCGAGAAGCCCAGCACGTCATCCAAGTTCTCCGCCACGATCGGCAAGCTCGGCGGGGTCCGCCGCAACACCGCCGCGCTCGCCGTGTGCGGCACCATCGCCGTCCTCGCGGTGTGCGGAACGGTCGTGGCCGTCACCAGCATGCAGGGCGAGCAGGCAGCCCAGGACCGTGCGCGGGCCAAGGAGAAGGCCGCGAACACCCTGGTTGAGGCACAGGTGGACAAGGAGCGGGCGCAGACCGAGGAAGCGGCGGCCAAGACCCTCTACGAGCGGGAGCTGGCCGTCTACCTGGAGTGCATGAAGGTCCGCGCGGCGGCGGTGGCCAAGGCCGCCTCCTGGGAGGTCTCGAAGATCCCCTCCTGCGCCGCCCCGACCCTCGGCGGTGCTTCGGCCCCCAGGGCCAAGGAGGAGTCCACCGGGGCCGGCGGCTCCCTCACCTCCAGCCCCTGGCTGTGGGTGGCGCTCGTCGGCGGCGGTGGCCTTTTCGCCTACAAGAAGCTCTCCGCGCCCTCCGGTTCCGGTGCGGTCGTCTCCGCGAACGACAAGGGATTCATCTTCGAGAAGGGTGCCTGAAATGACGCTCCAGTTCTTCGCCCTGGCCCTGTTCATCTGGGCCCTGTTCTTCACCTTCAAGAAGACCAAGGGAAAGCAGATGGCGATCTGCCTGATGCTGATCGTCTCCGGCATCTTCCTGCCCTACACGCCGTTCAGCACCGAGATCCGCGGCACTCTCGAATCGGTCTTCAACACGGCGAACACCACGGTCAACAACATCGGAACGTCACGCTAGGCGATCTCCTGCACGGTTCCTGGTTACCGGTTACAGCCCGCAGACGCCCGGTTCTGACCGCCCTGGGGGCCCGAACGGCGTCCGTAGGGCCTGTAACCGGTAACCGGTAACCGCCTCCAACTACACAGTGTCACTGAAGGAGGGTCGTGGAACTCCTCGTTCTCCTCGCCATCACCTACCTCGTTGGCGTCGACAACACCCACGGCAAATACGAGATGGCGGGAATCAAGAAGCCCCCGCCGAATCCGAAAGCCAAGTGGTCGCCGGCCAGGGCGCCGGACACCTTCCGGAACGCCGCCTACAACGCCGCAGCGAAAACGCATTACGGGCTTCTGGCGGGTGCACATTGGGCCGGGGGTCTTCGGGATGGGTGGCGGTCTGCCTACCTGAAGAAGCCGGGCGTTAAGCCTTCCGGTTCGCCTTCCGCTCAGCCTCCGTCGGGGCCCTCGGCACCCGCTGCGGGGACCACTGTGCCGCCGAAGCCCACGGTGCCGCCGAAGCCGACCACGCCCCCGACGCCGCCGCCCGCTCCGCCTGCGGCCGCGCCTCCGGCGGGGCCGACGATCCCGCCGCCGGGCACGATCCCGCAGCCCCGCACCGTCCCCCTCCCGGATCACCTCAGGAAGGACCCCGCGATGCAGCCCAACCCGCCCGTTCCGCACACCGCGACCGTGGACGCCAACGGCGTCCACGTCACCACGGCCGCCGGCAAGTCCCGCACCTACAGCGGTGGTGAGGTCATGACCCTGACACAGGTCATCGACCTCGCCGAAGGCGCCGCCACCCTGTGCCAGTCCAGCACCGACACCTGCTTGGAACTCGTCGACGAGTCCGTCCAGCTCGCCGCGGACTGTGACGTCCTGATCGCCGACATCACGGAGAAGGGCGTCGGCGACAACCTGATCGGCAAGTGCGAGCACCTCAAGGAGCAGCTCGACCTCCAGGCCGCCGCCGCACAGAAGCTGCACGACCAGATCCAGGGCGGCGAGGAAGCTTGCCGGACCGCGTCCGCGAACGCCGAGGTACGTCACGGCCAGATCTTCCGGGCGGTTGCGGACTCCCCGCTGACCAAGCCCGCCGAACGCGACTTCTACAACGCCCGATAGTCGAGGAGAGGCCTGCATGTCTGCCACAGAGAACCTCAAGGACGCCGCCACGTACGCGGCCCTGTGCACCAAGTTGGCCTGGCTCACCCACCAGGTCCACGTCCACGCCGACACGGTCACCAAGCTCGCCTCCGACGTCGATGAGACGGCGGAGCAGATGCAGGACGCCTCCGAGACGATGAAGGCGCTGGCCGTGGACGACGCCACCACCGCCGAGTTCGCCGACGCGGCCCTGACCATGACCGGCGCCAAGGACGCGGCCGGCGCCTACACGGCCGCGGCGGACACTGCGGCCGCGGCTGCCGATGACGCGAAGACCACCACGGAGTCCGACCACGGCGGCATCGCGGATGCCGTGGACACGTCCCCGGTCGAGATGGCCGAAGCCGCCTTCTACGCCCAGCAGTAAGGAGAGAAGGACCATGGGGCCGACCCGAGCACAGTTCATCCAGTACGCGCCCGCCGCTCTCGCCGTGGGGGCACTCACGGCCGGCCCCTGGTCCGCTCTCGCCGCAGCGGCGGCCGGAGCGGGGGCGTGGGCCATCGACGCCTCCGCCCCCGCGCTGCGCTCCCTGATCGCCTGCGGGATCACCGCCACCGGCTGCGGCATCGCCGCCCACCAGATCCTCGCGAGCGGGATGGATCCACTGTTTACCCTCGGGCTGGCGGTGCCGGCCGGAGCGGCAATCCTCGCCCACCACCGCAACACCGCTGGTGCACTACCCGCCCTGCCCGCCACGATCGCGGCGGGGGAGCCTTCGCAGGCGCAGGTGATCACGGCGTGGTGGGCGGAGTTCATCTGCGGCCCGACCCAGACCGAGGGCCGCAAGCTCATCCAGCCCGGCGCCAGCCTCGCGCACCTCACCCTCGACGTCGGCGAGGACCACGTGTCCTTCACTGGGATCATCACCCTCCCCCAGGGACAGCAGGTGAGGGTGAAGGCGGCAGACATCGCCTCCGTCTACGGAGTCCCCGTCTGCCAGGTGGAGATGGGAGACCCCAAGCACTACGCCCCCAACGCCCTGCCCGTGACGGTGCACCTCAAGCAGCCGTCGGCGGCGCCCGCCATGGTGGCCGGTACGCCGACGTCTCCGGAGGAGCTGTGGGCCGCGCACGTCGCCGTTCCGGATGGAGCGATGCCCGGAACCACGCTGACCCTCACCCGCTTTGACGGGCCGCTGGACTGGGAGGGCATCGCCACCCGCGACCGCAAGGCCATCGGAACCGTCAACCTGCAAGACCTCGCGGCGAACCTTGCCCTCTCCACCATCCAGATCGCCCTGGCCCCCACCGAGAAGCCCTCGCAGATGGGCGTGCGCGTGATGAAGGAACACGCGCTGATGCACGGCACGATGCTCTCCACGGTCGTCGGCGAACTGGCCATGGACTCACGCGGCTACGTCCGCCTCGGCACCTACATCGACGGCCAGGCCGCCCTTGTCCCCCTGGCGCAGTCGGGTTCCGGTGCCCGCCACCTCTACCTCGTCGGCGGGTCCCGCTCCGGGAAGTCCGGAGTGCTGGAACAGGTCCTGCTCTCGGCCCACAAGTCTCGTATCGCGGTGATCCTGGCCTCGCCGCAGGCCGGGACCATCGCCGGAGCCCCGCTCGCCGCCCACTGCGGCGACGGGCTGGACGAGGCAATGGGCGCCCTGCGCCTTGCCTACGCGCTGATGCTCGACCGCGAAGCCCGCTACCGCACCCCGTCCTTCCCCTTCACCGACCCGCTCGTCCTGATCGTCATCGACGAAGCACACATGCTGCTGTCGGCCTCCTCCCAGTACCACGCGGAGGCCAAAACGATCGTCGAGCAGCTCACCCGCCGGTCCCTCAAGCGCGGGATCGGCGTGGTCCTGGCCACCCAGACCCCCCTGGCCGAAGACCTCGGCAACTCCTCGATCATCCGCTCCCAGCTCCTGATTGGCGGCGGAGCGGTGTTCCTGCGCTGCGCCAAGGGCCAGGGCTCCCTGGTAGGCGCGAACGCGGTCCAGGGCGCGGAGGGCATCGACCTGTCGATGATCCCCGACTCCTGGCCCGGCCAGGCCCAAAGGGTCGCCGACCGGGACATGAGCGGACTGGACACCACGGCCGTCGCCCACCCCGAGGACGGCACCTTCGGCCTCGGTTACCTGTTGGCCCCCGGGGCGCAGGCCGTCCAGTTCCGCTCCCTGTACCTGGACGTCCCGCCAATCGCGCTCGCCGGAAACCAGCAGCCCGTCCCAGTCGAGGACTGCGACGCCTGGCAGCACGCAGCGGCGATAACGCAGACCCCGATGGTCGACCAGCGAGGCAAGAACCTGATCGGCAGCCTCTCCGACCTCCTTACCAAAGCCCGGCACGGGACATCCCCGCTGCCGCCACAGCGGGTCCAGACCGACCCCACCGGCCCCGCGGCCGCCTCTGACGGACAGGAGCTGATCAAGCCGCGAATCCTCGAACTGCTGACGGAGGGATCCATGCCCATGACCGCCGAGATCATCGCCCGAAAGCTGGGCACGTCCGCGAACAAGATCAAGCCGCGCCTGTCCGAGCTGAAGAAGCGAGGCGAGGTCACCAACGAGAACGGACTGTGGAGGGCCGCATGAACCGCACCACAACCGAGTTCACCCCTATCGACCTGGACCTCTACGCGAAAGCGTTCCAGCTCCTCGACCCCACACCGGAACCCGTCGAGCCTGCGGCCCCCGCCGCTCCCACCCCGGTATCCCTGATCCTCGCCGCCGAGCCCGTGCACCGGCCCGGCCCGGTCGAGAAGACCCTCACCGACGCCCTCGCCTTCCTCGACACCCACGGCTGGGCCAAGCACCGGCTCATCCACCCCGAGGGCGCCCGCTGCTCCATCGGCGCACTCCGCGCCGCCGCCGGCGCCCGCAACGCCGCCTACCGCGACGCCGGCAACCTCCTCCTGGACGAAGCCCGCCGCCAGCACGGCCAGCACTGGGAGGCGATCCCGGCCTGGAACGACTCCCACACCGGAGCACAGGTCCGCAGCGTGTGGGAGGCCGCCATCCAGCGCGCCCACCACTCGAACATCTGACCCGGCTGGAGCCACCTTTGTCGTTCTCGTTCACCGACCCCAAACCGGACCACGACCGCTCCTTCTCCTTCACCGAACCGGCAGACGTGAAGGAGCAGCTGCAGGCGATCGCCGACATGGCACACGAAATCCTCCGCCTCGTCGCCGAGGTCAGCAGGCAGATCAACAGCTGAACGCCCACTCAGACACAACGAGGGCGGCCCCAATTCACCAGAGCCCGGGCCGCCCTCACCCATGTCCGGCCGAGCCACCGGCACCTTCAACAACCACTGAAAGGCCCGTGTGAACCAGCCTCTGCCCCAGCGCATCGCCGACGCGCTCGCGCTCCTCACCGGGCAGCGCACCATGCGCTGCCCGCACCCCGGATGCCGAGTGTCCATCCGCTACCGCCACGTCACCCCCGACGAGGCGAAGCAGCTGACCAGCCTGGCCACCGACCACACCCGCCATTGAAGAGGAACCCATGACCGCAACCCGCACCACGGTCCCGTGGTTCGAGACTCTGACCGACAGCGTGTACGCCCTGGGCGCCGCGGCCCGCGAAGCACAGCGTGCCTACCACGCCGCCCACATCACCGCCGCCCACTACGACCTCGACCGGCTCCAGCACGTCGACGGGGCGCTCACCGTGTCCGGCCGGCCGAGCAGCGTGCCGTTCCGGCCCCACGACAACGCCCTGTTCGTCATCGGGGACGTCCACCGCAAGCAGGCGGACCGGCTGCGCCGCCTGTACGCCCAGACCGGCCAGGGCTACGCCTACGGCGCCACCTGGGCCATCCGGCAGGTCCTGGCCGGGCAGCAGCCGCCGGTGGTGGAGCTGGGCCGCAGCGATCAGGGGTTCTACATCCTGCCGAGCGAGGCCTACCCGAGCGCTGAGGCGTTCGAGGGACTGGGCCGGTGGAGCGGCAAGGCCGACTTCGACCGCACCCTGGGCGAGATGCAGCGCTGCGAAGCGGCCGCTGAATACGCGGCCGACCTGGACCAGGAGCACTACCTCGCCGACCACGAGGCGTCCGCGATGCACGACGCCTACCGAGTGGCCGAGGACCTGCCCGACGCCATGCACGCCTACGGCCGAAACGCCGAGACCGCGCTGCGCTTCGCCCTGCTGGAGCCGCGCCGCAAGCACGGGCGCAGCTAGATACGCCGAGGGCGGCCCCCTCTCACGCCAATGAACCGGGGCCGCCCTCGTCAACCAGCACATCCAACTGAACTGGAGGACTCCAGCATGACCCACACCGCCGACATCCGGCGAGACCCCAACGGCGGCCGGGGCGGCGCCGTATGAGCGCCAACCTGTTAGCCGCAGCTCTCACGGCCGCCACGCGCGGCTGGCCGGTGTTCCCGCTCCGTCCCGGGGACAAGCGTCCCGCAGGGCACTCCGAGGAGCACTGCCCCACCACCGGCCGATGCGCGGGCGGGCATCTGACCCCCGAGCAGCGGGCCACGACCGACCCCGCCCGGATCGCCGACTGTTGGACGCACAAGCCGTACAACGTCGGCCTGGCCACCGGCCCCGCCGGGCTGCTCGTCATCGACCTGGACCTCCCCAAGCCCGCTGACAAACCGCCGACCGGCCAGTGGGCGGGGTTCCGGGACGGGATCGAAGTGTTCACCGCCGTCTGCGAGCGCGCAGGACACCCGGTGCCCACCGACACGTACACGGTGCGGACCGGGCGCGGCGGGCTGCACCTGTACTTCACCGCCCCTGAGGAAAAGCGGCTGCGTGGGAGCGCAGGGCGTCTGGGGTGGAAGGTCGACACTCGAGCCTGGGGCGGATACGTGGTGGCCCCCGGCAGCGTGGTCCACCGCCGGCCGTACGAGGTCATCAACGCGGTGGACCCGATCCCCCTCCCCACGTGGCTCTCTGACCTCCTCACCCCGCCGCCCGCACCCGCCCCCCTGTCCGTGACCACGGTGCGAGCCCGCATCGGACGCAAGGACCGGTACGTCACCGCCGCCATGGACGGGGAGCTGGCCAAGCTGGCCGCTGCCCCGGACGGCGAGCACAACCTCACCCTCTACAAAGCCGCGTACGCCCTCGGACGCCTCGTCGCCGCAGGAGCGGTGTCAGAGCAGGAAGTCACCGACAAGCTCACCGACGCCGCCCTCGCCAAAGGCCTCACCGAGTCCCGGACGGCGTCCACCATCCGCGACGGCATCCGCCGCAGCACCCGCAACGCCCTGGCCGGTGCCCGATGACCCCACACCACACCAGCCCCGCCAAACCGGCCCCCACCCCCGACTGCAGTAGCGCGCCGAGGGTCGTCGCCGAAGGCGTCCCTTCATCTGTTCGCCCTGACCAGCCCGCCGACGACGGACGCCGGCCCGTCGCCTGGCTCCACATCGTTGCCCCGCCCTCGTACGGGACCAGCCCGTCCGTCCGCTCCTGGTGCTCCTGCGGCCGCGACTTGTTCGCCGCCGGACGCGCCCGAGCCCTGGCGCTCATCGCCGACCACGAAGAGCACCGCACGTCTTGCTCCCGCCTCACTCAGCGAAGGGAAGCCGCATGAGTACGTACGACCCTGAGCTGTGGGAAGGGTTCGACGAGCTGACCCCGGAGGCCGTGGCCGGGCCCGTGTGGGACGAGCCCGTACCCCTCAACCCCCGCGGGCAGCTCCCCGCCTTCCCCGTGGACGCCCTGCCCGACTGGCTCGCCGCCATGACGGCCGGCGTCGCGGAAGAGACGCAGACACCCGTCGACCTCGCCGGGTGCCTCGCTCTCGCCGTCGTCGGCACGGCCGCCGGCGGACGCCTCACCGTGAACGTGCGCGGGCAGTGGAGCGAGCCGGTCAACCTCTACACCGCCGTCGCCCTGCCGCCCGGCAACCGCAAGAGCGCCGTGTTCGGCCTCATGACCAAACCCCTACTCGCCGCCGAGAAAGCCCTGATCGAGCTCACCGCGCCCCAGCGGACCGAGGCAGCTGCCTCCGCGCGCATCGCGAAGGCGGCCGCTGAAAGGGCCGAGAAGCTGGCAGCCAATGCCGAAGCCGACAAGCTGGCCGGCCTGACCGCCCAGGCCATCTCCCTCACCGAGGCCGCCGAACGGGCTGTCGTCCCAGTCGAGCCCCAACTCGTCGCCGACGACATCACCGCCGAAAGCCTCACCACCCTCCTCGCCCAGCAGGACGGGCGGATCTCGATCCTGTCCCCGGAGGGCGAGATCTTCGAGATCATCGCCGGACGCTACTCCGGCGTCCCGAACATGGGGATCTTCCTCAAGGGCCACGCCGGCGACATGGCCCGCGTCAACCGCCAGGCCCGAGACCCCCAGTACATCGAGAACCCCGCCATCACCATGGGCCTCGCCATCCAGCCGGAAGTCCTCGACGCCATCGGGCAGATCAAGGGCGCCGACGGCCGCGGACTGCTCGCCCGGTTCCTCTACTCCAAGCCCGAATCCCTCGTCGGATACCGCAACCTCACCCCCGAACTCCTCAACCCCGACACCGCCGACACCTACGCTCGCAAGCTCGGGAGCCTGGCCCTGACCCTCGCGGCCTGGACCGAGACCGCCGAACTCACCCTCACCCCCGAGGCGGACGCCGTTCTCCTCGCCTACCAGCGCGTCACCGAATCCCGCCTCCGCAAGGACGGCACACTCGCGCCCATCGTGAACTGGGCCAGCAAGCGCGACGGCGCCGTCGCCCGCATCGCAGGCCTCCTCCACCTCGCCGCCCACCCCGAGGATGCGTGGAGTCTGCCGATCACCGCCGAGACCATGGCCGCTGCCACCCGGCTCGGGGACTACTTCACCGCACACGCCCTCGACGTCTTCAACGCCATGAAGGCCGACCCCGCCCAAGGGGCCGCCCACACGGTCCTGACCCACCTGCGCGAGACCCGCACAGCCGCCTTCACCAAACGCGACCTCTTCCGCGCGATGCCCCGCAGCGAGTTCCCCGCCATGGGCGACCTCGACCCCGCCCTGGACCTCCTGGAAGAACACGGCTGGGTCCGCCAGCAGCCCCCGCCGCCCCGCACCACACGCGGCGGCCGGCCGCCCTCCCCCCGCTACGAGACCCATCCGCGCACCACTCGCGCCGCCTGAAAACCCCCGAAACCTCTGACAGAACTGACAGAACCTCCCGACTAGCCGCCTGACCTGCGCAAACGAGCACTTTCGGAGCTCTGACAGAACCTCCGAAAACTCTGACAGAACTCCAAAAACCTCGCCGCGGGCGAGCCGCACGGTCTGACAGAACCGAGGTTTTCGAGGTTCTGTCAGAGTTTTTTGAGGTTTTGTCACGCGGCCCGAACCACCCAAAAGCCCAGGTCAGAGGCCACATGGCGAGGTTCTGTCAGTTCTGTCAGTACTTTCCGGGGTTTCCGCGCCCCGGACCGAGCTGAAGAGGCCCGATGGCCCGCCCGCAGAGAGCGGCTCACCAGCAATCCGCAGCATCACGCCGAGAGGACAGGACCAGCCCGTGAAGCGAGACCCGCTGCCTCACCTCTACTACCCGGCCGACGTCGCCAGAGCGCTCGGTATGTCCGAGTGGTGGGTCAAGGAGCAAGCACGTAACCACCGGATCCCGTACACGAAACCCGGCCGCGCCTACCGGTTCACGGCCGACCAGTTCACCGAGATCCTCCGTCTCTACGCCGAGGGACCGGCCAGTCAGAGCACGCCCCGCCAGCCTAGGCCTGCCCCGGCACGTGCGTCGGGGGTGCCGCCCAAGCTGCCCAGGCTGGCGCCGACCGCACCGCTACGGGCACGCCCTCCGCGCCGCACCGCTCGCCTGAACCAACAGCAGGACGCCGCATAAGACCGCCCCGCCCGGCCAGACCGGGCGGGGCCCACTTGTAGAGAGAGCACCTTGGGATTCGCAGACAACCGCGGGGACTACTGGCGAGGGCGGTACAAGATCGCGCCCGGCAAGTACGGCACCGTCGCAGATGAGTACGGCAAGACCATCCGCTTCCGTACGAAGCGCGCCGCTGAGAAGGCAGCCGCCGTGGAGGAGGAGAAAGCCCTCATCGCCAGCCGGGCCGCCGCGGCCCCGGAGCCCGAGCAGATCACGTTCGGGGACTACGCGAGCAGGTGGTACGCAGGCCAGGATCTCGCCGTCTCCACCATGCAGAACTACCGCCGGCACATCGAGGAGCACCTGCTCCCGGAGTTCGAGGACGCGCTCGTCAGCGAGATCACGCCGGGGGAGATCGAGACGTGGGAGCGCAGTGAGCGCGCCCGCGGGTACGCCGCAGGCAGCGTCAAGACCTGGCGGGGCACGCTGCACCTGATCTTCGCCGATGCGGTCGACGAGGGTCTGCGCGAGTCGAACCCCGCCACCCGCCGCCGGGGCCGCGGTAAGAGGGCGGGTCGGTCCCGGAACCGGGGGCCGGAGAAGGTAGTGACGTCCGCACTCGGCGTGCTGCTCATCGCCGAGCGGGCCGCCCTGCTGTCCGGCCGAGAAGACGAGTTCGTCGCCGTCGTACTCAAGGGCTACACCGGCATGCGATGGGGCGAAATCGTCGGCCTGGAGACCCAGTTCGTCCGCCGCGCGGCCGTACGGGTCGAACACCAGCTGTACGAGCTGGACTCCGGCGAGATGCACCGCTGCCCGCCTAAAGACGACTCCTACCGGACCATCGATGCGCCGGACTGGCTCTCGAAACTGCTGGCCGGTCAGGTCGCGAGGGCGGGCGAGAAGCCGTGCGCGTGCCACGGGCTGCGGTACCTGTTCAGCGGGCACGGCGCCGCCAACGGCGCGACCCGCCGGCCCGGCGCCAAGCTGGCCGACGTCGCGCGCGTGGCCGGAGTCTCGACCGGCACGGCCTCGAACGTCCTGAACCGCCCGGGTACGGTCCCCGAAGCAACGCGGGCCGCGGTGGAGAAGGCCGTGGCCGACCTCGGGTACATCCGCGCCTGGCCGTCCGGGGAGAACGCTGCGCACTGGCGACGGAACGGCTTCGCCACCTGGCTGTTCCAACCGGCCGCGACCGGGTGGTACCCCAAGAAGGCGCCGCAGGAAGCGCGCCCGGTGCCCTTGATCGCGGACCCCTGGCCCGGCGTCCCCGCCCGCGGGCGGGGTGCGTCCGACCGTACCGAGGCGTCGTGGCTGCCGATCGCGCGCGGGCTCACGCCCCACGGGCTGAGGCACAGCCACAAGACGATGATGGACGAGCTGCGGACGCCCCCGAAGCTCAAGGACGAGCGGATGGGGCACGAGGACGGTTCGGTACAGGCCCGCTACTCCCACATCACCCCGGAGATGCGCCGCGAACTTCTCGCCGGCCTGACCGGCATGTGGGAGGAGTCGCTCGCCGCGCGTCGGCGGATGGCGCCGGGGTCACCCGTGACCGTCCTCGACGCGCTACTGAGGGGCCGCCCGTAGCTGCGAGCGGAGAGCCGTTCCAGCGGAGGTTTCTCCCAGGATTCTCCCGAGAGGATGGGGAGAAACAAGCAGAGCCGGTGTCTTTTGCAAGACACCGGCTCTGACCTGGTACTTCAGCGTCGGGGTGGCGGGATTTGAACCCACGACCTCTTCGTCCCGAACGAAGCGCGCTGCCAAGCTGCGCTACACCCCGATCGCCGCCTTGGCAGCTGCTGCTGTCCTGGCGACATCGATTACTTTAGCGGACCCTCGGCCGGAGACGAAATCCGGTTTTCGCGAGGGGGCGCCGGGGGCGCTACGCCTTCGGGGTCAGCGTCAGGAGGGTGGCTTCCGGGGGGCAGGCGAAGCGGACCGGGGTGTAGCGGTTCGTGCCGCAGCCCGCCGAGACGTGGAGGTACGCGCGGTGCCCGCTCGCCTCGTGCGTGGAGAGCCCCTTCACGCGCTTCGTGTCCAGGTCGCAGTTGGTGACGAGCGCCCCGTAGAAGGGGATGCACAGCTGCCCGCCGTGCGTGTGCCCGGCCAGGATCAGCGGGTACCGGTCGGCCGTGAAGGATTCCAGGACCCGCAGGTACGGGGCGTGCACGACGGCCATCGAGAAGTCGGCGTCCGCCTCCGGTCCGCCCGCGACCCGCTCGTACCGGTCGCGCTTGATGTGCGGGTCGTCGAGCCCGGTGAAGGCAAGCTCCAGCCCGGGCAGTTTCAGGCGGCCGCGGGTGTTGGTGAGGTTCACCCAGCCCGCCGCGTCGAAGGCGTCCCGCATCTCCTCCCACGGGTTGTGCACGGCGCCGACGACCGGCTTGTTGCCGTTCAGCCCGTGCCGCCCGTGGACCTTCTCGATCAGGTAGCGCCCGGGGTTGCGCAGCCGCGGCCCGTAGTAGTCGTTCGACCCGAAGACGTACACCCCGGGGAAGGACATCAGGGGGCCCAGGGCGTCCAGTACCTCCGGAACGCCCTCCGTGTCCGAGAGGTTGTCGCCCGTGTTCACCACGAAGTCCGGTCGCAGGCCGGCCAGCGACTGCAGCCAGGCGCGCTTCTTGTGCTGCCCGCCGACCATGTGGATGTCGGAGACCTGGAGGACGCGCAGCGGGCGCATCCCGGCCGGAAGCACCGGCACGGTGATCCGGCGCAGCCGGAACGACCGCGCCTCGAAACCGGCGGCATAAGCCACACCTGCGGCCCCCACCGCCGCAATCGACGCCGTGACCTTCAGGGGTACTCCGTAACGCGCACGCATGGCCCCATCGTCGCAGACGCGGAAAACCGGCGGGCGCCACTGCCCCTCCACCTGGCAGACTCGGGTCATGACCACGCTCAAGGCCAAGCTCCAGGAAGACCTCACCACCGCCATCAGGGCGCGCGACGAGCTGCACTCGTCCACGCTGCGCCTGACCCTCACCGCCATCACCAAGGAGGAGGTCGCGGGCAAGGAGGCGCGTGTGCTCTCCGACGACGAGGTCCTCAAGGTGATCGCCAAGGAGGCGAAGAAGCGCCGCGAGGCTGCGGAGGCCTTCGCGCAGGGCGGTCGTCCCGAGCAGTCCGCGCGTGAGACGGCGGAGGGCGAGTTCCTCGACACCTACCTGCCGAAGCAGCTCAGCGACGAGGAGCTCGGCGCGATCGTGGCGCAGGCCGTCGAGGAGGCCAAGGCCGCGGGTGCCGAGGGGCCCCGGGCCATGGGTGCCGTCATGAAGATCGTGAACCCGAAGGTCGCCGGTCTGGCGGACGGCGGCCGCGTCGCCGCCGCCGTCAAGAAGCACCTGTCCTGAGAGGACGCGCAAGCACGCAAGAGGGCCCCGTCCACGCGATGCGCGGGCGGGGCCCTCTGTCTTTCCGTCCTGCCTGCCGGTCCTCTGGTCCTCTGGTCCTTTGTCCTCTAGTCCTCGAGGCCGCCGAGCACGCCGCCCGGGAACGGGTCGGTCGGATGGTTGCCGCCCGTGGCACCGCCCGTGGCGCCACCCGTCGCACCGGCTGTCGCGCCGCCCGTCGCACCGCCGGTGGCACCCGCCGCCGTCTGGCCGCCGGGGCGGCCGCCGGGCTTGTTGTCGCCACCCGGCTTGCCGGGCTTCCCCGGCTTGTTCGGGTTCGGGTTCGGGTTCGGGGTGGTGGGCCGGCCGCCGCCCGTCGGCACACCGGTCTCCGGTCCGAGGCCGACCGTGACGAAGTTCGCCGCCTCCCGGCCGTCCAGCGCGCCCGAGACCGCCTGCTTCCAGATCGGGCCGGGCAGCCCGCCGCCGTAGACCTTGTCGTAGTACTGGCCGCCGATGGTGATGTTCTCCATCGAGACCTGCTTCGCGCCGCCCGAGCCGACCCACGTCGCACCCGCCATGTTCGGCGTGTACCCGACGAACCAGGCGTTGTAGCGGCTGTCGGTGGTGCCGGTCTTGCCCGCGCTCTGCCGGTCGGTCAGGCCCGCCGCCGTACCCGTACCGGAGTCGATCACGCCGAGCAGCAGCGTGTTGACGGTGTCGGCGGTCTTCTCGCTCATCACGCGGTCGCACTGCGACTTCGGCACGGCCAGCGCCTTGCCGTGCGCGTCGGTGATGGACTCGAGGGCGACCGGGGTGCAGTACACGCCGCGGTTCGCGAAGGTCGCGTACGCGTTCGCCATGGTCAGCGGGGACATGCCCTCGGTGCCGAGCGCGATCGCCGGGACCTCCGGCAGCTTCGTCCCGTCGGCCGGGATCACGCCGAGCTTGGTGGTCATCTCGGTGACGGGGCAGAGCCCGTTCTCCGAGATCATCTCCACGAAGTACGTGTTGACCGACTTGGCCATCGCGTCCTTCATCGCGTACGGGCCGACCTCGGACTCCGACTCGTTCTCCACCCGGTCGTGCGAGGTGTTGACCCACGGCTTGTCGCCGCAGGTCTGCACCGGGCTCGGGTACTCCATGTCGTGCGGGGACTGGTACGTCTTGCCCGGCGCCACGCCCCGCTCCAGGGCCGCGGCCGCGACGAAGGGCTTGAAGGTCGAACCGGTCGGGAAGCCGAAGTTCGATCCGCCCATCCGCTTGTCGACCGAGAAGTTGATCTGCGTCTCGTTCTTCCCGAAGCCGTACGGCTTGGACTGGCCCATCCCGAGCACCCGGCCCGTACCCGGCTGCACCAGGGTGACGGCCGTGGCGACCTTGTCGTCCTGGTTGACGTGGTCCTTGATCGACTCGTTGACGGACTCCTGGGACTGCGGGTCCAGCGTCGTCCGCACGGTCAGGCCGCCCTGGTTCCAGAGCTTGGCCCG
Source organism: Streptomyces sp. NPDC059355 (assembly GCF_042752335.1). Classification (NCBI taxonomy): domain Bacteria; kingdom Bacillati; phylum Actinomycetota; class Actinomycetes; order Kitasatosporales; family Streptomycetaceae; genus Streptomyces; species Streptomyces sp. NPDC059355. The sequence goes on along the minus strand of NZ_JBHYXN010000006.1, from coordinate 141,342 downwards.
CTCCTCGCGGGTCTTGCCGAACACCGGGTCGGTCAGGAAGGTGTTGCGCACGTAGTCGCAGAAGAAGCCCGCGCCCTTGACCGCGGTGATGCAGCCGTTCTTCGGCCGCGTCACCTTCAGCGTCACCGGCTTCTTCTTCGCCTCGTCCGCCTCGGCCTGCGAGATGTCCTTCATGTCGGTCATCCGCTGGAGGACGACGTTCCGGCGCTTCGTCGCCTCCTGCGCGTCGTTCACCGGGTCGAACCGGCTCGGCGACTGCACCACGCCCGCCAGCAGCGCCGACTCGTCCAGGGTCAGGTCCTTGGCCGGCTTGCTGAAGTAGCGCTGAGCGGCGGATTCGATTCCGTATGCCTGCTGGCCGAAGTACGTGATGTTGAGGTAGTTCTCGAGGATCTTCTTCTTCCCGAGTTCCTCCTCGACCTGGATCGAGTACTTCAGCTCGCGGATCTTGCGGCCGAGGCTCTTCTCCTGGGCCTCGCGCACCTTGGTCTCGTCATCGCCGGCCTCTTCGACGAACACGTTCTTCACGTACTGCTGCGTGAGAGTGGAGGCGCCCTGTGCGGCTCCGCCCTCCTGCGCGTTGCGGTTGACCGCGCGCAGGATGCCCTTCGCGTCGACCGCGCCGTGCTCGTAGAAACGCGAGTCCTCGATCGCGACGATCGCCTTCTGCATGTACGGGGAGATGGCCGTCAGCGGCACTACCTGCCGGTCCCGTGAATAGACCGTGGCGATCAAGCCACCCTCGGCGTCCAGAATCGTCGTGCGCTGACTCAGCGGCGGTGTCTTGAGATTGGCCGGGATCTCGTCGAATCCCTCGACCGTTCCCTTGGCGGCGAGCCCCAGGGCGCCTGCGCCCGGGATCGCGATGCCGGCCAGCACAACTCCGCAGAGAACGGACACCCCGAGGAACTTGGCCGCCTGCTGCGGCCCCGTGAGCCCGGCGCCCGAGCGCTTCTTTCCCATGGAGGGCAGCCTACGTTCTCATTCGCCGGACACGCGCGAATGCCTTGGCCTAAGCTGTCCTCAACTGTCACAGCAGTGCGGTGCGACATCAACCCCTCGGCTTGATTTTCACCCTTCCCGAATGGGGTGGACATATGTCCGAATCTCGCCCCTCACTCTGACGGTCGCTCGTCCATGGTCCGCCGATTCCATCCGAATTGCCGGAATGGTCGGGCATGTCGCCGGATCACTCCGTCGGGTGATCTGCCGCTTACCCATAGTCCGTTCGGACCATTCAAGATTGGGCCCGTCGGGGGTGTTGCACTGTGCTCGCCTTCCGTAACGTCCTCAACTGGCAGCGGTGAATATGCCGCTACCGCCGTGGGGGAGCCTCGATTCGGGAGAGGACGGCGCCGGGATGGGCTGGGTTACCGACTGGAGTGCGCAGGCAGCCTGCCGCACTACCGATCCGGATGAACTGTTCGTTCAAGGAGCGGCACAGAACAGGGCCAAGGCGGTGTGCACCGGATGTCCGGTGCGGACCGAGTGCCTGGCCGACGCGCTCGACAATCGTGTCGAGTTCGGAGTATGGGGCGGAATGACCGAGCGGGAGCGTCGCGCACTGCTGCGCCGGCGTCCCACCGTCACCTCGTGGCGACGGCTACTCGAAACCGCCCGCACTGAGTACGAGCGCAGTACGGGCATCCTCACCGTGGATGTCGATGCGGACATGGCGGATATGGCGGACATCGACGTCGCGTACGAGACGTACGCGGCAGCCGGGTAGGCCGTACGAACGGGTAGGCCTGCGAACGCCTACGCTCCGGCCGGCACCCCGGCCGCGAGTCGCTCTCCGATGGCCCGCAGCCCGGCGAGGTCGTGCACATCGCCGGGCAGGGCGGCCACCTCGGCCACCGCGACCTCGGGGTGCAGCGAGGTGAAGCGATCGCGTGTGCGCTGTTCACGCGCGATCACCTGCATCCGCTCGGCATGCAGACGCAGCAGTCCCGCGGTGATCTCGTCCACGTCGGCGTCCGCGTCGGCGTCCGCGGAGTCGCCGGCACCGGCGTCCGCCGCGTCGGCCGCTGCCCCGTCGGCTTCCGCGGCCGAGTCACGAAGTCCAGCATTCCCGGACCTCTGATCGACAATGCAGCCTTCTTCAAGATTCTCTGCGGCGGCCAACGCCCGCTCTGCGGACAGCTGGTCGGCGTCGCTGCCGTGCACCCGGTTCAGTACGAGACCGGCCAGCGGCATATTCTCCGCGGCCAGCCGCTGCACGAAGTACGCCGCCTCCCGCAGCGCGTCCGGCTCGGGCGCCGCGACCACGAGGAAGGCCGTGCCCGGAGCCTGGAGCAGCCGGAAGGTCGCGTCCGCGCGGGTGCGGAAGCCCCCGAACATCGTGTCCATCGCCGCCACGAACGTCTGTACGTCCTTCAGCAGCGAGGCGCCCATCAGCTTGCTCAGCGTGCCGGTCATCAGTGACATGCCGACGTTGAGGAACTTCATCCCCGCCCGGCCGCCCACCTTCGCCGGAGCCATCAGCACCCGGATGAACTTCCCGTCCAGGAAGGACCCCAGCCGCTTCGGCGCGTCGAGGAAGTCCAGCGCGGACCGGCTCGGCGGGGTGTCCACGACGATCAGGTCCCAGTCGTCGCGGGCCCGCAGCTGGCCCAGCTTCTCCATCGCCATGTACTCCTGCGTGCCGGCGAAGCCGGCCGACAGCGACTGGTAGAAGGGGTTGGCGAGGATGGCCTCCGCCCGTTCGGCGTCCGCGTGCCCCTCGACGATCTCGTCGAAGGTCCGCTTCATGTCCAGCATCATGGCGTGCAGTTCGCCGCCGTCCGCGCCTTCGACCCCCTTCACCCTGCGGGGGGTGTTGTCCAGCGAGTCGATCCCCATCGACTGCGCGAGCCGCCGCGCCGGGTCGATGGTCAGCACGACCACCTTCCGCCCGCGCTCCGCCGCCCGTACGCCGAGGGCCGCCGCGGTCGTGGTCTTGCCGACCCCGCCCGCGCCGCAGCAGACGATGATCCGCGTCCCGGGATCGTCGAGCAGCCGGTCCACGGGCAGCCGCGGGGCCGCGTCCATGCGGGCGCCGGCCTTCGTTCCGGTCGTGGCCTCGGTCATTCCTCGCCCGCCTGCTTCCGCAGCTCCGAGGCCAGCTCGTAGAGCCCGGCCAGATCCATTCCCGCGCCGAGCAGCGGGAGTTCGTACGTCGCCACGTCCAGCTGCTCCAGTACGGTGCGCTGCGCGCGCTCCAGCTCCACCCGGCTCGCGTGCTCGGCGGCCTGCGCGAGCAGGGGGTCCACCAGCCGCTCCGCGAGCCCGCCGCGGCGCGCGCCGCCCAGGCCCGCCCGGGACAGCGCCTTCGCCACGTCGGCCCGGCGGTCGCCGGCGGCGGCGCGCAGGGCGTCCTCGTCCAGGTGGTGCGGCCGCACCATGTTGACGACGACCCGCCCCACGGGCAGTCCGGCCTGCTCCAGCTCGGCGATCCCGTCGGCGGTCTCCTGGACGGGCATCTCCTCCAGCAGCGTGACCAGGTGGACGGCCGTCTCCGGGGACTTGAGCACCTTCATGACGGCCTGCGCCTGGTTGTGGATCGGCCCGAACCGGGCCAGCCCCGCCACCTCGTCGTTGACGTTCAGGAAGCGGGTGATCCGCCCGGTCGGCGGCGCGTCCATGATCACGTGGTCGTAGACGTACCGCCCGGCCTTGTCCTTGCGCCGGACCGCCTCGCACGCCTTGCCGGTCAGCAGGACGTCCCGCAGTCCGGGCGCGATGGTCGTCGCGAAGTCGATGGCGCCGAGCTTCTTGAGGGCGCGGCCGGCGGAGCCCAGCTTGTAGAACATCTGCAGGTAGTCGAGGAGCGCCCGCTCGGCGTCGATGGCCAGGGCGAAGACCTCACCGCCGCCCGAGGCGACGGCGATCTTCCGCTCCTCGTACGGGAGCGCCTCGGCCCCGAAGAGCTGCGCGATCCCCTGCCTGCCCTCGACCTCGACCAGCAGCGTCCGTCTGCCCTCGCGCGCGAGGGCGAGCGCGAGTGCCGCGGCGACCGTGGTCTTTCCGGTTCCGCCCTTGCCGCTGACCACCTGGAGCCTGCTCACAGCGTCTGAGCCTAACCACTCGCCCTTCGGGCTGCGCATGAGCCCTCTGTCTCACGCGTTACGCTCGCCCCCATGACCAAGAAGTTCGAATACGCGACGGTCCCGCTGCTGGTCCACGCCACCAAGCAGATCCTGGACACCTGGGGCGAGGACGGCTGGGAGCTCGTCCAGGTCGTGCCGGGCCCCAACAACCCCGAGCAGCTCGTGGCCTACCTCAAGCGGGAGAAGGCATGAGCGGCGCTGTCGAGGCGAAGCTGGCCGAGCTCGGCCTGACCCTGCCGGACGTCGTCCCGCCCCTGGCCGCTTACCAGCCGGCCGTGCGGTCGGGCTCGTACGTCTTCACCGCGGGGCAGCTCCCGATGGTCCGGGGCAGCCTGCCGGTGACCGGCAAGGTCGGTGCCGAGGTCTCGCCGGAGCAGGCCAAGGAACTGGCCGCGGTCTGCGCGCTGAACGCCTTGGCCGCGGTGAAGTCCGTGATCGGTGACCTCGACAAGATCGAGCGCATCGTGAAGGTCGTCGGCTTCGTCGCCTCGGCCCCGGACTTCACCGGCCAGCCGGGAGTGCTGAACGGTGCGAGCGAGCTGCTGGGCGAGGTGCTCGGCGAGAAGGGCGTCCACGCCCGCAGCGCGGTCGGCGTGGCGGTCCTGCCGCTGGACGCCCCGGTCGAGGTCGAGCTCCAGGTCGAGGTTTCCGCTTCCTGACGCGAGGCGCCCTTCTTGGGGCGCCGTACCCCCTCTTGACGCGCCGCTCGCGCGCTCCGGCCCTGGCGGGCCTCGCCGGCTTCGCGCCGCTGCGCCGGACTCCGTCCGGCGGCCCGCCGGGGCCGTTCGCGTCCGGCCTCCGTGACCCGGAGTCCTCTTCCACCCGACCCGACACCCGCCCGGGCCCGCCCCGGGGGGCTCTCGAACATCGGGCCGGATACCCGTAGCATCCCGACATGCCGAATGGTCAGCACGGTCAGCAGCAGCCCCCCGCCGGAGGCCAGTGGTACCCGCCGGAGTGGCCCGACCGCATCCGCGCGCTCATGGACGGTTCCCTCGTCCCGGTGGAACCCCGCCGGGCCGCCACCGTCATGCTGCTCCGCGACACCTCCGCCGGACCCGCCGTGCACATGCTGCGCCGCAAGGCCTCCATGGCCTTCGCGGGCGGCGCGTACGCCTACCCCGGCGGCGGGGTCGACCCCCGCGACGAGGACCACCTCGTCGGCTGGGCCGGTCCGGGCCGGGACGACTGGGCCGCCCGCCTCGCCACCGACCCCCGCACCGCCCAGGCGATCGTCTGCGGCGCCGTGCGCGAGACCTTCGAGGAGGCCGGCGTCCTGCTCGCCGGCGAATCCCCCGACACCGTCGTGGGCGACACGACCGGCGACGACTGGGAGGCCGATCGCGCGGCCCTCGTCGCCCGCGAGCTCAGCTTCGCCGAGTTCCTCGACCGCCGTGGCCTGCTCCTGCGCTCCGACCTGCTCGGCGCCTGGGCCCGCTGGATCACTCCGGAGTTCGAGCCCCGCCGCTACGACACCTGGTTCTTCGTCGCCGCCCTCCCGGAGGGGCAGCGCACCCGCAACGCCTCTACCGAGGCCGACCGGACCGTCTGGATCCGTCCCGCGGACGCCGCCGCCGGGTACGACAAGGGCGAGCTGCTGATGATGCCGCCCACCATCTCCACGCTGCGCTCCCTGGAGCCGTACGGGAGCGCGGTGGACGCCCTCACCGCGGCCACCGCCCAGGACCTGGCCCCCGTACTGGCCGAGGCCACGCTGGAGAACGGGGAGCTGGTGCTCAGCTGGCCCGGCCACGACGAGTTCACCAAGCACGTCCGACTCGGAGGCACCCCGTGACGGATGCCGCCGCTCTGCCCGGACAGCCCCGCGGAATCGTCACTTCGGGGCCCGCCACCGCCCGCGCGGTCAACATCCTGGCGCCCAACGCCTCCGCGATGACCCTGGACGGCACCAACACCTGGCTCGTCTCGGAGCCCGGCTCCGCGGAAGCCGTCGTCATCGACCCCGGCCCGCTGGACGAGGCCCACCTGCGGGCCGTCGTGGCGGCCGCCGAGCAGGCCGGCAAGCGGATCGCGCTGACCCTCCTCACCCACGGCCACCCCGACCACGCCGAGGGCGCGGGCCGGTTCGCCGAGCTGACCCGTACGAAGGTCCGCGCGCTGGACCCGGCCCTGCGCCTCGGCGACGAAGGGCTCGGCGCCCGGGATGTGATCCGCACCGGCGGCCTGGAGCTGCGCGTGGTCCCGACCCCCGGCCACACCGCCGACTCGCTCTGCTTCCACCTCCCCGCCGACCGCGCCGTCCTGACCGGGGACACGATCCTCGGCCGCGGCACCACCGTCGTGGCCCACCCCGACGGCCGTCTCGGCGACTACCTGGACTCGCTGCGCCGGCTGCGCTCGCTGACGGTCGACGACGGCGTGCACACGGTGCTCCCCGGCCACGGGCCGGTCCTGGACGACGCACAGGGAGCGGTGGAGTTCTACCTCGCCCACCGCGCGCACCGGCTCGCCCAGGTCGAGACCGCCGTGGAGGACGGGTACACGAGCCCGGAGGCGGTGGTCGCCCACGTCTACGCGGACGTGGACCGCTCGCTGTGGCCGGCCGCGGAATGGTCCGTACGGGCGCAGCTGGAGTACCTTCAAGATCACGGACTGATCCCGGGGGGACCCGAATGAACACACTTTTCCTGCTGCTCGCGCTGTTGGCCACGGCCTCGTGGATCACTTCCTCGGTGACCCTGCGCATGAAGGCCCTGGAGCGCCGCTCGGAGCGGCTGGAGCGCCGGCTGGGCCTGCTCCTGGACCACTTCGGCATCGAGGAGCCGGAGCCGGCGGGGCTGGACGAGGTCCGGGCGCTCGTGCGCGACGGCCGCACCGTGGAGGCCATCAAGGTCTACCGGCGGATCACCGGGGCCGGTCTGCTGGAGGCGAAGCAGGCGGTCGAGGCCCTGACCGAGGTCTGACCGCCTCCCCGCAGGGTCCGACCGCGGTGCTCACCGAGGTCGGACCGCCTACCCGCCGGGGTCTGACCGCAGAGGTCCGACCCCGCCGTACCCGGAGACGGCAGAGGGGCCCCGCCCGACCGGGCAGGACCCCTCCACGCACATCCGGAGCGCGGTCAGCGCGACCGCTTCGCCAGTCGCTCCACGTCCAGCAGGATGACCGCGCGGGCCTCCAGGCGGAGCCAGCCGCGGCCCGCGAAGTCCGCGAGGGCCTTGTTGACCGTCTCGCGGGAGGCGCCGACCAGCTGGGCCAGCTCTTCCTGCGTCAGGTCGTGCACGACGTGGATGCCTTCCTCGGACTGCACGCCGAAGCGGCGCGACAGGTCCAGGAGGGCGCGGGCGACGCGGCCCGGGACGTCGGAGAAGACCAGGTCGGACATCTGGTCGTTGGTCTTGCGCAGGCGCCGTGCCACCGCGCGCAGCAGCGCGGTCGCGACCTCGGGCCGGGCGTTGAGCCAGGGCTGGAGGTCGCCGTGGCCGAGGCCGAGCAGCTTGACCTCGGTCAGGGCGGTGGCGGTGGCGGTACGCGGGCCGGGGTCGAACAGCGACAGCTCGCCGATCAGCTCACCGGGGCCGAGGACGGCCAGCATGTTCTCGCGACCGTCGGGGGAGGTGCGGTGCAGCTTCACCTTGCCCTCGGTCACGACATACAGCCGGTCGCCGGGGTCGCCCTCGTGGAACAGGGCGTCACCGCGTGCGAGGGTCACCTCGCCCATGGAGGCGCGGAGCTCCGCGGCCTGCTCATCATCGAGCGCCGCGAAGAGCGGGGCGCGCCGCAGAACGTCGTCCACGAGTGTCTCTCCTATGTCGACCGGCTCAGGGGGACCTGGTCCCCTATTTTGCCGGACGGCTCAAACAGTGCGATCAATCACTACCAAGGATGCCGGACGTACGCCTGTGCTGTGCGGTGAGAGGCCAATCAGAGTGGTGTTACCTGAGGTCCAGGCGGGTGTCGGCGCCCGGCCTTAGGCTGGCCGGGTGTCCAACAAGCCGGTGAGAGCACAGGCCAAGGGGTCCGCAGGAGTGACGGGCGGGCCCAATTCAGCTGTGGGCGAACAAGCCCCCGAGAAGGCGTCCGGGAAGCGCCGGAAGGCCCCGCCGAGCCCCCAGGGCAAAAGTTCGGCCAAGAAACCGGAATCGCATCTGGCGATGGTGCGCCGGGCCCGCCGCATCAACCGCGAGCTGGCCGAGATCTATCCGTACGCCCATCCCGAGCTCGACTTCCGGAATCCCTTCGAGCTGCTGGTCGCCACGGTCCTCTCCGCGCAGACCACCGACCTGCGCGTGAACCAGACGACCCCGGCCCTGTTCGCCGCCTATCCGACCCCCGAGGACATGGCCGCGGCCGTGCCCGAGGATCTGGAGGAGATCATCCGGCCGACCGGGTTCTTCCGGGCGAAGGCGCGCTCCCTCCTCGGCCTCTCGCAGGCCCTGCGGGACGACTTCGGCGGGAACGTGCCGGGCCGGATCGAGGACCTGGTGACGCTCCCGGGAGTCGGCCGCAAGACGGCCAACGTGGTCCTCGGCAATGCGTTCGGAGTCCCGGGGATCACCGTGGACACCCACTTCGGCCGGCTGGTGCGCCGCTGGAAGTGGACGGAGCAGGAGGACCCGGAGAAGGTCGAGGCGGAGATCTGCGCGATCTTCCCGAAGAGCGAGTGGACGATGCTCTCGCACCGCGTCGTCTTCCACGGCCGCCGGATCTGCCACTCCCGCAAGCCCGCCTGCGGCGCCTGCCCGATCGCCCCGCTCTGCCCGGCGTACGGGGAGGGCGAGACGGACCCGGAGAAGGCGCTGAAGCTGCTCAAGTACGAGAAGGGCGGCCAGCCCGGCCAGCGGCTGAGCCCGCCGCCGGACTACCCGGGCCTCCCGGCCCTGCCGCTGGGCGCGGGCCGGGCCGCCGAGGCCGCCCAGGGGGCCTCGACCGGCTCCTGAGACCGGAACGCGGGAACGCAGAAGCACGCAGCACGGCCGCGGGCCGCCGCACGGCGGCCCGCGGAGGAACGAATCCGGCCCGGGGCCGCGTTGTCCCCGTATCGGGACGGCGACGGTGTCGGCGACGGCAGGGAGCAGGGGTGCCTATGACGCGCGGAGCGCGGGACGAGAGCGGTGTGACCCAGGCGGCCGCGCCGCCGCAGCGGGGCAGGCCGCAGGGCCCGTACGAGGACCAGGGCGCTCTGCGCGTCAGCACCCAGGGCCTGCCCGGGTGGCTCGGTCCCGTCGTCGAGGCCGTGCGGACGGTCCGGCCGACCCAGCTCAGCCGGTTCCTGCCGCCCGAGGACGGCCGGGGCCGCCAGTCCGCCGTGCTGATCCTCTTCGGCGAGGGCCCCCGCGGCCCCGAGCTGCTGCTCATGGAGCGCGCCGGGACCCTGCGCTCGCACCCCGGTCAGCCCTCGTTCCCCGGCGGCGCCCTCGACCCGGAGGACGGCGATCCGCACACCACCGGCCCGCTGCGGGCCGCCCTGCGCGAGGCCGAGGAGGAGACCGGGCTCGACCCCGCGGGCGTCCAGCTCTTCGGCGTCCTGCCGCGCCTGTACATCCCGGTCAGCGAGTTCGTCGTGACCCCGGTGCTCGGCTGGTGGCGCGATCCCAGCCCCGTCGGCGCCGTGGACCCGGCCGAGACCGCCCGCGTCTTCACGGTTCCCGTGGCCGATCTCACGGATCCCGATCACCGGGTCACGGCCGTCCATCCGAGCGGCCACCTGGGGCCCGCTTTCACCGTCGAATCGGCTCTGGTCTGGGGTTTTACCGCCGGAGTGATCGACCGGATCCTGCATTTCGCGGGGTGGGAGCTGCCTTGGGACCGATCGAGGCAAGTCCCGCTCGACTGGCGCGCATGAGACGGTGACCCTCGTGAACGTGCTGGACATCCTTTTGCTGCTCGCCGCCGTGTGGTTCGCGATCGTCGGCTACCGCCAGGGGTTCGTCGTCGGCATCCTGTCGGTGATCGGCTTCCTCGGCGGTGGTCTCATCGCCGTGTCCCTGCTCCCGCTGGTCTGGGACCGGGTGACCGACAACGGCACCCAGGTGTCCACCACGGTCGTGGTCATCGCCGTCGTCGTGATCATCGTCTGTGCCTCGATCGGGCAGGCCTTCACCACCCATCTGGGCAACCGCCTGCGCCGCCACATCACGTGGTCGCCGGCGCGCGCCCTCGACGCGACCGGCGGGGCCCTGGTCAACGTCGTCGCGATGCTGCTGGTGGCGTGGCTGATCGGCTCCGCCCTCGCCGGGACGTCGCTTCCCACGCTGGGCAGGGAAGTACGCAACTCCAAGGTGCTGCTGGGCGTCTCGCGGGTGCTGCCCGCCCAGGCCAACACCTGGTTCTCGGACTTCAGCTCCACCCTCGCGCGCAGTGGTTTCCCGCAGGTCTTCAGCCCGTTCTCGAACGAGCCGATCACCGAGGTGAAGGCACCCGATCCGGCGCTCGCCCGCAGCCCCGTCGCCGACGTGGCCAAGCGCTCGATCGTGAAGGTCGTCGGTACCGCGCCGAGCTGCAGCAAGGTCCTGGAGGGCACCGGCTTCGTCTTCGCGCCCGGCAAGGTCATGACCAACGCGCACGTCGTCGGCGGGGTCGGCGAGCCGACCGTGCAGATCGGCGGCGAGGGCAAGCTCTACGACGGCAAGGTCGTGCTCTACGACTGGGAGCGCGACATCGCCGTCCTGGACGTGCCCAAGCTGAAGGCGCCCGCGCTGGAGTTCACCGACAAGGACGCGACGAGCGGCAGTGACGCGATCGTCGCCGGCTTCCCGGAGAACGGCGCGTACGACATCCGCGCGGCGCGCGTCCGCGGCCGGATCAACGCCAACGGCCCGGACATCTACCACCGGGGCACCGTCCGGCGCGATGTCTACTCGCTGTACGCGACCGTCCGCCAGGGCAACTCCGGCGGGCCGCTGCTGACACCCGACGGCAAGGTGTACGGGGTCGTCTTCGCGAAGTCGCTCGACGACCCGAACACCGGGTACGCGCTGACGGCGGACGAGGTCCGCGACGACATCCGGATCGGGAAGGTCTCCGACCGGCGGGCCGACAGCCAGGGCTGCGCCCTCTGATCCGTACGGGTCCGCAGGGGGCCCGTACGGGACGGGGCGCGGCCGCGGCTACGTCCGCGGATGCCGCAGGCGTGCCGAGACCCAGCGGGCCCGGCGGCGCAGGATGCGTGGAATCCCGAGTCGGGGGTCGTGGCCGTCCCGGCCCGTCCTCCCGTGCGTGCCCGGCGTCGCTGCCGGGCGGTGTTCGCGTGCGGTGTCACCGTAGTCGTGCGTCCAGCCCATACAACGAGCTGTGCCCGGGCCCCAAGGTCGGTAACCCCGTCCCGGGCGGCCAATTGGCCTATGCGCGAGGCAATTGAATGTTCGTAAGACAGTCGCACTGATGGTTGGTCAGCTGAGATCCCGTCGGGTCAGCGGTCCGGCTCGGGGTCCTTCAGCCAGTTCACCAGCTCGGTCGAGAAGGCCGCGGGATCCTCCTCGTGGGGGAAGTGCCCGAGGCCGTCGAACAGCCGCCACCGGTACGGGGCTTCGACGTACTCCCCGGAGCCGGCCGCGCTCCGGGTCCGCATCACCGGGTCGAGCGAGCCGTGCAGGTGCAGCGTCGGCACGCGCACCGGCCGCTTCATCCGGCGGTTGAACTGGAGCCCGTCCGGCCGGGCGATGGACCGCATCATCCAGCGGTACGGCTCGATCGAGCAGTGCGCGGTGGACGGGATGCACATCGCGCGCCGGTACACCTCGAGGTCCTCCGCCGCGGGCGGCAGGGGCCCGGACCAGTCCCGGATCAGCTCGCCCACGAGCGCCCCGCCGTCGGCGACGAGCTGCCGCTCCGGGATGAACGGCCGCTGGAAGCCCCAGATGTGCGAACTGGCCCGGGTCTGGCCGAAGTCGGAGAGCATCGCCGAGCGCCAGCGCCGCGGGTGCGGCATCGAGGAGACCACGAGCCGGCGCACCAGCTTGGGCCGCATCACGGCCGCGGTCCAGGCGAGGTAGCCGCCCAGGTCGTGCCCCACGAGGGCGGCGTCCGGCTCGCCGAGGGACCGTACGACCCCGGTGATGTCGAGCGCCAGGTTCGCGGGGTCGTAGCCGCGAGGGGTGCGGTCGCTGCCGCCCACCCCGCGCAGGTCCATCGCGACCGCCCGGTATCCGGCGTCGGCGAGCGCGGTCAACTGGTGCCGCCACGTCCACCAGAACTGCGGGAAGCCGTGCAGCAGCAGGACCAGCGGTCCGTCGCCCATCTCGGCCACGTGGAACCGGGCCCCGTTGGCCGCGACGTCCCGGTGGGTCACCGTCCTCCCGCCGGGCACATCGATCCGGACCGCCGTCGCGGCGGTGGGCGGAGTGCTGGAGTCCGGTGAGGGCGCTGTCATGAGGACGAGCGTGCCACACCCACGGCCTGGTCACTCACCGACCGCGGGTGCGGCTTGACCGTCCCGACGATCGCCGCGGTCTGCTTGACGGAGGCGATGGTCTTCTCCGGCGGCTTGACCTTCTTGAACTTCGATACGGCGATCAGCGCCAGCAGGCCCGCGAGCAGCAGGAACGCCACGCCGACGATGAGGAACGACCAGGCCAGCCCGAGCCCGAGGTTGTGGATCCCGTACGCCGCGGCGAAGCTCAGCACGGGCAGGGAGAACAGGGCGAACACCCCTGCGATCCCGATGGCGGTACCGCCGATGCCCACGCGCTTGACGTCCTGGCGGATCTCCGCCTTGGCGAGGGCGATCTCGTCGTGCACCAGGGCGGACATCTCGGCGGTGGCCGAGGCGACCAGCTGGCCGAGTGTGCGCTCGGCTCCTTGCGCCCCTTGGTCCACTGCGCTCATCGCTCTCTCCCTCTGTCATCTGCCGTCGTCTGCTGTCGACGCCCTGCGCGGCGGCTGTCCTTCGCCCGTCACGGCGTCAGTTCAGATCATGCCGGACGGTCGCGCTCGGCGGTGGACCCGGTGGCCGCTTCGAGCGCGGCGGCCGTGGCCGCCTCGGCCCTGCGCCGGTGCTCCGCGGCCTTCGCCTCGTAGATCTTCGCCATCCGCAGGTGGTATTCCGGCTTGTCCTGCTCGTAGATGTCCGGGATGCCGTCGAGGTCCTCGTCGCGCTCCTCGTCCTCGGTGAGGGCCCGGTACGTGCGGTTGCGGAGCTTGAGCATGACGCTCGCGACGACGGCGGCGATGAGGGAGCCGAACAGGACGGCGGCCTTCACCTCGTCGGTGAGGGTCTCGTCACCGGTGAAGGCGAGCTCGCCGATGAGGAGCGAGACGGTGAAGCCGATGCCGGCGAGTGAGGCCACGGCGAGTACGTCGGGCCAGGCCAGGTCCTCGTTGAGTTCGGCCTTGGTGAAGCGGGCGGCCAGCCAGGTGCCGCCGAAGATGCCCACGGCCTTGCCGACGACCAGGCCGAGGACGACGCCGAGGGTCTCGGGCCGGGTGAAGACCTGGGCGATGGAGTCGTCGGAGAGCGAGACCCCGGCGGAGAACAGCGCGAAGAGCGGGACGGCCAGGCCGGCCGAGACGGGCCGCACGAGGTGCTCGATGTGCTCGCCGGGGGAGGTCTCCTCGCCTTCCTTGCGGGAGCAGCGGAGCATCAGGCCCATCGCCACGCCGGCGATGGTGGCGTGGACGCCGCTGTTGTACATCAGGCCCCAGATGACCAGGGCGAGCGGGACGTACACGTACCAGCCGCGGACGCCCTTGCGGAGCAGGAACCAGAAGACGACCAGGCCCAGGACCGCGCCGCCGAGGGCCAGGAAGTCGATCTCGCTGGTGAAGAACACCGCGATGATCATGATGGCGAACAGGTCGTCGACGACGGCGAGGGTCAGCAGGAAGGCGCGCAGCGCGGACGGCAGCGAGGTGCCGATGACGGCCAGGACGGCGAGGGCGAAGGCGATGTCGGTCGCGGTCGGGACCGCCCAGCCGTCCATCGAGCCGCCGCCCGCCGTGTTGACCAGTACGTAGACCAGCGCGGGCATCGCCATGCCGCAGACGGCGGCGATCACCGGGAGGGCGGCGGCCTTGGGTTCGCGCAGATCGCCCGCGACGAGCTCGCGCTTGAGCTCGATGCCGGCGACGAAGAAGAAGATCGCCAGCAGTCCGTCGGCCGCCCAGTGCTGGATCGAGAGGTCCAGGCCGAGGGAGGCGGGGCCTATGTGGAAGTCGCTGACGTCGGAGTAGCTGCCGGAGACGGCGGGGATGTTCGCCCACAGCAGGGCGGCGATGGCGGCCACGAGCAGGAGCACGCCGCCGACGGTCTCGGCGCGCAGGGCGTCGGCCACGAAGCGCCGTTCGGGCAGGGAGAGCCTGCCGAGGAACTTGCGGCTGTGGCGGTCGGTGGGGCTGGGCGCGGCCACGGGGGACACCTCCGGGTGGGTTGGACGGCATGGTGGAACTCGTTGCCGACCAGACTTCCCGGCGCACCCTGTGGACTTGCATCTTTACGCTTCGCATATTTTACAGGGTTGCGCGAGGACGTATCCGGCGATCTTCACTTTATGTGTGAAAGGGGCATCCGGCGCGACGCGCCGGATGCCCCTTTCACTCGGTCGGTGCAGCTCGTGTCCGTCCCGGGAGGGTCGTGCTCAGTCTTCGCTGGAGGCGGACGGCAGCTTGCTCTGGATCAGGTCCATGACCGAGGAGTCGGCCAGGGTCGTGACGTCGCCGACCGCGCGGTCCTCGGCGACATCGCGCAGCAGGCGCCGCATGATCTTGCCCGAACGGGTCTTCGGCAGCTCCTGGACGGGGACGATCCGCTTCGGCTTGGCGATCGGGCCCAGCGTGGCGCCCACGTGGTTGCGCAGCTCGCCGACCAGGGTGTCGGTCTCGGAGGCGCTGCCGCGCAGGATCACGAAGGCGACGATGGCCTGGCCGGTGGTCTCGTCCTTGGCGCCGACCACGGCCGCCTCGGCGACCGACGGGTGCGAGACGAGGGCCGACTCCACCTCGGTGGTCGAGATGTTGTGGCCGGACACCAGCATCACGTCGTCGACGCGGCCCAGCAGCCAGATGTCGCCGTCGTCGTCCTTCTTGGCACCGTCGCCCGCGAAGTACTTGCCCTCGAAGCGGGACCAGTAGGTGTCGACGAAGCGCTGGTCGTCACCCCAGATGGTGCGCAGCATCGACGGCCACGGCTCGGTGAGGACCAGGTAGCCGCCTCCGCCGTTCGGGACCTCGCGGCCCTCGTCGTCCACGACGGTGGCGCCGATGCCGGGCAGGGCGCGCTGGGCGGATCCCGGCTTGGTCTCCGTGACGCCCGGCAGCGGGGAGATCATCATGGCGCCGGTCTCGGTCTGCCACCACGTGTCCACGATCGGGCAGTGGTCCCCGCCGATGTGCTTGCGGTACCAGATCCAGGCCTCGGGGTTGATCGGCTCGCCGACCGAGCCCAGCACGCGCAGGCTCGACAGGTCGAACTTCGCGGGGATGTCGTCGCCCCACTTCATGAACGTACGGATCGCCGTGGGCGCGGTGTAGAGGATGGTGACGCCGTACTTCTGCACGACCTCCCAGAACCGGCCCTGGTGCGGGGTGTCCGGCGTGCCCTCGTACATCACCTGGGTGGCGCCGTTGGCGAGCGGCCCGTAGACGATGTACGAGTGCCCGGTGACCCAGCCGATGTCGGCGGTGCACCAGTAGACGTCGCTCTCCGGCTTGAGGTCGAAGACGGCGTGGTGGGTGTACGAGGCCTGCGTGAGGTAGCCGCCGGAGGTGTGCAGGATGCCCTTGGGCTTACCCGTGGTCCCCGAGGTGTACAGGATGAACAGCGGGTGCTCGGCGTCGAAGGCCTGCGGGGCGTGCTCGGCGGACTGGCGGCCGACGATCTCGTCCCACCAGACGTCGCGGCCCTCGGTGAACGCGGTGTCCTGGCCGGTGCGCCGTACGACGAGCACGTGCTCGACCTGCGGGCACTTGGCGACGGCCTCGTCGATGGCCGGCTTGAGGGCGCTGGGCTTGCCGCGGCGGTAGCCGCCGTCGGAGGTGATGACCAGCTTGGCGTCGGCGTCCTGGATGCGGGAGGCCACGGCGTCGGCGGAGAAGCCGCCGAAGACCACCGAGTGGGCGGCGCCGACGCGGGCGCACGCGAGCATCGCGACGACGGCCTCGGGGATCATCGGCAGGTAGACCGCGACCCGGTCGCCGGCCTGGACGCCCAGCTCGGTCAGGGCGTTGGCGGCCTTGGAGACCTCGTCCTTGAGCTCGGCGTAGGTGATCGAGCGGCTGTCGCCGGGCTCACCCTCGAAGTGGATGGCGACGCGGTCGCCGTTGCCGGCCTCGACGTGCCGGTCCACGCAGTTGTACGCGACGTTCAGCTTGCCGTCCGCGAACCACTTGGCGAAGGGCGGGTTGGTCCAGTCGAGCGTCTCGGTCGGCTCGGTGTCCCAGGTCAGGCGGCGGGCCTGCTCGGCCCAGAAGCCCAGCCGGTCCGCGTCGGCCTGTGCGTACGCAGCCCCCGTCACGTTGGCGGCGGCGGCCAGGTCGGCGGGAGGAGCGAATCGGCGCTCCTCCTTCAACAGGTTGGCCAGGCTTTCGTTGCTCACGACATCTCCCTTTCCCAGGGTGTCCGTTGTGTCCCCGGGCATAGCTCATCAGTCAGCGGCCCTGGTGACAAGGGGTAGCCGAAAATTGGTTTAGACCTATATCACGGCCGGGCGGACGTGCAGAGTGGCCCCTTCCCGCTGCAGGGTGCGGGAAGGGGCCACTCTGTGACACGGATATCGGAGGGTACCGGTTCGTTCGCGTCCATGATCAGGATCCGCCGGTCACGGCGATTCGGTCATCATTCGGTCATCTTTCAGGCGTGCTGCCCGACGTGCTGGCCGGTGTGGTGTCCGGCGTGCTGCCCGAGGTGCCGGCCGGCCTGCGGTTCGGCATGCGGTCCGGAGTGCTCCCCGGCCTGGTGCCCGACGCTGTCGAAGACCCGGCAGTCGAAGAAGTCCTCGCCCTCCGACAGCAGGTAGGCCTGCGCTTCGCCCACGTGGAAGTACATCCCGTGCAGCTCCAGCGTGCCCTCCGCGAGCCGCCGGGCCACCGATTCGTGCGCCCGTAGGTGCTCCAGCTGCTGCACCACGTTGGTCAGGCACAGCTGCTCCACCGCGTCCGCCGGGAGCCGGCCCGCGATCCGGGCCCAGGCGTGGTGGCGGCTGGCCATCCGCTCCAGGCTGGGCAGCCCGTGCCGCAGCCACCGGCGCAGCGGGGTCATCGGGCCCCCGGGCGTGGAGTTCAGCAGCGCCTGCATGGCCCCGCAGCCCGAGTGCCCGCACACCGTGATGCTGTCCACCTTGAGCACGTCCACCGCGTACTCGATGGCCGCCGCGACCGAGTCGTCCGTGGCCTCGGCGCCCGGCAGGGGGACCAGGTTGCCGACGTTGCGCACCGTGAACAGGTCGCCGGGGCCGCTGGCCGTGATCATGCTGGTCACCAGGCGGGAGTCCGCGCAGGTCAGGAAGAGCTGGGAGGGCCGCTGTCCCTCCCGGGCCAGCCGGGCCAGCTCCTCGCGGACATGCGGTGCGGTGTCCCGCTGGAAGGCGCTGATCCCGCTGGCCAGTTGGCCGGCGCCCCGCCGGCGCGGGGCCGGGGTCGGGGCAGGGGCCGGGGCCTCCACGGCCTCCAGCGCGTCGGGAGCCGCGGCCGCGCCGGGGATCGTGGGCTCGGCCGCCGGCCGGTGGTCGCAGTGGTTCATCCACGGGGTCCAGGGGCGGCAGCACTGGTGCCCGCCGCGATGGGCCCCGCGGTGGTGGGAGCGCTGATCGGCGCGGTGCGGCTGGTGCGCCGGGTGTCCCTGGTGGGCCCGGTCGGCGCGGTCCGCCCCGGTCATCCGGGTGGCGGAGCGGCCGGTGACCTCCAGCGAGCCCCCGTGCACCAGGTGGGCGTGCTGCCAGTCCTGGAGCGTCTCGTACGCCGCGTGGTCCATGAACGAGCCGTCCAGCTCCACCACCACGCGCCCGCCGGGCGGGATCTGGTTCAGCGCCCGGCTCAGCCGCGGCACCGCGAGGAAGGTCAACTGCCCGCGCGCCCACACCCGGTGGACACCGTCCTGCACCTCGACCGTGATCCGGGTCCGGGCCAGCCGGTGCAGGGCGATCGCGACGGCCACCGCGATGCCGACGGCGACCCCCTCCAGGACCCCGCCGAGCACCACGGCCGCGATCGTCGTCACGTACACCACGATCTCGCGGTGCCGGGTGACCGTACGCAGATGCGTGGCGTTCACCATCTGCACGCCGAGCGCCATCACCAGGGCGGCCAGCGCGGCGAGCGGGATCAGGTCGAGGACCGGGACGAGAAGGGCGGCCGCGAGCAGGATCCAGAGCCCGTGCAGCATGACCGACCGGCGGCTCACGGCCCCGGACTTGACGTTGGCCACGCTGCGGACGGCCCCGCCCGCGACGGGCAGCCCGCCCAGCAGTCCGGAGAGCACGTTCGCCGTGCCCTGACCGCGCAGTTCCCGGTCGAGGTCGGCGCGCGGCGGGCGGTGGCCCGTACGCCGCTGCGAGGCGATCAGCTTGTCGGTGGCGACCGCGGACAGCAGGGATTCCACACTGCCGACCAGGGTGACCGTCAGGACGGCCGCGATGATGCCGAGGACCGGGCCCTCGGGCAGCTCGGGCAGGGCGTGGCTGCGCCAGGACGGCAGGTCCACCCGGGGCAGGGTCAGCCCGGACAGCGTGGCGAACGCGGTGGCCGTGGCCACGGCGGCCAGCGCGGCCGGCACCTTGCGCAGGGCGAGCCCGATCCGCCCGGGCAGCCGCGGCCAGCCGAGCAGGACGAGCAGGGTCAGGGCGCTGATGCCGACCGCGGCCGGCTGCAGGTTCGCCAACTGGCCCGGCAGTCCCAGCACGTTGGCGAGGGCGGAGCTCTGCGGGGTGCCGCCGAGGACGATGTGCAGCTGGGCCAGCGCGATCGTGACGCCGACGCCCGCGAGCATGCCGTGCACGATGGCCGGGCTGACCATGAGCGCGGAGCGGGCGGTGCGCAGCGCGGCGAGCCCGAGCTGACAGCAGCCGGCGAGCACGGTGATGGCGCAGGTGGTGCGCCATCCGTAGTGCTGGATCAACTCGGCGGTGACGACGGTGAGTCCCGTCGCGGGTCCGCTCACCAGCAGCGGTGTGCCGCCCAGGCGCCCGGCCACGATCCCGCCGACGGCCGCGGCCACCAGGCCCGCCTGGAGCGGGGCGCCGGTGGCGAGCGCGATGCCGAGGGAGAGCGGCAGGGCGATCAGGAAGACGGTCAGGGATGCGGACAGGTCGGCGTGGAGATCGGCGCGGTGGCCCTTGTGCGGCGCGCCTTCGGCCTTGGGGGAGGTGGCTGTCATAGGTCCCGTCTCCTCTAGGGAGGGATGAAGCGGCGGGAGTCTCAACACTCAGTAAATGAAAGGTAATGGAGAGTAAAGGATCGCGATAGGGAATGGGCGCAAATGGCCTAGAAATTAGCGCCCAGGGGTGATTAAGCATTTTGTACGGCTTGTCACATCATCTTCACGGCGGACCGCATGGGACGTTGCGGCACGGAAGACCCGCGATGGAACTGCGAGGAGAGGTGGACGGATGATCGCCGCCACGAAGAAGATCGCCGGCGGCCTGGTCGCCACGGCGCTGGTGCTGGGCGTCGCCGGGTGCAGCACCTCGGGACCCGCCAAGCCGTCCCCCGGCAGCCCGAACGGCAAGAAGGGCGCGGCGGCTCCGGAGGCCGCTCCCGGGAGCGTCAACCGGCCCATCGGCGACGGCTCGACGGCGTACACGGGTGCGCAGCCGAACGTACGGAAGCCGCAGAAGCTGAAGCCCGGCGAGAAGCCGCCGCAGTTCGTGGTGTTCTCGTGGGACGGGGCCGGCGAGGACAGCCAGAAGCTCTTCTCGCACTTCCGCGAGGTCGGCAAGAAGTACGACGCCCGGATGACGTACTTCCTGAGCGGCGTGTACATGCTCCCGGAGGAGAAACGTTCCCTCTATACGGCCCCGCAGCACGAGTCCGGCCGCTCCGACATCGGCTTCGGCGATGTCCAGGGCATCAAGGACACGGCCGAGCAGGTCCGCGGGGCCTGGCTCGAAGGCAACGAGATCGGCACCCACTTCAACGGCCACTTCTGCGGCCCCGACGGCGGCGTCGGCACCTGGTCCGTGCCGGAGTGGAAGAGCGAGATCAACCAGGCCAAGTCGTTCGTCAAGAGCTGGAAGACGAACACGCCGGACCTCAAGGGTCTGGAGCCGCTCCCGTTCGACTACGACAAGGAGCTCATCGGCGCCCGCACCCCCTGTCTCGAAGGCCAGAAGAACTTCATGCTGGCGGCCAAGGACATGGGCTTCCGCTACGACTCCAGCGGCATCAGCAAGCAGATCTGGCCGAAGAAGACGGACGGGCTCTGGGACGTCCCGCTGCAGCTCGTTCCCATGCCGGGACGTGCCTTCGACACGCTGAGCATGGACTACAACTACCTGGTCAACCAGTCCGGTACGACCACGCAGGGCGACCCCTCGCAGCACGCGTACTGGGGTGAGCAGATGCGCGAGGGCCTCCAGCAGGCCTTCGACCGGGTCTACACCGGCAACCGCGCCCCGCTGATC
Source organism: Streptomyces sp. NPDC059355 (assembly GCF_042752335.1). Lineage (NCBI taxonomy): Bacteria > Bacillati > Actinomycetota > Actinomycetes > Kitasatosporales > Streptomycetaceae > Streptomyces > Streptomyces sp. NPDC059355. Next base: position 120,746 of record NZ_JBHYXN010000006.1, on the reverse strand, counting down.
ATCGGCAACCACTTCGAGTCCTGGAACGGCGGCACGTACATGAAGGCCGTCGAGGACTCGATCGAGTCGATGTGCACGCAGAAGGAGGTCCGCTGCGTGCCGTTCCGCGAGCTGGTGGACTGGCTGGACGCCCAGGACCCGAAGGCCCTGGAGTGGATGCGCGGCCTCGACGTCGGCGAGGCGCCCAAGGAGGGCTGGACGAAGTTCCTGACGGCGGGGCCGCCGGCCAAGCCGGCCGCCCCCGCGGTCAAGCCGGCTGCGGAGCCGGCCGAAGAGGAGTCGGGCGAGGAGTAGGGAACTCCGGGCTCTCCCGCAGGACGAAATCGGGGTCGACCTGGGCGGCCAGGTCGGCCCCGGTCTTGGCGTTGCCCCAGCTCTCCGCGTTCCGCAGGTGGAAGTGGACCATCTGCGCGGTGTACCGCTCCCAGTCGCGGTCGGCGTACGAGTCGTCGGCCGCGTCCTGGAGGGCCTGGAGGGCGAGCCGGTTGCTCGCTTCGAGCAGGTCGAACGCAGCGGGGCGGCCCTTCTCCATCGCCCGCACCCAGTCGGAGTGCCCGACGGTGACGAGCAGGTCCTCGCCGACCTCGTCCTGGAGGAACTCGATGTCGTCCGTGCCCTGCACCTTGTTGCCGACGACCTTGAGTGCGATCCCGAAGTCCCGCGCGTACTCCTTGTACTGGCGGTAGACGGAGATGCCCTTGCGGGTCGGCTCCGCGACCAGGAAGGTCATGTCGAAGCGGGTGAACATGCCCGAGGCGAAGGAGTCGGAGCCCGCGGTCATGTCGACGACGACGTACTCGTCCGGGCCGTCGACCAGGTGGTTGAGGCAGAGCTCCACCGCCCCGACCTTGGAGTGGTAGCAGGCGACCCCGAGGTCCGACTCGGTGAACGGGCCGGTGGCCATCAGCCGTACGGGCTCCCCGTCGAACATCAGCGTCCGCGCGCAGGCCTCGTACACCGGGTTGTCCTCGGTGACGCGCAGCAGGCGCGATCCGGCGCCCGGCGGGGTGGTCTTGATCATCGTGTCGGCGGAGGCGATGCGCGGGTTGGAGCCCCGCAGGTACTCCTTGATCAGGGGCATGTGTGCGCCCAGGGCGGGCAGCGCGGCGGCCTCGTCCTCGCCGAGTCCGAGCGCGGCGCCCAGGTGCTGGTTGATGTCGGCGTCCACCGCGACGACAGGGGCTTCATTGGCTGCGAGGTGGCGGATGAAGAGGGAGGACAGGGTCGTCTTGCCGCTGCCGCCCTTTCCCACGAAAGCGATCTTCATGTTCACCAAGAGTAGTGGCCTTGTCGCTGTGCGTGGTGCCTGTAAGTGAAGAAGACCACTCCAAGGAGGGGTCGGTGCTGCGGACCTGCAGTGCGTAGGCTCCCTACTTATGAGTAGCGCTTCTGACCCGCTGGCCGCCCTGGGTTCGCTCCCGGGCGTCGCCGAATCCGTGGATTCCGTACGCAAGGCCGTGGACCGGGTCTACGGGCACCGGGTCATGCGCCGGCGCGGCGGGGAGATCACCTCGGAGGCCGCGCTGCGCGGGGCGCGCGGGAGCGCGGCGCTGTCCGGGGCGGACTGGGCGCTGGAGGAGGTGCGCCGCCGCACCGACTTCGGGGCGGAGGCGGAGGCCCGCACGGTGGGCGCGGCGCTGCGCCTGACGGCGGAGGCCGGGCAGCTGCTGAGCATCTGGCGGCAGTCGCCGCTGCGGGTGCTGGCGCGTCTGCACCTGGTGGCGTCCGGGTCGACGGCCGAGGGTGACGTGGTGGGCCGCCCGCGACTGGCGGGCGAGCCGGTGGACGAACCGTTCGTCACCGCGGCGCTGCCGAGCGCGCAGGAGGTGGCGGGCCGGCTGGACGGCCTGTCCCGGCTGATCATCGCGGGCGGCTCGGCCCCGGCGCTGATCACCTCGGCGGTGGTGCACGGCGAGCTGCTGGCGCTGCGGCCGTTCGGCTCGTACAACGGGCTGGTCGCGCGGGCCGCGGAGCGGATCGTACTGATCAACAGCGGTCTGGACCCGAAGGCGATCTGCCCGGCGGAGGTCGGCCACGCGGAGCAGGGGAGGGACGCGTACCTGGCGGCCTTCGAGGGCTACGTCTCGGGGACGGCGGAGGGAATGGCGGCGTGGATCGCGCACTGCGGCCGCGCGATCGAGCTGGGTGTCCGCGAGTCGACGGCGGTCTGTGAGGCGCTGCAGCGCGGCGCGGCTTAAGCGGCTCCGCCGCGGCGTTGTGCCCCGGCGTTCCGCCCGGGCGCAGGGTTGCGGCGACACCGTCTTGCTTTGGTGTCGCCGCTGGCATTCACGCCCAGTTACCAAGCGTCCTCGATGGTTGCCCATCAGGTCGGGAACTTTGCCCGTCACCTGGTGCGGCTGGCCCGTAATCGACGGGTCGACGTCGCGTGGGTGCTCGGCGTTCATGCTTCGGTCCGTGGGCCTTACTGCGTTTTAAAGATGATCCTCTCGGATGTTCTTTGGTCTCGCGGGCCGTTGACTCCTTTGTACTCCGCTTCGCTGACAAGCGGAACCCCTGCCCGCTTTTTTTACTTTCCAGGACACTGTGGGGCGAACCGGACAGGGGTTGTTCGTGCAGCTCAGGGGCGGTTCGATCCCGGCGGCGGCGCCGGGCGGCGCCGCCGCGAGTCGGTCACGCGGAGGCGGCGGCGGCCAATGCGCTGGCCCGTCGCCGGCTGGCGTACCACACCAGCCCCGCGGTGGCGGCTGCCGCGCCCACGGCCGCCGCGGCCACCAGGGCCGGCCGCGCCGGCATGGACAGCCCCGGCAGCCGCTGCTTCAACCGCACCGGCCGGTTGAACACGAGCACCGGCCACTCCCGCGCCACCGCCTCCCGCCGCAACGCCCGGTCGGGGTTGACGGCGTGCGGGTGCCCGACCGCCTCCAGCATCGGGATGTCCGTCACCGAGTCGCTGTACGCGTAGCACCGCGCGAGGTCGTACCCCTCGGACTCCGCGAGCTCCCGCACCGCCTCCGCCTTGGTCGGCCCGTACGCGTAGTACCCGATCTCGCCCGTGAAGCAGCCGTCCTCGCCGATGACCATGCGCGTCGCGACGACCCGGTCCGCTCCGAGCATCTCGCCGATGGGCTCGACGACTTCGGCGCCGGAGGTCGAGACGATCACCACGTCGCGGCCGGCCGTGTGGTGGGCCTCGATCAGGGAGGCGGCCTCGTCGTAGATCAGCGGGTCGATCAGGTCGTGCAGGGTCTCGGCGACGATCTCCCGCACCTGCTGGACGTTCCACCCCTTGCAGAGCGAGGACAGGTACTCACGCATCCGCTCCATCTGATCGTGGTCGGCGCCGCCGACCAGGTAGATGAACTGGGTGTAGGCGGTGCGCAGCACGGCGCGGCGGTTGATCAGGCCGCCCTGGTAGAAGGACTTGCTGAACGTCAGAGTGCTTGACTTCGCAATGACCGTCTTGTCCAGGTCGAAGAAGGCTGCGGTGCGGGGCGACGAGTGCGGCAAGGGCTGGATTTCCACGCCCCGAGCATATGCGCCCACCATTCGGCGTAAGGTGTGGCGCGTGGGTTTGCCTGAGAAGGCTCTCGGGTACACCATGGAAGTCACGGATCGTTCGCGACCGTGCTAACCCGGTCTGGCTCCTCCCCCCCCGAGTCGGACCGTGGGGACGACCCCCGCTCTCCCCCCCGGCGGGGGTCGTCGCATGTCCGGACGCGGTTTGCGTCCCTGCCTTCGGCCCCAAGTGACCATTCCCGCGGCCCCCCTTCCTCGGCGGGCCCTGCGCGGCGAAGGCCCTCACCCTTCCAGACTCGTGACGCTGCGTAATGGTTCCGCCGCGCTCTGAACTCACCTGTCGGGGTGATGGAGTTATTCACAGGGCTCCTGTTGTCCACAGTTTTCGGGCAAGATCCACTTCTTTTTCCGGATGGCCTCACGGTGATTCCGGCCGCGAAGTCCGCGGTGCCGGGATTTGCAGTGAGAAGGGGGCGGAGATCGTGGCTGGATCGAAGTCGTGTGAACTGCCGGAGCGCGTGGAAGCAGGCGGAATCAGGCCATTGGGCGCTCCGGGCGGGGCTGTGCCCGGTGGCGGGCGGCCACTGATCATCACCGAGGACCCGCTGCTGCTCGACGACCTGCTGCGGCTGTGCGCGGCCGCGGGCGCCGAGCCGCATGTGCACCATGCGGTGCCCGAGCAAAGCGGAGGCGGTGGCGGCGGGGGTGCCGGGAGGGGCGAGAGCGGTTCCGGAGCCGCCCTGGAGACGGGCGGGAGCGTCGGATGGGAGTCCGCGCCGCTCGTGCTCGTCGGAGACGATGCCGCCCGCCGGGTGCGCGGCGCTCCGCGTCGGGGCGGGGTGCTGCTCGTCGGCCGGGATCCGGACGATCCCCTCGTGTGGCAGCGGGCGGTGGAGATCGGCGCCGAGGAGGTGCTCCGGCTCCCCGACGCCGAGAGCCGGCTCGTCGACCGCATCGCCGATGTGGTGGAGGGCGCCGGCAAACCGGCCCTCGCCGTCGGGGTGATCGGCGGCAGCGGCGGGGCCGGAGCCTCCACCCTCGCGTGCGCCCTCGCCCTCCGGGCCGCCCGCGCCGGGGAGCGGACCATCCTCATCGACGGGGACCCGCTCGGCGGCGGTATGGACGTACTGCTTGGGGGCGAGAGCGCCGAGGGACTGCGCTGGCCGGACTTCGCGGGCTCGCGGGGCCGGGTGGGCGCCGGAGCGCTGGCGGAGTCCCTGCCGGAGCTGCACGCCCTGCGGGTCCTCAGCTGGGACCGCGGGGACCGGGTGGTCGTGCCGCCCGCGGCGATGCGCTCGGTGCTGGCCGCCGCGCGCCGCCGGGGCGGGGTGGTGGTCGTCGACCTGCCCCGGCGGGTGGACGAAGCCGTGGCCGAGGCGCTGGCCCAGCTGGATCTGGTGCTGATGGTGGTGCCGGGCGAGTTGCGGGCGGTGGCCGCGGCGGGCCGGGTCGCGGCCGGGGTGCGGATGGTGGCCCGGGACGTCCGCGTGGTCGTACGGGGCCGCTGTCCGGGCGGGCTCGACGCCGAGGCGGTGGCCGGGCTGCTGGGGGTGCCGCTCGCCGGGGAGGTACCGGTCGAGGTGGGGCTCCCGGGGCGGGTCGCCGAGGGGGAACCGCCGGGCGGGCAGGGGCGCGGAGCGCTGGCCCGGTTCTGCGACGGCTTCTGGCGGCGGGCGCTCGGCCCCGCCCAGGGGGTGACGGCATGAGCGCCGTACTCCTGGACGCGGTGCGCCAGCGGCTGGCCGAGAGCGGGGCGGAGCCGACCCCGGCCCGGGTGGCGGCGGCCCTGCGGGCACAGGGCCGGCTGCTCGGGGATGCGGAAGTGCTGGGGGTGGCGGCCGAGTTGCGGTCCGAACTGGTCGGTGCCGGCCCGCTGGAAGCCCTGCTCACCGACCCGGAGGTCACCGACGTCCTGGTGGCCGCCCCGGACCGGGTGTGGGTGGACCGCGGGGGCGGGCTCGAGTTGACCGGGGTGACCTTCGCCGACGCCGATGCCGTGCGCAGGCTCGCCCAGCGGCTGGCCGCCGTCGCCGGTCGGCGCCTGGACGACGCCCGGCCCTGGGTGGACGCCCGGATGCCGGACGGCACCCGGCTGCATGCCGTGCTGCCGCCCGTGGCGGTCGGCTCGGCCTGCCTGTCGCTGAGGGTGGTGCGGCCGAGGGCGTTCACGCTGGACGAGTTGGTCGAAGCGGGCACGCTGCCGCCCGGCGGGCAGCGGCTGCTCGGGGACATGGTCGAGGCCCGGCTGTCGTTCCTCGTCTCCGGAGGCACCGGCACCGGCAAGACCACGCTGCTCAGCGCCCTGTTGGGGCTGGTCGGCCCCGGTGAGCGGATCGTCCTGGCCGAGGATTCGGCCGAGCTGCGCCCCGACCATCCGCATGTCGTGCGGCTGGAGACCCGGCCGGCCAACCAGGAGGGCGCGGGCCTGGTCACCCTGGCGGATCTGGTCCGGCAGGCGCTGCGGATGCGCCCGGACCGGCTGGTCGTCGGCGAGGTCCGGGGCGCGGAAGTGGCCGATCTCCTCGCGGCCTTGAACACGGGCCACGAAGGAGGCTGCGGCACGGTCCACGCGAATGCCGCCGCGCACGTGCCGGCCCGGCTGGAGGCCCTCGGGACCTCCGCCGGGCTCGACCGGGCGGCCCTGCACAGCCAGTTGGCGGCCGCGCTGACCCTGGTGGTCCATCTGGTCCGGGACCGGGCCGGGCGGCGCCGGGTGGCCGAGGTGCACGTGCTGGAGCGGGACGCCGCCGGGCTGGTGGTCACCGTACCGGCGCTGCGCTGGTCGGCCCGGGGCTTCGCGCGGGAGCGGGGCTGGGAGCGGCTGCGTCCGCTGCTGCGGGGTGCGCGGTGAGCGGCGTGGCCGCGGCGCCGGTGCCGCTGTTCGCCGGGGTGCTCTGCGCGGGGACGGCCGCCTGGGCGCTGGCCGGGGGAGACCGGGTGTCCCGGCGGGCCCGGGTGGTGCTGGCCGGGGGCGGGCCCGTGGTGCCCCGTGGTCCGGTGTGCCGTGAGCGGCTGCTGAGCGCGGTCCGGGTACGGGCCGTGCGGTGGCGGGAGTGGTCCTGCCTCGGGGTCGGGCTCGTGGTTGCGCTGCTCGGCGGGTCGGTGATCCCGCTGGCGGCGGGCGCGGCGGCGGTGCCGCTGGTGCGGCGGTGGCTGCGGGTCCGCCGACGGGAGCGGGAGCGGGGCGCCCGGGCCGCCGGGGTGATCGCGCTGTGCGGGGCGGTGGTGGGCGAGCTGCGGGCGGGGGCCCAGCCGGGGCAGGCGCTGACGGCGGCGATACGGCGGACGGTCGCGGGCCCGGGCGGTCCGGGCCCGGCGGAGGCGGGGGTGCTGGCCGCCGCGGCGTTCGGCGGGGACGTTCCCGCGGCGTTGCGGCAGGCGTCGCGGGAGCCCGGGGCGGAAGGGCTGGCCGGGATGGCCGCGTGCTGGTCGATCTCGGTGGACGGGGGTGCGGGGCTCGCGGCCGGACTGGACCGGCTGGAGGGGGCGTTGCGGGCCGAGCGGGACCGGCAGGAGTCCCTGCGGGCCCAGTTGGCGGGGGCCAGGTCGACGACGGCGGTGCTGGCCCTGCTGCCGCTGGTCGGCCTGCTGATCGGCACCGGGCTCGGCGCGGACCCGCTGCGCGTGCTGCTGCACACCCCGGTCGGTTGGGGCTGCCTGCTGGCCGGCGGGGTGCTGGAGGCGCTGGGGCTGCTGTGGTGCCGGCGGATCGTACGGGCGGGGGAGCGGTGATGGGTGACTTCGTGATCCACAGGCTGGGGACGGCGCTGTGCCTCGCGGTGGCGGTGCTGTGGGCGGCTTCGGCGGTCGCGGCCCGGATCCGGGCGCGGGCGGCCCGGCGCAGGATCGCCGCGCTGCTTTCGGTCGCACCGGCGCGGCGGGCACCGGTGTTCGGGTCCGCGATACGGGCGGTGGTGACGGTGTGGGCGGGCCCGGCGGGGGCGTTGCTCGCGGCATGGGTACTGGTCGGCGGAGTGCCGGGGGTGCTGGCCGGCTGCGGTGCGGCGATCGGGGTGTGGCGCTGGCTGCGGAGGGCGCGGCCGCCGGCCGGGGTGGATCCGCGGGAGGCGCAGCGCCAGCTCCCCTTCGCGGCCGATCTGTTGGCCGCGTGCCTCGCGGCCGGGGCGGCGCCGGTGGCAGCCGCCGAGGTGGTGGGTGAATCACTGGGCGGTCCGGTCGGCGAGCGGCTGGCGCTGGCCGGGGCCGAGCTGCGGCTCGGAGGAGAACCGGGAGCCGCGTGGGGGAGGTTGGCGCAGATACCGGGCGCCCGGGCCCTCGCGGAGTGCCTGGAGCGGGCCGCCCGGACGGGGGCCCCGGCCGCGGAACCGGTCTCCCGCCTGGCGACGGCCCTGCGCGAGGACCGGGCGCGGCAGGCCGGTGCCCGGGCGCAGCGGGCGGCGGTGCTCGTGACCGCTCCGGTGGGGCTGTGTTTCCTCCCCGCGTTTCTCGCGGTCGGAGTGGCTCCGGTGGTGATCGGAATGGCCTCCGGCCTTCTCTCCGCCACCTGAAGTCACATCAGAAACTCCGGCAACTCGTCTCTCACGGTGCCCCTCAACTCGGTGCCTGAAAAAGCCAGTCGGATCATCACTGAGATCACGTCAAGAACCGAATCAACAGGAGGTTGTCATGAGGATCATCTGGTTTCGTCTGCGGTCGGCGATGGGCGGTCGTGCGAACGACGCGGGCATGTCCACTTCCGAATACGCCATGGGCACGATCGCGGCGTGTGCATTCGCAGCCGTTCTGTACAAGGTGGTGACGAGTGACGTGGTCTCCACGGCACTTCAGTCGACCATCGGGAAGGCGCTCGATGTGCCGTTCTGAGGAAAGGCGGCGGGGTCCGGACGACCGGGGATATGTGACGGCGGAGGCCGCCCTGGTGATTCCCGCGCTGGTGCTCTTCGCGGCGCTGCTGGTGTGGGCGCTGATGGCGGCGGCCGCGCAGATCCGGTGTGTGGACGCGGCCCGGGCCGGTGCCCGGGCGGCGGCCCGCTCGGAGCCGCCGGGCGTGGCGGAGGCGGCGGCCAGGGCGGCCGCCCCGCCGGGGGCGCAGGTGGGGCTGGAGCGGGAGGGGGACCTGTGGCGGGTCCGGGTGTCCGCGCCGGCGCCGGGCCCGGGCGGACTGCCGGTGCGGCTCGGGGCGCAGGCGGTGGCACTGGCCGAGGACAGCGTGGGGCCGCCGCCATGAGCCGGGACCGCGGCTCGGCGACGGTGTGGGCGGCCTTGGTCGCGACGGCGCTGGGGGCGGTGTTCGGCGGGGTGCTGCTGCTCGGCCAGGCCGTCGTGGCCCGGCACCGCGCGGCGGCGGCCGCCGACCTGGCGGCCCTGGCGGCGGCCGCGACCTGGACCCACGGCCCCGAGGCCGCCTGCGCCGCGGCCCGCCGCGTCGCCGGGGCCCAGGGCGCGGCGGTGGCCTCCTGCACCGTCCACGGTGAGGTCGCCGAGGTGGCGGCCCGCCCCGCGACGGGCTTCTTCGCCCCGACGATCACCGCCCGGGCGGGCCCGCCCGGGCCGGCCGCCGACCGGCCCGGGTTCGCGTACGGGGCCGTCCGGCCGGCTGGGACCGGCGCACGGGCCCCGTACGGGGGCCCTCAGGCGGGCGGGGCCTCGGACAGGAGGCGGGTGAGGAGGCGGATCGCGCCGCGTTTGTGGAGCGGGTCGTTTCCGTTGCCGCACTTGGGCGACTGGATGCAGGACGGGCAGCCGGCCTCGCACTCGCAGGCGGCGATCGCGTCGCGGGTCGCCGTCAGCCAGGCGCGGGCCGTGCGGAAGGCCCGCTCCGCGAAGCCGGCTCCGCCGGGGTGGCCGTCGTAGACGAACACGGTCGGGAGGAGGGTGTCGGGATGCAGCGGGACGGAGACCCCGCCGATGTCCCAGCGGTCGCAGGTGGCGAAGAGCGGGAGCAGGCCGATGGAGGCGTGCTCGGCGGCGTGCAGGGCGCCGCCGAGGATCTCCGGGTTGATCCGGGCCTCGTCGAGCTGGTCCTCGGTCACGGTCCACCACACGGCCCGGGTGCGCAGGGTGCGGGGCGGCAGGTCCAGCTTGGCCTCGCCGAGCACCTCGCCGGTGATCAGTTTGCGGCGCAGGTACGAGACGACCTGGTTGGTCACCTCGACCGAGCCGAAGCAGAGCCGGGCCGGACCCCAGGGGATCTCGGTCTCGGTCTCCAGGACGGAGATGGAGGTGGTGTCGCGCGCGGTGGTCGAGAACGGCGGGCTGGACTCCTCGACCAGCGCCACCGATTCCTCCAGGTCCAGCTGTTTCACCAGATAGGTGCGGCCCTGGTGGAGGTGGACGGCCCCCTCGTGCACGGCGGTGTGGGCCGCCGACTCGTCGACCGTGCCCAGCAGCCGCCCGGTGGCCGCTTCGACGATATGCACCGGGCGGCCGCCCCCGCCGCGGATGTCGGTCAGGTCCGAGGCCCGCTCCCGGCGGGTCCAGTGCCAGGCCGTCGCCCGGCGGCGCAACAGCTTGGCCGCCTCCAGCTGCGGGATCAGCTCCGCGGCCGCCGGGCCGAACAGGGCGAGGTCCGGCTCCGTCAGCGGGAGCTCGGCGGCGGCCGCGCACAGGTGCGGGGCCAGGACGTACGGGTTGTCCGGGTCCAGGACCGTGGCTTCCACCGGTCGGCGGAACAGGGCCTCCGGATGGTGGACCAGATACGTGTCCAGGGGGTCGTCTCGGGCGATCAGCACGGCCAGGGCGCCCTGGCCCGAGCGGCCGGCCCGGCCTGCCTGCTGCCACAGGGAGGCGCGGGTGCCCGGGTAGCCGGTGATCAGGACGGCGTCCAGGCCCGAGACGTCCACGCCCAGCTCCAGGGCCGTGGTGGCGGCCAGCCCGAGCAGCTCGCCGGAGTGCAGGGCCCGCTCCAGGGCGCGGCGCTCCTCGGGCAGGTAGCCGCCCCGGTAGGCCGCGACCCGCCGGGGCAGGGACCGGTCCACCTCGGCCAGCCGCTCCTGGGCGATCACCGAGATCAGCTCCGCGCCGCGCCGGGAGCGGACGAAGGCGACCGTACGGACCCCCTGGACGACCAGGTCGGTCAGCAGGTCGGCGGTCTCGGCCGTGGCGGTGCGGCGCACCGGGGCGCCCTTCTCGCCCCGCAGCTCGGTCAGCGGCGGCTCCCACAGGGCGAAGACGACCTCGCCGCGCGGGGAGGCGTCGTCGGTGACCTCCAGCACCGGTACGCCCGTCAGACGGGACGCTGCGGCCGCCGGATCGCTCGCGGTGGCCGAGGCCAGCAGGAAGACCGGATCGGCGCCGTAGCGGGCGCACAGCCGCCGCAGACGGCGCAGCACCTGGGCCACGTGGGAGCCGAAAACGCCCCGGTAGGTGTGGCACTCGTCGATGACCACGTAGCGCAGCGCGCGCAGGAAGGACGACCAGCGGGGATGGGCGGGGAGGATGCCCCGGTGCAGCATGTCGGGGTTGGTGAGCACGTAGTTCGCGTACTGGCGCACCCATTCGCGTTCCTCGACCGGCGTGTCGCCGTCGTAGACCGCGGGCCGGACCGCGTTGCCGAGGGGAGCGGCCAGCTCTCGCACGGCGCGCCGCTGGTCGGCCGCCAGGGCCTTGGTCGGGGCCAGGTAGAGGGCGGTCGCACCGCGCCCGTTCGGGGCCTGCGCCCCGTCCGCGAGGGCCGAGAGCACGGGCGCGAGGTAGGCCAGCGACTTGCCCGAGGCGGTGCCGGTGGCGACGACCACCGACTCGCCGTCCAGGGCGTGCTCGGCGGCCGCGGCCTGGTGTTCCCACGGATGGTCGATGCCCGCGGCCCGGATCGCGGCTACGACATCCGTTCGGATGCGGTCGGGCCAGACTGCATGACGACCCTCCCGAGGGGGCAAGTGCTCCGTATGGGTGATGCGCGCAGCTCGAGAAGGCCCCCGTGAGAGCCGGTCCAGGACCGTGCCGGGAGTGGGTCGAGGGTCCTCGGGTGCCGTGGGCCGACCGGGACGGTGAGTATTGGCCATTGGAACCGAGTGTGTCACCGGCGTGCGGGACAATGGTCGGAAGGCGTCGTGCGCGCCTGCCGGTAAGTGATTGAATGCCATCGCGGCAGCCAATCCCTCCCCTGCCTACGGGTGGGGAGGCCCCTGGGGGGCGCCGCTCGATAGCAAGGTGCTGGAGGATCCGTGGACCTGTCCCTGTCGACTCGCACTGTCGGCGACCGCACGGTCGTGGAGGTCGGTGGCGAGATTGATGTGTATACCGCGCCCAAGCTGCGCGAGCAGTTGGTCGAGTTGGTGAACGACGGCAGCTACCACCTGGTTGTCGACATGGAGCGAGTGGACTTCCTCGACTCCACCGGGCTTGGTGTGCTCGTGGGAGGTCTCAAGCGCGTCCGTGCACATGAGGGCTCGCTGCGTCTGGTGTGCAACCAGGAGCGCATCCTGAAGATTTTCCGCATCACCGGCCTGACGAAGGTGTTCCCGATCCACACGACCGTGGAAGACGCCGTCGCGGCCACCGACTGACGGTTTCACCCTCCGCGGCGCCTCACGGCGCCGCGGAGGGGAGCCGAAGAGGAGCGGGGGCGCGGGCCGACAGCGGTCCGGGCCTCTGTAAGGCACGCCCGTAGTCCGAGGGGGACGCGCATGGCCACCGTTGAACTGCGCTTCAGCGCCCAGCCCGAGCACGTCAGGACGGCCCGCCTCGTCGCGGCCGCCGTGGCGCGGCGGGCCGGCGTGGACGAAGCCGTGCTCGACGAGGTCCGCCTCGCCGTGGGCGAGGCCTGCTCGCGCGCCGTCGGTCTGCATCTCAGCAACGGGCTGACCGCGCCCGTCCGGGTGGTCCTGACCGAGGAGGAGAAGCTGTTCTCCATCGAGGTCGGCGACGAGGTGCCCGGACCGGCCGGCGGCCCGGAGGGCGCCATGTCCGGCATCGACGCCGCCCTGGACCCGGACACCGACACCGAGGACGAGATGGGTCTCGCGGTGATCAGCGGGCTCGTCGACGACGTCGAGGTGACGAGCGGGGAGGCGGGCGGGACCATCCGGATGAGCTGGCCCGTGTCCGGCGCGTCCGATCTCCCGTAGGTCCCGTCGGGCTTCGCACGTCCCGCCGGTGTTTCGCACGTCCCGCGGGTCCCGCCGGTATCACAAGTCCCGCGGTTCGGAGATTCTTCCGATCTTCATCAAGGCCCTGCTGAGCAGGGCCTTTTTTCATACCCCGGGGCATTTCCTAGATCGATGATCAGGCGTCAATGCCTTTGCCCCATTACCTCTTTCGGGGGTAATGGAGTGACGCGATCTATTGCTGAGGAGCAAGAGCAGGCCAATTCCGTTTCCTGCGCACTGTTTTGATCGGGAAGAGCTCCCTACAATCCGTCCACATCTTGAGCTCATCACGTCAAGGAGGACGAATGACGGGGCTCTTCACCCCCAACGCGCCGATCGGGAACTCCGATCTGGCAGCCGCCGTACTCACCGATGACAATCGGCTCATCGTCATGGTGATCGCGGCCGTGGCACTTGCCGCACTCGTCGTCGCGCAGATCCTGGTCCGCCAGGTACTCGCCGCCGACGAGGGAACCGACAGCATGAAGAAAATCGCCGCCGCCGTCCAGGAAGGCGCCAACGCCTACCTCGGCCGGCAGCTGCGCACCCTCGGGATCTTCGCCGTCGTCGTGTTCTTCCTGCTCTTCCTGCTCCCCGCCGACGACTGGACGCAGCGGGCAGGGCGTTCCGCCTTCTTCCTCGTGGGCGCCGTCTTCTCGGCGGCCACCGGCTACATCGGCATGCGCCTCGCGGTCCGCGCCAACGTGCGCGTCGCCGCCGCGGCGCGCGAGGCCACCCCCGCCGAGGGCGAGCCCGCCAAGGACCTCACCGACGTCTCGCACAAGGCCATGCGGATCGCCTTCCGCACAGGCGGCGTCGTCGGCATGTTCACCGTCGGCCTCGGCCTGCTCGGCGCCTCCTGCGTCGTCCTGGTCTACGCCGCCGACGCCCCCAAGGTCCTGGAGGGCTTCGGCCTCGGGGCCGCCCTGATCGCGATGTTCATGCGCGTCGGCGGCGGCATCTTCACCAAGGCCGCCGACGTCGGCGCCGACCTGGTCGGCAAGGTCGAGCAGGGCATTCCGGAGGACGACCCGCGCAATGCCGCGACCATCGCCGACAACGTGGGCGACAACGTCGGCGACTGCGCCGGTATGGCGGCCGACCTCTTCGAGTCGTACGCCGTCACCCTCGTGGCCGCGCTCATCCTCGGCAAGGCCGCCTTCGGCGACCTCGGCCTGGCCTTCCCGCTGATCGTGCCCGCGATCGGCGTCATCACCGCCATGATCGGCATCTTCGCGGTCTCCCCGCGCCGCTCCGACCGGAGCGGAATGACCGCCATCAACCGCGGCTTCTTCATCTCCGCCGTGATCTCGCTGGTCCTGGTCGCGATCGCGGTCTTCGTCTACCTGCCGTCCAGCTACAAGGACCTCATCGGCGTCGAGAACGCCACGATCACCAACCACTCCGGCGACCCGCGCATCCTGGCCCTCGTCGCCGTGGCGATCGGCATCCTGCTCGCGGCCCTGATCCAGCAGCTGACCGGCTACTTCACCGAGACCAACCGCCGTCCCGTCCGGGACATCGGCAAGTCCTCCCTGACCGGCGCGGCCACCGTCATCCTCGCCGGCATCTCCGTCGGCCTGGAGTCTGCCGTGTACACGGCGCTGCTCATCGGCCTCGGCGTGTACGGGGCGTTCCTGCTCGGCGGTACGTCGATCATGCTCGCGCTCTTCGCGGTGGCCCTGGCCGGCACCGGCCTGCTCACCACCGTCGGCGTCATCGTCGCCATGGACACCTTCGGGCCCGTCTCCGACAACGCCCAGGGCATCGCCGAGATGTCCGGCGACGTCGAGGGCGCCGGTGCGCAGGTCCTGACCGACCTGGACGCCGTCGGCAACACCACCAAGGCCATCACCAAGGGCATCGCGATCGCCACCGCCGTACTCGCCGCGGCCGCGCTGTTCGGCTCGTACAACGACGCCATCGCGAACGCGGTCAAGGAAGTCGGTGCCAAGGCGGGGGAGATGAACCTCAGCCTGGACATCGCCCAGCCCAACAACCTGGTCGGGCTGATCCTGGGCGCGGCCGTCGTGTTCCTGTTCTCCGGGCTCGCCATCAACGCCGTCTCCCGCTCCGCGGGCGCCGTCGTCTACGAGGTGCGCCGCCAGTTCCGCGAGCACCCCGGGATCATGGACTACACCGAGCAGCCCGAGTACGGGCGCGTCGTGGACATCTGCACCAAGGACGCCCTGCGCGAGCTCGCCACGCCCGGCCTGCTCGCGGTCCTCACCCCGATCGCCGTCGGGTTCTCGCTCGGCGTCGGCGCGCTCGGCTCGTTCCTCGCGGGCGCCATCGGCACCGGCACCCTGATGGCGGTCTTCCTCGCCAACTCCGGTGGCGCGTGGGACAACGCGAAGAAGCTCGTCGAGGACGGCCACCACGGCGGAAAGGGCAGCGAGGCCCACGCCGCGACCGTCATCGGCGACACGGTCGGCGACCCGTTCAAGGACACCGCCGGTCCCGCGATCAACCCGCTGCTCAAGGTCATGAACCTGGTGGCGCTGCTGATCGCCCCCGCGGTCGTGCAGTTCAGCTACGGACCCGACACGAGCGCGACCGTACGCGCGATCGTCGCGGTCCTGGCCATCGGCGTCATCACCGGCGCGGTGTACATCTCCAAGCGCCGCGGCATCGCGGTCGGGGACGACTCCGAGGGCGAGGGCGCGCCCGCCGAGCGGGCGGCCCAGCAGGCCGATCCCGCGGTGGTTTCCTGACCCGAGGGGTGACCCCCGAAGGGGCCTGCGGGCCGCCCGGCCCGAGGACTCGAAGCTACGCCCGAACGGCGGACAGGCGGCGCGGACTGACGCGCCGTCTGTCCGCCGTTCTGCGTGCCCGGATGGCGGACGTGTATCTTCCGGGCCGAGAGCCTTCGAAGGGACCAATCCGGTGAACAAGAAGTTTGCGGCCGCGGTGTCCGGCGGTGCGGTACTGATGATCGTGCTGTCCGGTTGCGGCGGCGACGACGGGGACCAGAAGGCCAACGCCTGGGCCAAGAAGGTCTGCGACAAGTGGCAGCCCGAGCTGAAGAAGATCGAGACCGCCAACGCGGACATCAAGCGGGTGGCGACCGAGAGCAGCAAGCCCGAAGAGGTCCAGACGACCGACTCGGCGGCGTTCGGGACCATGTCCACCTCGTACAAGGCGATGGGGGCCGCCCTGCAGGGGGCGGGAGTTCCGCCGGTCAAGGACGGCCAGACGACGCAGGGAACGGCGATCAAGGGCTTCGAGGAATCGTCCAAGGGCTACGCCGACCTGAAGGCGAAGATGGACGCCCTGGACCCGAAGGACCAGACGAAGTTCGCCGAGGGCCTCAAGGACGTGGCCGGCGGACTCGAGGAGGCCACCAAGGGCGGCAAGAACGCGCTCGGCACGCTCAAGGCCGGCGGCCTGGACAAGGCGATGAACGGCCAGAAGGGCTGCCAGGTCGCGGCGCCGTCGGCCTCGCCGAAGTGACGTGGCCCGCGGCCGCCGTTGAGGGCGGCCGCGGCATGCGTACGCGGACCGGGGCGGCCGGGGCCGCGAGGAACCCGGCCGCCCCGGCGCATGCCGGGCCGCCGTCGGCGGCGGTGGTACCCGTGGGGAGCGGCCACCGGCCGCGCGGCGCACGCATCGTCGGCATCAGCGGCCGCGCGGCATACGCATCGGCGGCGCCAGCCGACACAATGGACCGGTGAGTACCACCAGCCTTCCCTCGCCCGACCGCGCCGCCGAGCTCCGCACGGCCCTGCTCGCCGCCGGCTTCACCGCCGACGGCCTGCTCGACCTGCTCGGCGCCCCCGCCTACGCCGCGCTGGCCCGCAGCGAGACGGTCCCCGCCCTGCGCGCCACGCGCGGCCGCGGTGACGGCCCGCTCGCGAGCCTGGTCCGGCTGTTCCTGCTGCAGCAGCCGGAGCCGTACGTGAACGCCGCCCGGGCGCTGCCCGTCGAGGCCGCGCTGGCGGACGGCTGGCTGCGCCGCGAGGGCGATGAGCTGCACGCCACCGTCGACGTGCGCCCGTACGGCGGTCCCGACGGCGAGGACTGGTTCATCGTCTCCGACCTCGGCTGCGCCGTCGGCGGGGCCGGCGGGATCGGCAGCCGCGAAGAGGGTGTCGTCCTCGGCGTCGGCGGGGCCTCCACCACCCTGGCCGGGATCACCGTCCGCACCCCGGTCGGCAGCGCCCTCGACCTCGGCACCGGATCCGGCATCCAGGCCCTGCACGCCGCCCAGCACGCCACCCGGGTCACCGCCACCGACGTCAACCCCCGGGCCCTGGACTTCACCCGGCTGACCCTGGCGCTGTCCGGCGCCCAGGAGGCCGAGCTGCTCCAGGGGTCGCTGTTCGAGCCGGTCGGCGAGGCCGCCTACGACCTGATCGTGTCGAACCCGCCGTTCGTGATCTCCCCCGGCGCCCGGCTGACGTACCGAGACGGCGGGATGGGCGGCGACGACCTGTGCCGGACCCTCGTCCAGGAGGCCGGCGCGCATCTCAATCCGGGCGGGTACGCGCAGTTCCTCGGCAACTGGCAGCACGTGGAGGGCGAGGACTGGCACGACCGGGTCCGCGCCTGGGTGCCGCGCGGCTGCGACGCGTGGATCGTGCAGCGTGACGTGCAGGACGTCACGCAGTACGCGGAGCTGTGGCTGCGCGACGCGGGCGACCACCGCACGGACCCCGCCGAGTACGCGCGGCGCTACGAGGACTGGCTGGACGAGTTCGAGGCGCGCAAGACCAAGGCCGTCGGCTTCGGCTGGATCACCCTGCGGCGCAGCGACGCGGCGGAGCCCTCGGTCGTGGTCGAGGAGTGGCCGCACTCGGTGGAGCAGCCGCTCGGCGACGCCGTCGTGGCCCACTTCGCCCGGCAGGACTACCTGCGGGACCACGACGACGCGGCCCTGCTGGAGGCCCGCTTCGTGCTGGCGGCGGAGGTCGTCCAGGAGCAGGTCGGCGCGCCCGGCGCGGAGGACCCGGAGCACGTGGTGCTGCGGCAGAACCGCGGGATGCGTCGGGCGACCAAGGTCGACACGGTCGGGGCGGGCTTCGCGGGAGTGTGTGACGGCTCACTCACGGCGGGCCGGATCCTGGACGCCATCGCGCATCTGGTGCAGGAGGATCCCGTCGTGCTGCGGGACCGGACTCCGGAGGCGATCCGGGTGCTGGTCGAGCAGGGATTCCTGGAGCCGGCCGACGGCTGACCGGGTCCTCGGCCGACGGCTGAGCGGGCCTTCGGCCGACGCCTCGGCCGCTCCCTCCGGCTTCTCCGGCGGCGTCCCCGGCAATACCGCCGAGGTCTCGGCCGGGGCGTCCGGCCGTGGCCGAAACCCTCATGTAACCCCGGGTTCGCAGGCCGTTACGCAGCGTCTGGCAGCCTCGTGCCCAGGAGGCGGCCGCGGACCGGCCACGGGGATCCGGGGGGACCCGTACGGGGCCCTCAGAGCGGCCCGGAGGCAGGCGGGAGTAGGGGGGAGCGGCATGGAGAGCGGTCCGGCGATCTTCGAGGCGACCGTGTTCCTGCTGTTCGGAACGGCCCTGCTGGGCTGGACGGGGGCGTGCGCGGCGCGCCGGGCGCCGGTGGCCGAGGGTGTGCGCCCCGCCGTGGCCGTTGCGCTGGCCCTGCTCGCCGCCGGGACCTCCCTGGCGCTCGGCGTCTGGTGCCTCGTACGACGGTGATCGCGGGCCTGCCCGCAGGCCGGATCGGAGCCTGATCGCCGACCCGGCACCGGCGCGCCGACCCGCGCGGCCGCGCGGCATGAAGCAGGACGTCAGAGGGTGTGCGGGGGCGGGGCCAGACGGCCCTCTGGCCACCCGGCCCGGTGATCGCTACGGGTCGGGCGCGGTATCCGGGCGGCAGAAATGGCACTTGTCGGGTTACCGTTCGAGTGGCCGTTGCGGGCTTCTGCCGTTTGACACGGGGGCGGGTTGTACCGTCACACTCCGCAGCGTCGCCGTACCGCGACCGAGTGCCGACCGGAGAGAAGAGCCAAGTTGTCCCCGACTAGCGAGACCGCAAAGGGCGGCCGCCGACTCGTCATCGTCGAGTCCCCTGCCAAGGCGAAGACGATCAAGGGCTACCTCGGCCCGGGATACGTCGTCGAGGCGAGCGTCGGGCACATCCGCGACCTCCCGAGCGGCGCGGCCGAGGTTCCCGACAAGTACACCGGCGAGGTCCGCCGTCTCGGCGTCGACGTCGAACACGACTTCGCGCCGATCTACGTCGTCAATGCCGATAAGAAGGCCCAGGTCAGGAAGCTCAAGGAGCTGCTGGCCGAGTCCGACGAACTCTTCCTCGCCACCGATGAGGACCGCGAGGGCGAAGCCATCGCGTGGCACCTGCAGGAAGTCCTCAAGCCCAAGGTCCCCGTCCACCGGATGGTCTTCCACGAGATCACCAAGGACGCGATCCGCGACGCCGTCGCCAACCCGCGCGAGCTGAACCAGCGCATGGTCGACGCCCAGGAGACCCGCCGCATCCTCGACCGCCTCTACGGCTACGAGGTCTCGCCGGTCCTGTGGAAGAAGGTCATGCCGAAGCTGTCGGCGGGCCGCGTCCAGTCGGTGGCCACCCGCCTCGTCGTCGAGCGGGAGCGCGAACGCATCGCCTTCCGCTCCGCCGAGTACTGGGACCTGACCGGAACCTTCTCCACCGGCCGCGCCGGTGACGCCTCCGACCCCTCGACGCTGGTCGCCCGCCTGAACACGGTGAACGGCAAGCGCATCGCGCAGGGCCGCGACTTCGGCTCGACCGGGCAGCTCAAGAGCGAGGTGCTGCACCTCGACGAGGCGAACGCGCGGGCGCTGGCCGCCGCGCTGGCGGACACCTCGTTCGCCGTCCGCTCGGTCGAGTCCAAGCCGTACCGCCGCTCCCCGTACGCCCCGTTCCGCACGACGACGCTCCAGCAGGAGGCCTCGCGCAAGCTGGGCTTCGGCGCGAAGGCGACGATGCAGGTGGCGCAGAAGCTGTACGAGAACGGCTTCATCACCTACATGCGTACGGACTCCACCACGCTCTCCGACACCGCGGTGTCGGCGGCGCGGGCGCAGGTCACGCAGCTCTACGGAGCCGACTACCTGCCGGAGAAGCCGCGCGTCTACGCGGGCAAGGTCAAGAACGCGCAGGAGGCGCACGAGGCGATTCGCCCTTCGGGTGATCGTTTCCGCACCCCGGCCGAGACGGGCCTGACCGGCGACCAGTTCCGCCTGTACGAGCTGATCTGGAAGCGGACCGTCGCCTCCCAGATGAAGGACGCGGTCGGCAACTCGGTCACCGTCAAGATCGGCGGCCGCGCCTCTGACGGCCGGGACGCCGAGTTCACCGCCTCCGGCAAGACGATCACCTTCCACGGGTTCATGAAGGCGTACGTCGAGGGCGCGGACGACCCGAACGCCGAGCTCGACGACCGCGAGAAGCGGCTGCCGCAGGTCGCGGAGGGCGACGCGCTGTCGGCCGAGGAGATCACGGCGGACGGCCACTCGACCAAGCCGCCGGCCCGCTACACCGAGGCCTCGCTGGTCAAGGAGCTCGAAGAGCGCGAGATCGGCCGCCCGTCGACGTACGCGTCGATCATCGGCACGATCCTGGACCGCGGGTACGTCTTCAAGAAGGGCACGGCGCTCGTGCCGTCCTTCCTGTCGTTCGCCGTGGTCAACCTGCTGGAGACGCACTTCGGGCGGCTCGTCGACTACGACTTCACCGCGAAGATGGAGGACGACCTCGACCGCATCGCGCGGGGCGAGGCCCAGTCCGTGCCGTGGCTGAAGCGGTTCTACTTCGGCTCCGAGGACGCGACCGAGGTCGTGCCGGCCGACGGCGACCACCTCGGCGGCCTGAAGGAGCTGGTGACCGACCTCGGTGCGATCGACGCCCGGGAGATCTCCTCCTTCCCGGTCGGCGAGGGCATCGTGCTGCGCGTCGGCCGCTACGGGCCGTACGTCGAGCGCGGCGAGAAGGACGCGGAGGGCCACCAGCGGGCCGACGTGCCGGAGGAACTGGCTCCCGACGAGCTGACGGTCGGGTACGCGGAGGAGCTGTTCGCGAAGCCGAGCGGCGAGTTCGAGCTGGGCAAGGACCCGGTCAGCGGGAACGAAATCGTCGCGAAGGACGGTCGCTACGGGCCGTACGTGACGGAGATCCTGCCCGAGGGCACCCCGAAGACCGGCAAGAACGCGGTGAAGCCGCGGACGGCCTCGCTCTTCAAGTCGATGAGCCTGGACACGGTCACGCTGGACGAAGCGCTGAAGCTGATGTCCCTTCCCCGGGTCGTGGGCGCGGACGCGGAGGGCGTGGAGATCACGTCCCAGAACGGCCGCTACGGCCCGTACCTGAAGAAGGGCACGGACTCGCGGTCGCTGGAGACCGAGGACCAGCTGTTCTCGATCACCCTCGACGAGGCCCTCGCCATCTACGCCCAGCCGAAGCAGCGGGGGCGGGCCGCGGCCAAGCCGCCGCTGAAGGAGCTGGGCACGGACCCGGTCAGCGAGAAGCCGGTGGTGGTCAAGGACGGCCGCTTCGGGCCGTACGTGACGGACGGCGAGACGAACGCGACGCTGCGGCGGGACGACGACGTCGAGACGATCACGCCGGAGCGCGGCTACGAGCTGCTGGCGGAGAAGCGCGCGAAGGGCCCGGCCAAGAAGACGGCGAAGAAGGCCCCGGCCAAGAAGGCGCCCGCGAAGAAGGCCACGGCGACCAAGACCGCCGCGGCGAAGAAGACGACGACGGCGAAGAAGACCGCCGCCAAGAAGACGACGACGGCGAAGAAGACGGTCGCGAAGAAGGCGGCCGCCGCCGCCCCCTCGTCGGACGACTGATCGACCCCCGGGCCCGTGCGGATCGCACGGGCCCGGGGCCTTCGCGCCGCAGTGGGGCCGGGGTCACACCGGACGGTCATCCACAGGCTCCGCAGCTGCCAAGCGCAGCGGATAGGCTGGGCGGATGACGCGAGCCGAGCAGCCAACGGTCGTGACCGCCCCCGCGAACCCCACCTACGACGAAGCCCTCGCCGCGGATTCCCGCGAGCGTGCGGTGCGCGCCCTGCTGCGCACCCCCAGGCTGCGCCGGCTGTGGAGCGCCCAGCTGGTGAGCGGCATCGGTGATGCCCTCGCCCTGTTGGTGCTGGTGCTGGTGGCCTTCCAGACGGCCGTCTCCGAAGAGACCCTCGGCGGCGGCTACCAGGGCTGGGCCCTCACGATCGCCGCCGTGTTCGGCGTCCGGATCCTTGCCACCCTGATCTTCGGCGCCGTCCTGCTCGGTCCACTGGCCAAGCTCCTCGCTCCGAAGGAGGCCGGCGGCAAGCTGGACCGCCGCTGGACGATGATCGGCGCCGACGGCATCCGGCTCGGCCTGTTCGTCGTCGCCCCGCTCTGGCTCGACTGGATCCCGGCCCAGGCGCTGACCGCGCTGCTGGCCACCGTCTTCGTCTCCGGCGTCGCCGAGCGGCTGTGGACCCTGGCCAAGGACAGCGCGGCCCCCGCCCTGCTGCCCTCGCCGCCGCCCGAGGGGGCGACCGTACGGCCGCTGCCCGACCACCTCGACGCGCTGCGCCGGTTGAATCTGCGCACGTCCTTCGCCGCGCTGCCCGTCGCCGCAGCCGTCCTGCTCGCCGCGACCCTGGTCGGCAAGGCCCTCGGCCTCGGCGTGGACTGGTTCGCGGCGAACCAGGCCGCCCTCGGCTCGTACGTGGCCTCCGGCCTCTTCGCGGCGTCCGTGTCGCTGCTGCTCCCGCTCGTGCTGCCCGCCGCGAAGACCCCGCGCCCGCGGTCCCCGCTGGAGGGCCTGCGGGCCCCCAAGACGGGGGACCGCCCGGAGAAGGGGCGTACGGGGGCCATTCCACTGCTCGTCCTGGCCTGCGCCGCCGTCGCCGGAGCCGTGGCCGGTGCGGCCGCCGTCGCCGTCCTGCACGCCTTCGACCTGGGCGGCGGCCCCGCCACCTTCTCCCTGCTCGTCCTGGCCCTGCTCGGCGGCACCGCCGTCGGCATCCGAGCCACCCAGGCCGGCAAGGTGCTGCCCGCGCTGTCCCGGCGCCGGCTGCTGGCCCTCGCCATCGCGGTGGCCGGGCTCGCGCTGCTGCTGACCGGGCTGGTCACGGACACCGCGACCGTCCTGTTCCTGTCGCTGCTCGCCGGCACCGCCGCAGGCGTGGCCGCCAACACCGGGCACACCCTGCTCGACCAGGAGACCGAGGAGTTCCGCCGGGCCCGGGTCACCGAGCACCTGCAGGCCGTCGTACGGGTGGCCGTGGGCATCGGAGCCGTCCTGGCCCCGGCCCTGGCCGCGGCCATCGGCCCGCACCGGCTGGCATCCGGGGACGTCGTCTTCGCGCACGGCGGGGCCGCCTTCACCCTGATGCTGGTCGGCGCCCTGCTGCTGCCGGTCGCCGTCGTCGTGCTCGCCAAGGCCGACGACCGCAGCGGCGTACCGCTGCGCCGTGACCTGCGCGAGGCACTGCGCGGCGGGGAGCCGGTGCAGGCCGCGTCCGACGCCGGGTTCTTCATCGCCCTGGAGGGCGGGGACGGAGCCGGCAAGTCCACCCAGGTCGAGGCGCTGGCCGACTGGATACGGGGCAAGGGCCACGAGGTCGTCGTGACCCGCGAGCCGGGGGCCACCCCGGTCGGCAAGCGGCTCCGCTCGATCCTGCTCGACGTCTCCTCGGCCGGGTTGTCGAACCGCGCCGAGGCCCTGCTGTACGCCGCGGACCGCGCGGAGCACGTGGACACCGTCGTCCGGCCCGCACTGGAGCGCGGCGCGGTCGTCATCTCCGACCGCTACATCGACTCCTCGGTCGCGTACCAGGGCGCCGGGCGCGACCTGTCCCCGACCGAGATCGCCCGGATCTCGCGCTGGGCCACCGACGGGCTCGTCCCGAACCTGACCGTGCTGCTCGACGTATCGCCGGAGACGGCCCGCGAGCGGTTCACGGAGGCGCCGGACCGGCTGGAGTCGGAGCCGGCCGAGTTCCACCAGCGGGTCCGCGCCGGGTTCCTGACGCTGGCCGCGGCCGACCCCGGGCGCTACCTGGTGGTCGACGCCGGGCAGGACCCCGAGTCCGTGACCACCGTCGTACGCCACCGCCTGGACCGGACGCTTCCGCTCTCGGAGGCCGAGGTGGCCGCCCAGGCCGAGGCCCGGCGCAAGGCCGAGGAGGACGCCCGGCGCAGGGCCGCGGAAGAGGCGGCGCGCAAGGCGGAGGAAGAGCGGCTGCGCGCGGAGGAGGAAGCCCGGCTGAAGGCCGAGGCGGAAGCCGCCCGGATCAAGGCCGAGGCCGAGGCCGCCCGCAAGGCGGAGGAGGAGCGGCTGCGCGCGGAGGAGGAAGCCCGGCTGAAGGCCGAGGCCGAGCGGCTGCGCGCGGAGGCCGAGGAGAAGGCCCGCGCCGCGGAGGCGGAGCGGCTGCGCAGGCAGGCGGAGGAGGAGGCCCGGCTGCGCGCCGAGGCCGAGGAGCGGCGGCTGGAGAAGCAGCGGCGGGCGGAGGAGGCCCTGCTGAGGGCCGAGGAGGCGCGCCGGCTGGCGGAGGCCTCGGCGGCAGCGGCGGCTGCGCAGGCCGCGGCGGCCGCTTCGGCTTCGGCGGCGGCATCGGCGCCTGCCCCGGCTGCGGCGCCTGCTCCGGCTCAGGCGGCTCCGGCGCCCAAGGTGGCGATGACCAAGGATCCGCTGCCGGACGACGCCGTGACCGTGGAGACGCCGCTGGTCAAGCGGGTCGTCCAGCCGGACGACGTGACGCAGACCGTCCCGGTGCCGAAGATCGACCCGGCGGCGGAGACCTCGGTGCTGCCGGCCGTTCCGCCGGCCGGCCCCGCGGACGAGACGGCGGTCCTGCCGCCCGTACCGGCAGCCGGTCCGACCGACGAGACGGCGGTGCTGCCTCCCGTACGCCCGTCCCGTACGAGCCCCGCGGCCGGTCAGGCCCCGTCCGGCCCGGCCCGGTCCGCCAAGCGGCCGACGGCACGGCGTCCGGAGGAGAGCCCGGCCGACCGGGTGCCGCCGGGCATCTTCCGGGATGCCGAGGACGCCACGCGCGAGCTCCCGGTCTTCGGAGCCGACGGCCTCCCGGGCGGGCAGGGCCGGGAGGACCGGCAGGACCAGTCGACGCGGCCGGGCCGGCCGCGGCCCGCCTGGGCCGAGGAGACCCCGCTCGACGATCTGCCGACCCTGGCGGACGAGCTGCTCGGCACGCGCCGGGACGACGAGGGCGAAGAGGGCGGTCCGCGCCGCCGCTGACGGGGTGTGTCAGCGGCGCCCGCCACACTGGGGGCGGGCAGGAGCAGGACGAGCGGTACGGACGGCCAAGGCGACGACGGCCGGTGAAAGGCGGTGGGCGGGATGCCCGTATGGGACGACCTGGTGGGACAGGAGCGGGTGCAGGCGCAGCTGGCCGCCGCCGCCCGTGACGCCGACGCCCTGGTCACCGCCGTCGGGGCCGGGACTGCGCCGCCCGCCGCGTCCAAGATGACCCACGCCTGGCTGTTCACCGGCCCGCCCGGCTCCGGGCGGGCCACCGCCGCCCGCGCCTTCGCGGCTGCGCTCCAGTGCACCAGCCCCGACCGCGCCCTCGGGGGCGAGCCGGGCTGCGGCTTCTGCGACGGCTGCCACACCACCCTGGTCGGCACGCACGCCGATGTGGAGATCGTCCGTACGGATCTGCTCTCCATCGGTGTGAAGGAGACCCGCGACCTGGTCCGCCGGGCGCAGCTCTCCCCGGCGGTGGGCCGCTGGCAGGTCATCGTCCTGGAGGACGCCGACCGGCTGACCGAGGGAGCGGGCAATGTGCTCCTCAAGGCCGTGGAGGAGCCCGCTCCGCGGACCGTGTGGCTGCTGTGCGCGCCCTCCCTGGAGGACGTGCTGCCCACCATCCGCTCCCGCTGCCGCCACCTGACCCTGCGGACCCCGCCGGTCGCGGCCGTCGCCGACGTGCTGGTCCGGCGCGACGGCATCGAGCCCGCCGTCGCCGCGGCCGCCGCGCGCGCGACGCAGGGGCACATCGGCCGGGCCCGCCGGCTCGCCACCGACGAGTCCGCCCGGACCCGCCGGGCCGCCGTCCTGAAGCTCCCGCTCCGCATCGACGACGTGGGCGGCTGCCTCAAGGCCGCCCAGGAGCTGGTCGACGCCGCCGCCGAGGATGCCAAGCAGGTCGCGGAGGAGGTCGACGTGAAGGAGACCGAGGACCTGCGGGTCGCGCTCGGCGCCGGGGCGGGCACGGGCGGCCGGATGCCGCGCGGCACGGCGGGCGTGATGAAGGAGCTCGAGGACCGGCAGAAGCGCCGCCGTACCCGTACCCAGCGCGACACCCTCGACCTGGCGTTGAGCGACCTCACCGGCTTCTACCGGGACGTGCTGGCCCTCCAGCTCGGCTCCTCGCTGGCGATCGCGAACGAGGAGCTGCGGGCCGACCTCGACCGGATCGCCCGAGCGTCCGGACCGGAGCGCACCCTGCGCCGGATCGAGGCGATCATCGCCTGCCGCACGGCCCTGGACCGCAACGTGGCCCCGCTCCTCGCGGTCGAGGCGATGACGATGTCCCTGCGCGCGGGCTGACCGGCCCTCGCCGGCGCCCGCGTTGACCGCTTCACCCGTATGAGCGATCCGGCGAGGTCGGGCCGCGCGGTGCGGGCTCCGGGCGGGCCTGCGGCGGGCCCCGGGCGGCGGGCGGCCGGTCGGCGTGCGCTCGCCCGGCCGGTGCGCCCGGCAGGCCGTAGGCTCCGAGAATGGACACCAGTCGCCTGCTGCGTACCACCGGAACCGTGATCGCAGCCGCCGGGCTGCTGCTCTCCGGGTGCACCTCGACCGGTTCGGGGGGCCTGCAGGCGGCAGCCTCCTCGTCCGGGGGCGCCGCGCAGGCGGCTCCGCCCGTGGTCCCGGCGGCGCTGCGCCCGTACTACGAGCAGAAGCTGAAGTGGCGTGACTGCGGTGTCCCCGGGTTCCAGTGCGCCACGATGAAGGCCCCGCTGGACTACGCGCACCCCCAATCCGGGCAGGACGTGGACATCGCCGTGGCCCGCCGCCCGGCCACCGGCCCGGGCAAGCGGCTGGGCTCGCTCGTGGTCAACCCGGGCGGACCGGGCGGCTCCGGCATCGGGTACCTCCAGGCGTACGCGGGCATCGGCTACCCGGCATCCGTCCGCGCCCAGTACGACATGGTCTCCTTCGACCCGCGCGGGGTGGACCGCAGCAGTCCGGTGGAGTGCCTGACCGGGCCGCAGATGGACAAGTTCACGCAGGTGGACCAGACGCCGGACAACGCCGCGGAGCGGGCCGAGCTGGTGACCGCCTTCAAGGAGTTCGCCGACGGCTGCAAGGCCCGTTCGCAGCGGGTCCTGCCGCACGTCTCCACCGTCGAGGCGGCCCGCGACATGGACATGCTGCGCTCGGCGCTGGGCGACGAGAAGCTGACGTACGTCGGAGCCTCGTACGGCACCCTCCTCGGGGCGACGTACGCGGACCTCTTCCCCGGCCGGGTCGGCCGTCTGGTCCTGGACGGCGCGATGGATCCCTCCCGTCCTGCCCTCGAAATGAACCGGGACCAGACCGGGGGCTTCGAGACCGCGCTGCGCTCCTTCGCCAAGGACTGCGCGAAGCAGTCCGACTGCCCGCTCGGCAAGGGCGGCCCGGAGGCGGTGGCGCAGCGGCTGCAGGAGTTCTTCCGCAAGGTCGACGCCCAGCCCGTGCCCAGCGGCGACCCGGCCCGCCCGCTGGGCGAGTCCCTCGCCACGACCGGGGTGATCGCGGCGCTCTACGACGAGAGCGCGTGGCCGCAGCTGCGCGAGGCGCTGACGGCGGCGATGAACGGCGACGGGTCCGGGCTGCTCGGCCTCGCCGACAGCTACTACGAGCGCGAGCCGGACGGGAAGTACGCGAACCTGATGTTCGCGAACGCCGCGGTGAACTGCCTCGACCAGCCGCCCGCCTTTGCAGGCCCGGAGGCGGTGGACGCGGCCCTGCCCTCCTTCGAGAAGGCTTCCCCGGTGTTCGGGGCGGGCCTCGCCTGGGCCTCGCTGAACTGCACGTACTGGCCGGTCAAGGCCACAGGCGGGGCCCGCTCCCTGACCGCGAAGGGCGCCCCGCCGATCGTGGTGGTGGGCACGGTCCGCGACCCGGCGACCCCGTACAAGTGGGCCCAGGCACTCGCGCAGCAGCTCGACTCGGGAGTCCTGCTCACGTACGACGGCGACGGCCACACGGCGTACGGCCGCGGCAGCTCCTGCATCGACACGGCGATCAACGCGTACCTCCTGCAGGGGACCGCGCCCAAGGACGGCAAGAAGTGCACGTGACGCCCGGATCCACCCTGTATGTGACACATGCCCCACCCCGCACAATGCGGTTCAGGGCACCCCGTTCGAGCCTGTAGACTTGGCGCCGCTGCTGATGAGAGCTCCTCTTCGAGGGAACACTTGTCTAACCAGCGGTGCCGCCTTAGCTCAGCTGGCCAGAGCAACGCACTCGTAATGCGTAGGTCTCGGGTTCGAATCCCGAAGGCGGCTCTGTAGAAGCCCCAGGACTCACTCGCCGTGACCTGGGGCTTTTGCTATTCACCGGATCTTGCGTCGCCGACGTGCACGGGCCGCCCGGGTGCTCTCGGTCTCAGTTCTGGTCTCAGACACCGGATTGGGGCCAGGCATGAACGCCTCGCCCATCCGGCGCATCGCCTCCCGCGAGAGCTCCGATCGCCCCTTCACGTACCGCCGCGTCTGGCTGATCTGCGTGTGACGAAGAATCTCCATGATGGTCGGCATGTCCACCCCCAACTCGTTGAGGATCGTTCCGGCCGTGTGACGGCTCCCGTCGTGCTGCCGCCGGTCGCTGATGCCCGATTCCTCGAGTAGCTCCTTGAACTCCTCCCAGTCGGCCCGAGGGTCGAGCGGCCGGCCGTCGGCCCGGGTGAACACCGCGCCGCACTCCTCCCACAGCTCTCCGGCGGCCTGTCGCTGCTCGTCCTGCTTCGCCTTGTGCTCCAGGAGGTAGGGCAGGAAGGGCGGGGGGATCGGTACGGGCTGCTGGCTCTTCTTCGTTTTGGGCCGCGTGAAGGCCAGGCCGCCCCCCTTCCGCTCGGGGCAGGTGCTGGCGTGCCGGCGGCAGGTTTTTGTGCAGGGCTGTGGACAGCCGCGCTTGTAGCCCTTGTGCGTCGAGCAGTCGGGCGGGCACGGATCAAACCGGTGGAGCCGTTCGCCGCAGGCGTGCGCGTTCTTGCAGCCGTGCTTCCAAGTGAGGCGCTGGAGCTGCCAGGCGGGGTGGAACAGCCCCTGCTCCAGGTCGACGTACGGCCACCGCAGCCCCAGGGCCTCCCCCTGTCGGAAGCCCATGCCGACGCCGATGGCCCACCGCATGAAGGTGGGCCGCTTCGCTGCGGCGGCGAGGAACGCCTTGGACTCGCCCCGAGAGAACGGGTTCGCCTCGGTCTCGTCCACAGACGGCGGGTCGACCAGGGTGGCGACGTTCTCGTTGACGATCCGGCGGCGGTGGGCGATCTTCAGGGCCCGGGAGAGGATGCGGTGGACCTTGACCACGTGCGACGGGGCGTGCCCCTCGTCCAGCATGGCCGCGTACATGACCTCAAGATGCTCGGGGGCGAGCTTGTCGAGGCGGTGCTTCCCGACGCCGGGGATGATGTCGTTGCGGGTCTTCGACCAGTAGTCGTCCAGGGACCGCGGCTTGAGCTTCAGGCTCGCGATGGTGGTCAGGTACGTGTCCATCCACTCCGCGACGGTTGGCTTCCGCCCGGCCTTCGTGGCCCGGCCCTCGTCGCGCAGCTTCTCCAGTTCGCGGACCTTCTTGGTGACCGCGGTCTCGGTCTTGCCACGGCGGTGTCGGCGGTCGGGGCCTCCGTCGGGCTTCACGCCCATCGTGACGCGGCCGTGCCACCATCCGTCGCTGCCCAGGTAGATGGACGATTCCATGTTCGGCTTGCGGGTGTTCATGTACTTCTGTACTCCTCCATGCTGAAGGCGGCCCTGGGGTGTCCCCAGGGCCGCCTTTGGCTGCGTTGAGATCAGACGGACTGCGGCGGGAGCTGGGCGACGAACGCGTCGATGTCGGCCCGCTTGATGCGGCGGGCCCGGCCGAGCTTGGTGAAGGGCAGCTCTCCGGAAGCCATCAGCTCGTAGACGGTGGAGCGGCCGAGCCTGAGGAGCGCAGCGGCATCCTTCACGGTGCAGAGGACGGGGGAGGGGGACTGGGCGGCGGTGGTCATCGAAGTGCCTCCACGGCGATGGGCGGGGTCACTACGGCCGTATGCGGCCGGAGGGGCTGGGCGGTCCGCGTGTGTCCGAGGCTGGGATTTCTGCGTCACCGCGTCATCAGCGTCATTCGGGGCGCTGACCTGCGGGAATCGGTGACGCAGGGCTTTGGGGGCTGTGTCACCGGTGACGGAGCCGTCCGTCATGGGGTGACGCAGGTGACACAGGATGACGCAGGATTTGGAGCTCTGCGTCACCCTTGTCGGTGCAGGTCAGGGTGGGTTTTTGGTGCCTCGGTGACGTAGGTGACGCAGCGTCCTTCTACTTAGGAAAAAGAGAGGGGCTGTGTCTGTTGTTGTGTGCGCGTTAGAGCGAAGAAGGAGCCGCGTAGCGGCGCGCCCTTTGGGCGGCGGCGCGGCCGCCGAAGTGCAAGAGGAGCACCGGGCGCCGCCGGGGGGTGCTCCTCTTGCTTGTGCGGGCGCCCCGGTGCGGCGCGCGGCTAGGAGAGCTGCTGTTGCTCGTCGTGCGGGGGCTCGGGGCGGGTCATTTCGATGTAGCGGGCGGCTTTGGTGCGGCCCCAGTCGACGAGGACGCCGCGGGCGGCGAGGACGGGCTGGAGGCGCTTGAGGCGGTCGGAGAGGACTTTGCCGGTGGTGGGCCAGCCCTTGGGCAGGGGCCGGAAGTCCTCGCCGGTGTAGAGCTGGGTGAGGGCGTGCAGCCACTCGGCGGACGTCATCCGGACCGCGTTGCCGGCGGCGTGCTTGAGGACGGTCTGGGCGAGGAGGTCGCCCTCGATGACGTCGTCGTTGAGGTCGTCCAGGCTGGCCCGGTAGGAGTCGAGTGCGCCGAGGCTGCGGGCGGCGTCGAGCTGTGCGCACAGGTGGGCGAAGTCGGCCATGCGCAGGTCGGTGGGGATGTCGGCTTGGGCTGCGCGGACGCTGACGGCGAGGTCGAGGACGGAGCCGAGGATCACGGGCAGCGACTCGGCGAACTCTGTCCACAGCTCCTCTTCGGTGCGCCGGACCCTTGGGCGTTCGAGGCGCAGGGGCAGGAGGCGTTCGGCGAGGTCGGGTCGGATGACGCCGACGTCGATGCCGGTGAGGAGGAGGGGGCGGCGGTAGCGGGAGCGGACGACGTCGCCGTCGGTGAACAGGGCGCGTTTGATGTTCTCTGCGCCGGTGACGATGCAGCACATGAGGTCAGAGAGGTCCGGGCCGAGGTGGGAGAGGTTGTCCAGGCCGGTGATCCATCCGGCGGCGACGGCGGTGATCAGGTTTTCCTCGTCTTTGGGCGGGCGGCGCAGGTCTCCGCTCATGCCTTCGATGATCCGCACGAGCATCTTTCCGGCGGTGGACTTGCCAGCGCCCTGGGGGCCGGTGAGGAAGGGGGCGGGGACGGGAGCGTCGGGGCCGAGGCATCCGATGAGCCAGGCCAGGGCCAGGCCCTCGCTCTGGGCGCTGGAGAAGTTGACCAGGCGCATGAGCAGGTCGATGCCCTTGCCGTCGGTGTCCTTGGCGGGGAGGGGGAGTTCGCCGGTGAGCTGGGTGCGCCGCCAGCAGACCTCGCGGGGGTCGGGGACGCGGATGTCCCAGCCGGTGGGGTGGATACGGACGGACTGGCCGTCGTCGCGGCCCAGGTCGAGCCAGGTCGCCCCGTCGAAGCCGGGGGCGACGCGGATGTGCACGGGCTGTACGTCCTGGCTGAGGGCGAGTGCTTCGATCAAGTCGAGTGCCTCCTTCATCGCGGTTCCGTTGAAGACGCCGCGGCCGTCGTTGAACAGGCCGACCATGAGTTCCTGGCGGTGGCTTCCGGTGGTGCCCTGGGAGCGGATCGGGCGGGCGACGGGGTGGCCGTTGCGCTGGGCGTAGACGGTGCCGTCGACGGTGCGGAAGTAGCGGAAGTGGGCCTGCGCGTATTCGGTGATGACCTCGCGGGCCGCCGGGTTCTTCTCGTCCTCGGGCATGTCACATCCCCAGAGCGGCAGCAGCGTTGGACCAGGCCGTCGTGCAGTGACGGACCGACTCGCCCTTGGCCTGCGCGGCGGTGAACAGGCGGCCGATGTGGGCTTCGGTGAGGCAGCCGCACCGGCCGTGCGCGGACAGCACCGCCAGGAACGTCCGGTACGCCGTGGCGTGCACCCCGCTGGCCGCGGCGGTGATCCGCTGCTCCGCCATTGCGATCC
Source organism: Streptomyces sp. NPDC059355 (assembly GCF_042752335.1). Classification (NCBI taxonomy): domain Bacteria; kingdom Bacillati; phylum Actinomycetota; class Actinomycetes; order Kitasatosporales; family Streptomycetaceae; genus Streptomyces; species Streptomyces sp. NPDC059355. The sequence goes on along the minus strand of NZ_JBHYXN010000006.1, from coordinate 88,893 downwards.
CCCGCTCCAAGTACACCGGCGACCGGTGCGGGCATTTCCCGCCCCCGGCCAGCCGCGGCACGGTGACGGTGCCTCCGGCCGGGCGTGCGACGGCCGGGGTCTTGTCGGCCAGTGCGCGGACGGTGTCCGGGAGGGGCTGCATCGTGCCGGTGCCGACGCCGCGCCACCGGGCGTAGGACGCGGTGGACTTCAGGTCGATGCCGTCCCGCACGCCGTTCACGGAGCGCATGGTGCCCAGGTAGATCCAGTGCTCCCCACGGGTGGTCGCCACCGTCCGGGTGGCGGGCAGGTTCTCACGGGCCCAGGCCACCGCGTCCGCGTGGTCGAGGTCCACGACGGTCAGCCCGGCGCCGCCGGGGTGGTAGCCCACCGCGGCAGCCTGCCGCCACGCACCAGCCCATGGAGCAGACGAGAGGACGCCGGGGCTGGTGGTGGCTGCGGCCCAGGCATGGCAGGGGCGGGGACAGGTGCAGGGGCCGGGGGTCTGCATGTTCGGCCGACCGCCGCACGATGTGTCACGGCAGGAGGCGCAGTTGCCCATGGGCCCCTTCCCGGCCCGCAGCGGCAGCACGGGCACGCCGGTCCCGGCGAGCCACAGAGCCGTGCGCAGGTGCGCGGTGGCGCTCATGCAGCCACCGCCCCGGTAGCCAGGTGGGTGAGGGCTTGGGCGCCGATGTGCTGGGCGTAGGCCGGGGGGATGCATTCGCGGATGCCGTCGCGGGTCATCCAGGCGACGTCCATCACGCGGCGGGCGTGGGGGACGCCGGAGAAGTTGCCGACGAACTGCCCGAACCAGCCTTCGGGGATGGGGCGGCCCATCTTGGCCTGCGGCGCCGTGTGGGCGGGGTGCGGGGGCGGGGTGAGGGTGAAGCCGCCGCCGGTCTCGAAGTACCGGTGCCGGTAGGTCCGCAGGCCGAACATGGCCCCGCAGAGCATCACCGGCTCCCGCAGCTTGTGGGCGGCCCCGCGGACGTTCTCCATCACCCACGGGCGCCCAGTCGCGTTCAACGCCTCGCGGGTCGGGCCGATCAGGTCGGGGTGGGTGTTGCCCTGGATGCGCTGGCAGTCGGTGTCGTGCTGGCAGGGCGGGGAGGCGTGGATGAAGTCGAAAGCGGAGCCGAAGGTGCGGATGAAGTCGATGGCGTCGCCCTGGTGGAAGGCGAGCGGGTAGCGGGGCTGGGCGTCCTTGTCGACGCCGGTCACCTCGAACCCGGCCTGGTGGTAGCCCATGCCGGCGCCGCCCTGGCAGCAGAACGCATCCAGGAGTAACGGCCGGTGGGCGGTGGGGTCTCGCCGGATGTGGGTGGGTTGGGTCATGCTGGAGACCTCCGAAGGTCTGTTGCACGGACTGGGAGATGAGGGCGGCCCGGACTTTGGCGAGACGGAGCCGCCCTCGTCGTGTCTGCTCGGGGCGCTCAGCTGCGGATCTGGCTGCGCACGTCGGCGACGAGGCGGAGGATTTCGTGCGCCATGTCGGTGATCGTCTGGAGCTTCTCTTCCACGTCCGCAGGTCCGGTGAAGGAGAACGCGCGGTCGTTGTCCGGTTTGGGGTCGGTGAACGAGAACGACACAGGTGGCTCCAAGCTCAGATGTTCGAGTGGTGGGCGCGCTGGATGGCGGCCTCCCACACGCTGCGGACCTGTGCTCCGGTGTGGGCGTCGTTCCAGGCCGGGATCGCCTCCCAGTGCTGGCCGTGTTGGCGGCGGGCTTCGTCCAGGAGGAGCTTCCCGGCGTCCCGGTATGCGGCGTTGCGGTTGCCGGCGGCTGCGCGCAGGGCGCCGATGGAGCAGCGGGCGCCCTCGGGGTGGATCAGCCGGTACTTGGCCCAGCCGTGGGTGTCGAGGAAGGCGAGGGCGTCGCTGAGCGTCTTCTCCACGGCGCCGGGCCGGTGCACGGGCAGGGCGGCGGCGAGGATGACGGAAACCGGTGCGGGAGCGACGGGTTCCGGGGTGGGGTCGAGGAGCTGGAATGCCTTCGCGTACAGGTTCTGGTCGATCGAGGTGAAGTGGGTCTGGGTGCGGGTGGTCATGCTGCCCTCCAGAGGCCGTGTTCGTTGGTGATCTCGTCTCGCTTCTTCAGCTCGGACAGGCGCGGCTTGATGTTCTTGGCGGACGTGCCGAGCTTTCGGGCGATGGTCTCGGCGGTCATGGGGATGGATTCCTCCCGGAGGAGTTCGAGGATTCGCGGCTTGATCAGCTCCTGTCCGTCCGAAGGGGCGGCGGGCTCGGTCTGGGCCCGCTGCTGTTGAAGGGGCGGGCCCTGCTGGGCCTTGGTGAGGACGTCGGTGAGGCTGCCGATCAGGTTCTTGCCGCGCTGGTCGACCATCGGGGTCTGCGTGATCGCCTCTCGGTGGCGCCAGGCCTGGCAGTCCTCGATGGCGACGGGGGTCGTGTCTGCGGCGAGGGCGATGGGCGGGACGTCCAGGTGCAGGGAGCGGAACTGGACGGCCTGTGATCCGGGGGTGAGGAGGTAGCCGAGGCCGAACGTGCCGTCCTCCGGATTGGCGGCGGCTTCGGTGTCCAGGCCGCTCATGTCCCGGTCAGCGACCTTGGCGTACTGGCCCGGCCACTGCGGGGGGATCCTCGACAGGTCGATGCCCTCGGCACCCTCGACCGCGTTCGCCCCGACCAGGGAGCCCTGGCCCTTGGCGCAGCGCAGGAACACCGCGCCGCCGCCGATCAGGAGCTGGGAGCGGATGATTGAGGAGTTGCCGAGGTCTTCGGCGAGCGGGGTCTGGGTGGCCAGGACCACGCCGATCCCCCGCTTGAGCGCCCGGCGGGTGAGCTGCTCGACAATCGCCTTGGCCTCCGCGTGGTACTGGGAGGAGACTGACAGCAGCATGTGCGCTTCGTCGATGACGATCAGGATCAGCGGGTCGGTGAAGGGGAAGGCCGGGGAGCGGTAGCGGGCCTCGCGGTCGAGCATCAGCGCGTAGGCCAGCCGCAGAGCGCCCATCGCCTCATCCAGGCCGTCGCCGCAGTACGCGGCCAGGCCTGCTCCGGCGATGGTGCCGGCCTGCGGGGAGGAGAGGATCACCGCGATCCGCGACTTGTGCGCGGACAGAAGAACCTGCTCCAGCACCCCGGACTTCCCGGAGCGGGAGCCGCCCACGAGGTACAGGTGGCGGGCGCCGGAACCCGGCTGGGCCAGGGGAACCAGAGCAGCGCGGGCGTCGATGTAGGTGCCCAGGCGGACGTATCCGCGCGAGTCCATGGCCAGCTCGTCCACGACCGCAGAGAGCATCGTGCCGTGCATCAGCGCGTGCTCCTTCATCACGCGCACCCCCATCTGCGAGGGCATGTCGGCGGGACTCAGAGCGATCTGGATCGCCGACAGGTGGAGGTTGCCTGCCAGGTCCTGGATGTTGACGGCCCCGATCGCCTTCCGGTCGCGGGTGGCGATCCCCTCCCAGTCCAGGGGCCCGTCGTAACGGGTCAGGGCCAGGGTGGTGCCGGGCATCGCACCTTCGGGTACACCCACGTACGCGGCCCACAGCTGCTCCGGCGTCGTCGGGACTCCGACTGCCGCGATCTGCTGCTGCGGCGCCTTCTTGAGGTGCACGGTGACCGGTAGTGCGTTCGGGGCGTAGTGCTTGGGGTCGCCCATCTCGACCTGGGAGACAGGGATCTGGTAGACGGAGGCGATGTCCGCGGCCTTCACCCGGACCTGCTGGCCCTGGGGCAGCGTGATGATCCCGGTGAACGACACGTGGTCGTCCCCCGCCTCGATGGCGAGGTGCGCGAGCTGGGCCCCGGGCTGGATCAGCTTGCGGCCCTCGGTCTGGGTGGGGCCGGAGATGAACTCCTTCCACCACGCTGTGATGAGCTGCGCTTGCGAGCTCTGCCCTGCCGCGGGCGTGACCGTGGCAGGAAGCGCGGAAAGCTCGCCGGTGTTGCGGTGGTGGGCGAGGGCGGCCGCGCCGGCCGGGACAGCGAGCCCGAGGGCGAACAGCGGGTTCATCCCGCTCGCGAGGACCTGGTGAGCGGCGATGCCGCACCCGGTGGCCGTGATCCCGCAGGCGATCAGGGAGCGCAGGGCGGGGACGGAGGCGTCGATGGCCCACGCCCCCGCTCCGGCCGCCGCGGCGGCGAGGGCGGACCAGGGGCCGGCCGTGGCGGATGCCACGGCGAGAGCGGCGGGCGCGTACTGGATGAACCGTGCTCGGGTCGGCCCCATGGCCCGCTCCTTACTGCTGGGCGTAGAAAGCGGCTTCGGCCATCTCGACCGGGGAGGTGTCCACTGCGTCGGCAATGCCGCCGTGGTCGGACTCGGTGGTGGTCTTGGCGTCGTCGGCGGCTGCGGCCGCGCTGTCGGCGGCGGAGGTGTAGGCGCCGGCTGCGTCCTTGGCGCCGGTCATGGTCAGCGCGGCGTCCGCGAACTCGGCGGTTGTGGCGTCGTCCACGGCCAGCGCCTTCATCGTTTCGGCGGCGTCCTGCATCTGCTCGGCCGTCTCGTCGACGTCAGAGGCGAGCTTGGTGACCGTGTCGGCGTGGGCGTGGACCTGGTGGGTGAGCCAGGCGAGCTTGACGCGCAGGGCCGCGTAGGTCGCGGCGTCCTTGAGGGATTCGGTGGCAGACATGCTGGCCTCTCCTCGGCTATCGGGCGTTGTAGAAGTCGCGTTCGGCGGGCTTGGTCAGCGGGGAGTCCGCGACGGCCCGGAAGATGCCGCCGTGGCGGACCTCGGCGTTCGCCGACGCGGTGCGGCAGGCTTCCTCGCCGCCCTGGATCTGGTCGTGCAACTTCTTGGCGGCGGCGGCCTGGAGCTCGAGCTGCTCCTTGAGGTGCTCGCACTTGCCGATGAGGTTCGCGCCGACGTCCTTCTCCGTGATCTCGGCGATGAGCACGTCGCAGTCCGCGGCGAGCTGGGCGGACTCGTCCACGAGCTCCAGGCACTTCTCCGAGCTGGACTGGCACAGAGTCGCCGCGCCTTCGGCGAGGTCGATGACCTGGGTGAGGGTGATGACCTCTCCGCCGCTGTAGGTGCGGCTCTTCCCATTGGCGGTGGTGACGTGGATGCCCTTGTCGTCGACGGTCGCGCTGTGGGGAACGGGCGGGTTGGGCTGCATCGCAGGGTCCTTCCTGATCTGGTCGGGGAGCGTGACGGTGCGGGGCTGCGGGATCGTGCCGGGCGGCGGGATCGTCGGCCCCGACGGAGGCGCGGCGGTGGGCGGAGTGGGCGGCGGTGTCGGGGGCGTGGTCGGCTTCGGCGGCGGGACCGTGGGGGGTGTGGTCGGCTTGGGCGGCACGGTGGTCCCCGCGGTGGGTGCGGAGGGCCCTGGCGGCGGCTGGGCGGAAGGTGAACCGGAAGGCTTGGTGCCCGGCTTCTTCAGGTAGGCGGAACGCCACCCATCCCGGAGGCCACCGGCCCAATGCGCACCCGCCAGGAGTCCGTAATGGGTTTTCGCGGAGACGTTGTAGGCGGCGTTTCGGAAGGTGTCCGGTGCCCTGGTCGGCGACCATTTGGCTTTCGTTGTCGGTGGGGGCTTCTTGATTCCCGCCTTCTCGTATTTGCCGTGGGTGTTGTCGACGCCGACGAGGTAGGTGATGGCGAGGAGAACGAGGAGTTCCACGACCCTCCTTCAGTGACACTCTGTAGTTGGAGGCGGTTACCGGTTACCGGTTACAGGCCCTGCGGACGCCGGTTCGGGCCCCCTGGGCGGTTAGAACCGGGCGTCTGTGGGCTGTAACCGGTAACCGGTAACCAGTGCGGGAGATCGCCTAGCGTGACGTTCCGATGTTGCTGACCGTGGTGTTCGCCGTGTTGAAGACCGATTCGAGGGTGCTGCGGATCTCGGTGCTGAACGGCGTGTACGGCAGGAAGATCCCGGAGACGATCAGCATCAGGCAGATCGCCATCTGCTTTCCCTTGGTCTTCTTGAAGGTGAAGAACAGGGCCCACACGAACAGGGCCAGGGCGAAGAACTGGAGCGTCATTTCACGCACCCTTCTCGAAGGTGAATCCCTTGTCGTTCGCGGGGGTTACCGCACCGGAACCGGAGGGTGCGGAGAGCTTCTTGTAGGCGATGAGTCCGCCGCCGCCGACGAGCGCCACCCACAGCCAGGGGCCGGAGGTGATGGAGTCGCCGGACCCGGTGGCCTCTTCCTTGGCCTTGGGGGCCGTACCGCCGCCGAGCGTCGGGGCGGCGCAGGCGGGGATCTTCGAGACCTCCCAGGAGGCGGCCTTGGCGACGGCCGCCGCCCGGACCTTCATGCACTCCAGGTAGACGGCCATCTCCCGCTCGTACAGGGTCTTGGCCGCGGCTTCCTCGGTCTGCGCCCGCTGCTTGTCGGCCTCTGCCTCGACCAGGGTGTTCGCGGCGTTCTCCTTGGCCCGGGCACGGTCCTGGACGGCCTGCTCGCCCTGCATGCTGGTGACGGCCACGACCGTGCCGCACACCGCGAGGACAGCGATCGTGCCGCACACGGCGAGCGCGGCAGTGTTGCGGCGGACCCCGCCGAGCTTGCCGATCTTGGCGGAGAACTTGGACGACGTGCTGGGCTTCTCAGGGGCTTCGGTGTTCAGGCGGGTGAACTCCTCGTCCCAGTCGATTCCGGACATGGTGGTTCCTCCTTTCGGGGCGGAGCAGTCAGGCGACGCACTGTCCGTGGCAGTCGTGGCAGGCGTTGCACATGCCGCGGGAGGTGGGGATCACGTACGGGAGGTGGTCCCGGCAGACCGGGCACCGGCGCCGGGCGGCATCGGCCAGGGCGAGAGCCGCCCACCGGCCTGGGGTCATCGGCCGCACCGGCACGGCAAGTTCGATCCGGTACAGGTAGGCGACCAGTGGGCCGTGCCGGCGGCGGGGACGCTCGAGCTGGGCGACGACGTCCTGACCGCCGGGGCGCAGGCCGAGGGCGCGGAGCTGTCGGCGGGTGGCGAGTCCGTCGGGGGCGAGGCGCCACCGGTAGACGGGGAGGCTGGTCATCAGCCGGTGTTGGCCGGGACGGCGGTCAGGTGGGGCCGGTCGTCGTCCTGGCGGGCGGCGAGGATCTGCTTGCGGCCCCAGGACTCGCTCATGCCGAACGCCTCGCCCAGGGCACGGGCGGAGAGGGGGCGTGCGGCCTGTGCGGATTCGGTGTACGCACGGCGTGCGTCCTGCCGCATTCGATCCAGCTCCGCCTCCTCGAACACGTCCTCGGACACTGCGTGCGCGTCGGTGGGTGCGGGGTGTGCAGGGACGGCGTGCGGGGTGTGCGGATCGTCTGCCCGCACACCGTCCGCATGGGTGGTGAGCTGCGGCAACGCCTCCCGCACCGGCAGGTGCGCCGTCTGCGGGACCGGGATCGGCTCCCGGTCGATGTCGGCCGTTTCGAGGGTGTGCGGATGCCGTGCGGACGAATCCGCACGCTCCCCGTGCGGTGCGGGTTCCGGCGGTTCGGGGCGGTGGTGGAGGACTTTGGCGACGAGGTCGGAGCCGAAGTAGATGGACCCGACCGGCAGGCTGGTGGCGAGCAGGACGAGCGCATAGTTCGCCGGATCCCACGCGGCCAGCCGCATCCAGTCCACCGTGTGGTCGTGGAGTGCGGGAACGAGTCCGTGTACGTAGTTCAGGACCAGCGAGGCGGCCGTGTACGCGCCGAGGACGTTGAGGGCGAACTTGCGGGCCTGGTCGGTGAGGACGAGGGCCGCGACCAGGGCCAGGGCCATCAGGCCGTCCACGACGAACGGGTAGAGCGTCGCGGCCGTGGTGTCCGCGCCGATGGCGCGGGCCACATCCCGCAGCGCGTTCCAGGACACCCGGAAAGCCATGCCGACCACGGCCACCAGGGCCAGCACCAGGAGAACCCTCGGGTCGCGCTTCATGAGGAGTCCCCGATCGGGCAGACGTCGAACGCGGCGAGGAGGGCGACGTCGCCCGCGTCGCCGTTGTCCATCTCCAGCCACTCCCACCTGGCCTCGTCGGCCGCCTCGTAGCCCAGGCGGGCCATCGCGGCAGTCCGCTCGTCGAGCGTCGGGATCGGCTGGATGCGGTGGAACTTGTATGTCGGCCAGCCCTGGCAAAGGCCGTCGGTGACTACGTAGAGCTCCCACTCCCCGAAGGGAGAGTTAGTCAGACGGGCGGAGTGCGTCATGCCGCGTCCCCCGACTCCGTACGACTGGCGCGGTTGGCCAGGTCCCGCCGGGCGTCCAGCACCCGGTTGCGGGCCCGGCGGATCCGGCGGGCGTCGAACTCGGACGACGTCCGGTCGAGCTGGGCGATCAGCGCGTCCAGCAGCTCGACCTCGGCCAGGACCAGCGGCATCTCGGTCTCGATCGCGTCCAGCTCCGCGTCCGACGGCTCCAAGCCGTCCGACCACGGGGTAACGAGGTTCTGAAGTGCGGCGATGTGCTTCATGAGTCGTGTTCTCCCTAGCAGGTGGACGGCTCGAAGCGGCCCCGGTGTTCGAGCACCGGGGCCGCACGCCGTTGAGGCGGGAAGGTCAGGCCGGGCGCGGGTAGTGGCTGACGCTCGGCCTGGTGTGGAACGGCTGGTCCGCGCAGTCCTGGGTCCAGCTCTGGTGGGTCCAGCAGGTCTTACGGTCGTCGCCGTGCATGCCGGCGTCCTCCAGCTCGTTGTCCCGCTGGATCGCCGCGGCGAGCTTCTTGTCCATCTCGAACCCCTTCCGGGGCCGGAACCTCCGGCTCCCCTCGACCCCGTCCGTCCGGCGAAAGGGCGTCGGACGGGCGGAGGAGGCAACCGGCCGCAGCCCGGTCAGGCGGCGGAGTGGTTGGGTGGCGCTGATCCGTACGCGAGGACGGAACCCGCGCACGCCGCCCGCTCAGAGGGGGACGGATACCTCGTCCACTGTTCAGTTCTCAATGACCAACCGCTTCCTTGGAGCCGTCTCACGAGCTCTCCGGGCGCCGAGAGCAGCCCAAAGAAGGCCTCTCTCTGGTCCGCTGTCCTAGGACTGCGGACTTCTGTGGATGACTATGGACCCGCAGTCCCAGGACTGTCAACAGTCCTGGGACTGTGCTTGACTGGACTCATCGAGAGGAGTTCGCGTGGCACCCAAGTGGCGAGAGCTGGCTGACAAGCTGGCCGAACAGATCGGGCGGGGCGACTACGCTCCTGGCCAGCAGCTACCGCACATCCGGGACCTGGTGGATGCGGGTGAGGGTTCGAAGTCCACGGTCCACGCGGCGTACAAAGCACTCGAAGCCGAGGGCCTGGTGATCTCCTCACGGGGACACGGAACGGTAGTGCGGCAGCAGACCCCGCTGAAGCGCCTTGGTATCGCCCGGTACGACAAGGCGAAGTGGCGGGACGGCGACGAGGTGGCGTTCATCGCCGACCGCGTCGCGTCGGGCCGCGCGTACAAGCGCGGTGAGCAGACGCAGAGCGTCAGCCGCGTGCCGGCGCCGCCGCTGGTGGCAGCGGCGCACGGACTTCCGGAGGGGGCCGAGGTGTACGCGAGGGCCAGGCTCGTGAAGGAAGGCGACCAACCGACGCACACCCTGACCAGCTACTACCGGCCCGAGCACGTCGAGGGAACCCGCATCGTGGATCCGACCCCCGGTCCTGCCGGCCGGGGTGGCGGATTCCGAGTCCTCTACGACGCGGGTTACGAGATCGACCACATGCGTGAGGAGCTGTTTGCCAGGGCTGCAACGTCCGAGGAGGCGGCCCTCCTTCAGCTGGCGCCTGGTGAATGGGTCGTGGAACTGCATCGGACGACGTATACGGCGGACGGCACCGTCGTCGAGTTCGCCGTCGGCCTGCACGCGGCTACCCGCTTCGCCTGGGCCTACGACTTCCAGGTCCCCGACTCGGCACGGGAGGCAACACCGTGATCTCTGCGCACAACTGGGCCGCTGCTGAGCGGCTTTGGGACTTCCAACAGATGCACCACGAGCTGCGGCCTTGCTCGGTGGCCATCGGGCTCGGAAGTCACGACCTGGGCGTCGCTGAATTCACAGTTGACCTCTACGAGCGCGGCATGATGCCGCTGATCGTCTTCACCGGCGCCACGAGCCGGACGACCCGCCAGCGGATGCCCCGCGGGGAGGCGGAGCACTACCGCGAGCGCGCGGTGGAACTGGGCGTACCCGCGTCTGCCATCCTCGTGGAGCCGCAGGCTCGCAACACGGGCGAGAACATCGTTTTGTCGCGGTCGCTGCTCGAAGACCGGGGCGTCCAAGTCGAGTCGGTGCTGTTGGTTACCAAGCCGTACGAGGAGCGGCGGGCTTACGCGACAGCCCGCAAGCTGTGGCCGGAAGTGAAGTTGGTCAGCGCATCGGCACCGATGACGCTCGCGGAGTATGTGGATTCGATACAGGACCCCCGGCTGGTCTTCGACATGCTCGTAGGCGCGCAGCAGCGGTTGCTAATCTACCCAGGGCAGGGCTTCTTGATCCAGCAGGACGTTCCGCCCGCTGTTTTGGCGGCGTACGAGCGCCTCCGCTCCCAAGGCTTCACCAGTCGCCTCGTAGCCGAACAACGGTCGACTCCGCGGCGGTAGTCCGACTGTAGCAATGAAGTTCGCTGGGTGCCTGACGGCGAGAAACGGCACCGTTTCCCGTGTCTCAGAGTTCCCTTCACCAGGCGGCCAGCCCTGCTTGCCGCACCCGACCTGGCCGGTTGAGCTGCCGCTCCTGTCTCCGCCCCGCTCTAGGCCGATACCGTGCCGGGCGCACCGCAAGAAGCCGCCTGACGTGAGTAAGAGTGCGTCGTGGCTGGGGCGTCGGTTCCGTAGCTCCGGTGCCGGGATCGCTCTCGCCAAAGTAGGTCCAGCCCGAAGCTGTTGCATCGACCTTCCTCTTCCGGGGATGCCTGAATTCTCTAAGGGCTTGTGAGGGCAAGGACATGAAATCTCGTATACGCCAGGCTCTTCTTGTCGATAAGAATTCTGGGATTATTGGAAGCGTATCTCTCCATGGACGCCACTGCCGCAGCTCCTTGCCCAACAGCCTGCCCTACGCGCCTCAAAGAGTTCACCCGTACATCGCCGGCAGCGAACACGCCATTCAGGCTTGTCTCGAACGGTAGTTTTGTCCCATGCGGTCTCAAGTACACGTCAGTCTTGATGTAGTGCTTCCTCGTCTGAGCCACCCTCTCGCTGTGTGGGCCGGCTCTGTGCCCCACCCACGCAGTGTCAGGGTCCCCACCAATTAGCACATAGGCCGATGTCGTTTTTATCTGTCTACGGCTAGATGCCTTATCGCCGCCTGTCTTCCTCACCATAACGGCTTCCAGTTGTTGCTCGCCAATGAACTCGGCGACCTCATAGCCGAAATAGTCGGTATTTATCTTGCGATTCTTCCTCACGGAATCCTGCAGGGCTTGAGACATTGCATCAAATCCCTCTCGGGCCACAATGATCACCCTGCTGCTTCTCTCTGCGAATTGCAGCGCGGCCTGACCTGCCGAATCGCCGCCCCCGATGATTACGACGGTCTTGCCTTTTTCGCGCTGCTGGTCACAAGGGAGAGCGGAGTAGTATACGCCTCGGTTGGGAATGCGCTCTTTTCCTTTGGCTAGTTTCAGGGTGTGGGGCTTTGACCCGCACGCAAGAAGTATCATCCCGGCGGATATATCTCTTATTTTCGCCACTTGTGGCATCCAGGGCCTGGATGAGGTATCGACCGTGAGCGGCCTTCTTGATAGCTTGCGCCTCCAGTGTGGGGAGAAAGTCGACCAGTTCAAGATTCGCTATCTGCTCAAGTGCGAGTTGAGCGAGTGCGGGTCCCGAAACTCCCTGGGGGAATCCTAGGTAATTATCTATAGGATTGATCGAAGTCGTGGCGGTGCCCCCGGGTATTTTGCTCTCTATTACCAGAGTGCTGAAGCCCACGTTAACGCTCGCGTTCAAGGCGGCGGACAAACCGGCAGGACCAGCACCTACGATGACCAGATCGTAAGGGTGATTTGGCCGGCGTTTCACAACCCCAACTAGCTTCAATGCCCTGAAGATCTCTCCAGGGTGAGGATCGATAAGTTCCTCTTTGGATCCGTCAATTTTCACACTGATATGCTGCGTATCTGCTTGTACCCATTTGTACGGGGTCAAGGACCGATCGAGTGTGGCGAGCACTTCGTCCGCTTTCTGCGTCCCCTCGGGTCCGGTCACGACGACGAGGGGGTGTGGCGGACGAGACCTGGAGCGCAGCCTGTTCAGATCTGTACGAAGCTGCGCGCGTTTGCCGGACATGACATAAACTTCAGCGTCCATGCCTGTATTCGACACCGCGAGGATCGCACTTGCCGCGGCAGGGTAACGGTCGTTGATTCCGCGCAGGAGATTTTCTCCAGTGTCGTCCACAAGTGTTTGATCCGTGATAGCGGCAGCCAAATAGTGTCCATGTTCTGCCATCGTGCCGATCGTGGCGTAAGCGTCATACTTGCTCGCGACAGGGACAACTTCCAGTCTTGACCGCTCCTCTATATCCTTGGCGAGCTGGCGGCGCACCCAGGGATCTGAATGTGCGAGCAACAAGACTGGGGTATCGTCAGTCATACTAACCATCTCCCAGGCTCTGAGCAGAAGTCACGCTCTCAGACCATCAGGAATCGACGGTTTTCGGTTCAATGGTTTGGTGGAGCTTGGCCGGACAGGCCACCTACATTTATCGTCACGCTACAGCTGCCATCATGCACGCTGATCTTGGCAGGTGAGCCTGCTTCCTGCGGGCGTCCTCAGGCCTTCGGCCTCCTTCCCCGTTCGGCGCCTCGGCAATAACCTTGAGCGCCCGCAGCCGCGGCAAGGCAATCTTCTGCTCTCGCAGCGACTCTAGAGTCTCGCTGCCCTGCCCGCAGGGATGAATGGGCCTCTCCATCCCGATGCGGGCTTCGAGATGGAGAGAGGTTCTGCCAGTCTCATGCTGGCCGCGATGACTCCTTGTAGGCCTGTCCTTCATGCATTACACGGCGCGACCGGGTCTCAGTTCTGGGCTCGTTCGGGGCTGCGTCCGGCGTCGTGTGCGAGCGTCCTTGGGCGTCTGCTACGTGCTCCGAGCAGGGGAGTTGAGTCCGTCGGGGACGTCTGTGGAGGCTAGTGGACAGTGATCGGACAACTCGTAATGCGTAGGTCTCGGGTTCGAATCCCGAAGGCGGCTCTGTGGAAGCCCCAGGACTCACTCGCCGTGACCTGGGGCTTTTGCTATGTCCCCACAGGTCGGGGCAAGGACCTGATGCGTGGCCCGCCGTTCTGCGTGCCCATCGCGTGCCCATCGCGTCTACGTCGTGCCATCGGCCGGTGCTTCCGCGTGGGGTGGTCGGGGCCCGGTCGCTGGGGGGTGGGGGTGGGGCTACTTTGGGAAGGCTGGACCTGGGCTACGCGTGGTAGGAGGCGGCATGTCTACACGGGTGCGTAGAGCGGCGGTGGGGGTGGTCGCCGTGGGGCTGGTGGTGGTGCCGCTCGGGGTGGGGTACGCGTTGGAATCCCCGCCGGCGGCGGGCATCGTCCAGGCTTCGGCCCCGGTTGCGGCCGATGAGGAGTTCCCGCAGCTCACGCCCGCCGTGGCACGGCAGTTGGACGATGCCGTCCTGAAGGTGATGAGCCAGGCGAAGATACCCGGGGTGATGGTCTCCCTCTCGGCCCCCGGCAAGGGCTCGTACGTGCGGGCCTTCGGGGTCGCCGACAAGGCCACCGGCCGGCCGATCCGTACGGACATGTACATGCGCATCGGCAGCGAGACCAAGACCTTCACCGTGACCGCCCTGCTCCAGCTGGTCGACCAGGGCAAGGTCGGACTGGACGACCCCATCGGCAAGTACGTGTCCGGGGTGCCCAACGGGGACCGGATCACGCTGCGCGAGCTCGCCGGGATGCGGAGCGGGCTGTTCAACTACTCCGAGGACGAGGGCTTCTTCAAGGCCCTGACGAGCAATCCCCGACGGCCGTTCACCCCGCAGGAGTTGCTCGCGTACTCCTTCAAGCACCCGGTGCTGTTCGAGCCCAACGCCAAGTTCTACTACTGCAACACCAACCTGATCCTGCTGGGGCTGGTGGTGGAGAAGCAGAGCGGGCAGAGGCTGAACGACTACATCAACCAGAAGGTCGTCGCCCCCGCCGGGCTGCACCACACGCTGTTCCCCGTCGGCGCGGAGTTCCCCACCCCGCACTCCCAGGGCTACACCGACCAGACCGCCACCGGCAAGACCGAGAACTCGGCCGACTGGAATCCCTCCTGGGGCTGGGCCGCCGGAGCCATGATCTCCGACCTCGGCGACCTGAAGACCTGGGCGAAGGTCGTGGCCACGGGCACGCTGCTGAAGCCCGCCACCCAGGCGGAGCGGCTGAAGGTGGTCCAGGCGCTGCCGGGCACCGGTTACGGCCTGGGCATCTTCAACGTCCAGGGCTGGATCGGCCACAACGGCTCCCTGCCCGGCTACCAGTCGCTGACCGTCTACCTGCCGCAGTCGAAGGCCACGCTGGTGGTGCTGCTGAACACGGACATCTCCTACGAGGGTTCCGAGCCCAGCACCCTGTTCGGCGAGGCGATCACCAAGGTCGTCACCCCGGACCACGTCTTCACGCTGCCCGCCCAGTCCGTTACCGCACACTGAGGGAATGAGCGATCAGAGTGTGGTGCTGCGCGTTGCCGGTCAGGGCGATCTCGACGTCGCGGGTGGGCTGTTCCGCGGCTACCTCGACTTCTACGAGGTGAAGGTCGAGGACCCGGACGCACCCCGGGCGTTCCTCGCCGAGCGGATCCGGGCCGGTGAGTCGCTGGTGCTGCTCGCCGACGTGCCGGAGGCCGGCACGGTCGGTTTCGCGCAGGTCTACCGGACCTTCTCCTCCCTCGCCCTGCGGCCGATGTGGATCCTGAGCGACCTGTACGTCGACCCGTCCGGCCGCCGTACCGGCGCCGGGCGGGCGCTGCTGCGCGAGGTGCTGCGCCGGGCGCGGGAGGCCGGGGTGTCCGGGGTGCAGCTGGAGACGGCGTACGACAACCACGTCGCGCAGGCGCTGTACGAGGCGGAGGGCTTCGAGCGCGAGGAGTTCCACGTCTACTTCCACGGACTGGACGCTCGCGCAGTGGGGTGAGGCTCCGCTATTTCGCGTCCGCGTAGCACTGCACGATCGCCGTCGTGAACGGGAAGCGGACCGGGGTGTCGCCGAAGGCGATGCGGCCGGCGCGGTCGCCGGCGGTGCGGATCGCCTCGGCCACCGCCTCGGCCTCCTCGGCCGGGCAGTGCACGATCACCTCGTCGTGCTGGAAGAACACCAGCTCGGCCCGCAGCCCGGCACCCGCGATGGCCTGGCGGAGGGCCGCGAGGAGCAGCAGGGCCCAGTCGGCGGCGCTGCCCTGGACGACGAAGTTACGGGTGAACCGGCCGCGGGCCCGGGTGTTGGTGGAGGCGTAGCTCGGGGTCCAGCCGTCCTCCCGGTCCTGCGGGATGCCGGCTTCGCCGTCCTCGTCGGCGCCGACCGGCGGCGGGCAGGTCCGGCCCAGCCAGGTCCGTACGAGGCGGCCCTCCTCGCCGGCCTTGGCGGCGTCGTCCACGTACGCCACGGCCTGCGGGAAACGGCGGCGCAGGGCGGCGAGGTTCTTCAGGCCGTCGCCGGAGGTCTGTCCGTACACGGCGCCGAGGACGGCCAGTTTGGCCTTGTCGCGGTCGCCGGAGAAGCCCTGGCGGGAGACGGCCGTGTAGAGGTCCTCGGGGCGTCCGGCCACCTCCATGAAGGCGGGGTCGCGGGAGATCGCGGCCAGGACGCGGGGCTCCATCTGGTCGGCGTCGGCGACGACGAGCCGCCAGCCGGGGTCGGCGACGACGGCTCTGCGGATCACCTTCGGGATCTGCAGGGCGCCGCCGCCGTTGGTGACCCAGCGGCCGGTGAGGGTGCCGCCGGGGACGAACTCGGGGCGGAAGCGGCCGTCGCGGACCCAGTCCTGGAGCCAGGACCAGCCGTGGGCGGTGTAGATCCGGTACAGCTTCTTGTACGCGAGGAGCGGCTCGACGGCGGGGTGGTCGAGCTCCTGGATCTCCCAGCGGCGGGTGGACTTGAGCCTGATCCCGGCCTCGGCGAAGGCCTTGATGACGTCGGCCGGCAGGTCGGGGCGCACGCGGCGGCCGAACGCGGCGGAGACCTCCTCGGCCAGCTCGGCGAGGCGGCGGGGTTCGCCGCCGCCGGCGTACCGCTCGCCGAGGAGCTCGGTGAGCAGGGCGCGGTGGACGTCGGCGCGCCAGGGGAGGCCGGCGCGCTGCATTTCGGCGGCGATGAGGAAGGCCGCCGACTCGGAGGCGGTGAGCAGGCGCATGCGGTCGGGGTGGGCGGTGGCGGCCGTGCGCTTCGCCTGGTCGCGGTAGACGGCGACGAGGGCGTCGAGGGGGAGCGGGATGGAGGCGGGCCGGGGGTCGAAGAGGGAGTCCTGGGCCTGGGCCTGGGCGGTGGGGGCGGCGGCTCGGGCGGGGGGATCGGGGGGTACCGGGGCGCCGGTGAGGCGGGCCCAGGCGGCAGCGGCCGAGCGGGGTTCGCCGGAGCGCCCTTCGTGGGCGAGGAGGAGGAGCTCGGTGTCCTCGATGTCGTGGCAGCGGTCGACGCGGGCGCCTGCGGCGAGCAGGCGGGGGTAGACGGCGGTGGTGCTGCGCCAGATCCAGCGGGTGGGGGTGGGGGCGGTGCGGATCGCTTCCGCGGGGTCTTCGAAGGTGAGGCGGTCCCCGCCGGCGGGGGTGGAGCGGGTGGAGGCGGCGGCGGGGGTGGTGGGCGTGCCGGGGGCGGCGTGCGTGGGGGTGAGCGGCATTGCGTGCCAGAGGCCGTCGGGGGCTTCGGCCAGGGCCCAGTGGGGGATGGGGTCGCTCATGGGTGCGAGTGTCCCACCGGGGGCTGACAGTCCGGCCTGGTCGGCGCGCGGGGGGTGGGGTCGGTGGGGCGTGACAAGCTGGGGTGGTGAGAGAGATTGTCGATCGGGCTTGTCAGGCCGCGCTCTACAGCCAGGACGATGCCGGGTTGGATGCCGGGGCCTCGGTGCTTGTCGGGGACGGCGGGCAGTGGGGTGGGGTCGGGCGGGAGCTGTTGGCGCGCGGGGACGCGTATGTACGGCAGGCCTGGGAGCGGGGGTGGCAGCCCGCCGATGTGCTCCGGCTCGTGGGGCGGGACCTCGGCGACCGGCATCTGCGGATCACCGGCGACCTGATCGCCGCCGAGGCGCGCCGGTACGCCCGGCTGCCCGAGCGGTGGACCGACGCCGAGGTGTGGTGGGGAGACGACCGCGCGTACGGGGAAGCCCTCGTGCGGCGGGAGAAGAGCGATCGGTTCAGCCTGGCCACCGCCGTGCTCGAGGTGTTCCGGCTGTTGATCCGGCTGCCCTCCATCGAGGCGGTCGGGCCACTGCCCGGGGACCCCGTCGGCGACGCCCTGGAGCACGCGCACATCGAGCCCCGCATGCTCTCGCGCATCCGGGCGCTGCTCGCCAAGGCCGAGGCGACCAACTTCCCGGAGGAGGCCGAGGCACTCAGTGCCAAGGCGCAGGAGCTGATGGCCCGGCACACCGTCGACGAGGCCGTGCTCGCGGCGAGCGGCAAGGGGCCCGCGCAGGTGCCCGCGGCCTGCCGGATCGGGGTCGAGGCTCCTTATGAGGAGGCGAAGGCGGTGCTGCTGGACGCCGTGGCCACTGCCAACCGGTGTCGGGCGGTGTGGAACAGCGCCTTCGAGTTCTCCACCGTGGTGGGGTTCGAGAGCGATCTGGAAGCCGTCGAGCTGCTCTACACGTCCCTGCTCGTGCAGGGCACCGCCGCCATGACCCGTGCCGAGGCCGCGCAGCGCTCCGGCGGGCGGAAGCGGACCAAGACCTTCCGGCAGTCCTTCCTGCTCGCGTACGCCAGCAGGCTCGGCCAGCGCCTCGCCGAGACCGCCGAGCACACCGTGGCCGAGGCCCCCGACAACCTGCCCGCCCTGGTGGCCCGCGACGTCGCCGTCACCTCCCGGGCGGACGAGATGTTCCCCCGGACCACCACCACCCGGCTGCGCGGTGCCACCGACCACGCGGGCTGGGAGGACGGCACCGCCGCCGCCGACCGGGCCCACATGGCCACCAGGCGGCGCCCGCTCCCGCGTTAGTGCTGCCGTCCGTCGCCCTCGCCCCGCAGGGCCTGCGTTTCCGACTTCAGGATGCGCATCGACCTGCCCACCGCGCGGGCCATGTCGGGCAGCTTCTTCGAGCCGAAGACCAGCACGCAGACCACGAGGAGCAGGATCAGGTGCCAGGGCTCAAGGGCGTTGCGGAGCATGCGCGGTCCCCTTACGGGTGATGGGAATTCCGGTGCGGTCCCGACCATCGAACAGCGCCGCCCGCGTACGGACAAATCTGAAGAAGGCCTGAAGGGCGGACGGCGCCCGACCCTGGCCGGAGCTTGATCCAGGCTTTATAAGGGTCTGATTCGCCCCTGATCCACCCGAGTTCTTCCCTGACAGTGATCAGGGGAGCACCCTCCGCGTGCACGTGCATCTGCCCATGCATGCGCTTATGAACACAGCTATGATCCGGTGCAGTTGACATCTGCACTATCGGGGGCTTCCTGTGGACCACGCGTACAACGGGATGGCAGCTGCAGAACTCGACGGAGTGACCTGGCAGAAGAGCAGACACAGCAACTCGCAAGGTTCCTGTGTGGAGTTCGCCAAGCTGCCGGGTGGCGCTGTCGCCATGCGCAACTCGCGATTCCCGGACGGGCCGGCGCTCGTCTACACGCCGGCCGAGATAGAGGCGCTGCTGCTGGGCGTCAAGGACGGCGAGTTCGACCACCTCATCGCCTGATCGGCCGGAGGGACGGCCGGAGGAACGGCGCGCTGATCAAGCCATGCACGTGCACTGGCCGGGACTGATCGCAATGATCAACCCCGGCCAGTTTCAATCACCGAGTCCGGTTTTCGGCCCCGCGCCCCCGCGCCCCGCCGCCCTACTCGTGCAGCATGAACAGCGCCCAGACCACCTTGCCGGTCAGCCGGCCCGCGAGCGGATGCCAGCCCCAGCTGTCGCTGTAGGCGTCCACGAGGAACAGTCCGCGCCCCGACTCCAGGTCGCAGTTCTCCTGCGTGCGCTCCGGCGCGAACGACCCGCCCGGCCGGTCCTCGCTGGGATCCCGTACCGCGCACACCAGCCGGGTGCTCCACCGCATCAGGTGCAGCCGTACCGTCGGTTCCGGCTCGCCCGAGCCCGCCCCGGAACCCGGCCCCGAACCGCCGCCGACCCCGGCGTCATCAGGCAGGGCATGGCGCAGCGCATTCGTGACGAGCTCGGAGACCACCAGGGCCACGTCGTCGAAACGCTCGTCGAGACCCCACTGCGACAAGGTCGACCGGGTGAACGAACGGGCGCCCCGCACCGCCTCGAAGCGGGCGGGCAGAGCGCAGGAGGCGGACCCGGAGACAGCCGTGGGGTCGACCGGGGGCAGCCCCTGCCGTAACGGCTCGAGCATGGTCGATCCATTCGTCCCCATGCGAGGCACTCCCGGGATTCGCGGGCGGAGCGGCGCGCTCCGTCCAGAAAGAACTGCGGGGTGGGTCCGGCGCCGGCGCGAAAGAGCACGCAGGTGCGCGGCACCATCGTTCCGAATGCAGAAGCTGGATGCAAGGGCAGATGCACGTGCACGCGCCGGACCTGTCCACTCCCGTGATGGTTCTTGCTCATTTCTTCCTACGCATACTTACGGACTTCTTTTCCGGGCGCCGGGATTCCGTTACAGAACGAGTACGGACCGATGCGTTTTGGTGGCAGACTGCGGGGCCTGGGGCGCGGGGGCCCCGGCGACGCACATCACGCGCAGACCACGCGTACACATGGCGATGGGGAGGGCAGGACTAGTGACCGCAGAAGCAAGCGGTTCTGTGGTGCGCCGCATCCTCCTGGGCTCTCAGCTCAGGCGACTCCGAGAATCCCGCGGCATCACCCGTGAGGCGGCCGGCTACTCGATCCGCGCATCCGAATCGAAGATCAGCCGCTTGGAGTTGGGAAGGGTGGGCTTCAAGGCAAGGGACGTGGAGGACCTCCTCACGCTCTACGGAGTCACGGACGGCGCGGAGCGGGAGTCCCTGCTGGGGCTCGTCCGCGAGGCCAACGCGGCCGGCTGGTGGCACAGCTACGGCGACGTGCTGCCCGGGTGGTTCCAGACGTACGTCGGCCTGGAGGGCGCGGCCTCGCTCATCCGGATCTACGAAGTCCAGTTCGTCCACGGCCTGTTGCAGACCGAGGCCTACGCCCAGGCCGTCGTCAGCCGCGGCATGCCCGGCGCCACCAAGGCCGAGATCGACCGCCGCGTCGCGCTGCGCCTGGAGCGCCAGAAGGTGCTCGTCTCCGAGAACGCCCCGGTCTTCCACGCCGTCCTCGACGAGGCCGCCCTGCGCCGCCCGTACGGCGACCGCGACGTCATGCGCGGCCAGCTGGAGCACCTCATCGAGGTCTCCCAAAGGCCCAACGTGCAGCTCCAGGTGATGCCGTTCTCCTTCGGCGGCCACGCGGGCGAGAGCGGAGCCTTCACCCTGCTGCGCTTCCCGGAGTCCGATCTCCAGGACATCGTCTATCTGGAACAGCTCACCAGTGCCCTCTACCTGGACAAAGACGAGGAAGTGGCGCAGTACGAAAGGGCGATGGAGCGGCTCCAGGCCGACTGCCCCGATGCCGACCGGACGCGGGATCTTCTCCGCGGCCTGCTCCAACTGTCTTGATTCGCACGTAGTATGACGTCTGATCAGTGCATGATGACCGATCGGTCTCCGGTGCAGCGCACGGGTGCGCGCTCGCAGTAAGGGATGGCATGTCCATATTCGACGACCTGGCTCACCAGTACATCGACGGCGAATGGCTGGCCGGCACCGGTTCGTGGGACATCATCGACGTCAACCCGTACAACGGGGAGAAGCTCGCGGCCATCACCGTGGCCACCGTCGAGCAGGTGGACCGGGCCTACCGCGGCGCCGAGAGCGCCCAGAGAGAGTGGGCCGCCACCAGCCCTTACGCCAGACGCACCGTCCTGGAACGCGCCCTCCGCATCACCGAGGAGCGCGAGAAGGAGATCATCGAGGCGATGATCGACGAGCTCGGCGGGACCCGTCCCAAGGCCGAGTACGAGGTGCACCTCGCCAAGGAGTTCATCCGCGAGGCGATCCAGCTGGCCATCCGCCCCGAGGGCCGCATCCTCGCCTCGCCGGTCGACGGCAAGGAGAACCGGGTCCAGCGCCTCCCGGTCGGCGTCGTCACCGTGATCAGCCCGTTCAACTTCCCCTTCCTGGTCACCCTGAAGTCGGTCGCCCCGGCCCTGGCCCTGGGCAACGCGGTGGTGATCAAGCCGAACCAGAACGCACCCGTGGTCGGCGGCGGGGTCATCGCCAAGATCTTCGAGGACGCGGGCCTGCCCGCCGGACTCCTCAACGTGCTGGTCACGGACATCGCCGAGATAGGCGATGCGCTCCTGACCCACCCCGTCCCGAAGGTCATCTCCTTCGCCGGCTCCGACCGGGTCGGCCGGCACGTGGGCTCGGTCGCCGCCCGCCACTTCAAGCGGACGGTCCTGGAGCTCAGCGGCAACAGCGCACTCGTCGTCCTCGACGACGCCGACCTCGACTACGCGGTGGACGCGGCCGTCTTCAGCCGCTTCGTCTACCAGGGCCAGGTCTGCATGGCCGCCAACCGGATCCTGGTGGACGCCTCGATCGCCGAGGAGTTCACCGAGAAGTTCACCACCCGCGTGCGGGGCCTGAAGACCGGCGACCCCCACGAGGCCGACACCCACATCGGCCCGCTGATCAACTCCTTCCAGGCCGACGCGCTGACCGCGCTGGTGGACCAGGCCGTCGAATCCGGGGCCCAGGCCCTCGTACGCGGGTCTACGCGCGGCAACCTGGTCGAGCCGACCGTCCTGGCCGGCCTGCCCGAGGACTCCCCGCTGCTCGGCCAGGAGATCTTCGGCCCGGTGGCGCTGCTGGTGGTCTTCGACGGCGAGGACGACGCCGTACGGTTGACCAACGCGACCCCGTACGGGCTGAGCGGCGCCGTGCACACGCGGGACGTGGAGCGCGGCGTGCGGTTCGCGCAGCGGATCGAGACCGGGATGATGCACGTCAACGACTCGACCATCGGGGACGAGCCGCTCGCCGCGTTCGGCGGGGAGAAGGCCTCGGGGCTGGGCCGGCTGAACGGCGAGGCCACGATCGAGGCCTTCACCACCCAGAAGTGGATCTCCGTGCAGCACGGCCGCACCACTTTCCCGTTCTGACGCCGACGCCCTTCCGGCCTCTGGTCCCCTTCCGGCCTCGTTTCTCCTTCCGGGGTCGCTCTAGACTCGTGCGAGTCAGTGGCGGGCAGCGTTCCGGGGGAGTCCTGAGTTGAGCAACATTCCGGAGACGGGGCGCACGCCCCGGGTCCAGAACCGCCTGGTCGTCATCCAGGTGGTCGTCTTCTCCCTGCTGCTCACGCTGGGCGGGCGCCTGTGGTATCTCCAGGTCCGCAACGGCCAGGAGTACACGGACGAGGCGAAGAACAACCACACCCAACAGGTCGTCCAGCCCGCCGTGCGCGGCTCGATCCTGGACTCCCGCGGGGTGCCCCTCGCCGACAACGAGACGCGCATGGTCGTCTCCGCCAGCCGTACCGACCTCACCAAGATGAAGGACAAGGGCAAGGACGTCCTCACCCGGCTCGCCGGCGTCCTGGGCCTCAATCCGGACGAGGTGGTCAACAGTGTCCGGCTGTGCGACGCCAAGACGCCCAAGCCGTGCTGGAACGGTTCCCCGTACCAGCCGATCCCCGTCACCGACGAGGCGACGACGGACCAGGTGCTGGAGATAAGGGAGCACGCCGAGCAGTTCCCCGGCATCACCGCCGAGCCGACCGCCCTGCGCCGCTACGTCGGACCCGACGGGGCCAACACCTCGCAGGTGCTCGGCTACCTCTCGCCCGTCACCGACGCGGAGATCACCAAGGCCAGGAAGGCCGACTCCCCGTACCTGCGCTCCGACCAGGTGGGCCGTTCCGGCCTGGAGCGCACCTACGACAAGGAGCTGCGCGGGAAGGCGGGCGTCACCCGCTACGAGGTGGACAACCTCGGGCGCGTCATCGGGCAGGCGCAGGCCGACAAGCCGACGCCCGGCTCCAACATCGTCACCTCGATCGACTCGCGCGTGCAGGCGGTCGCCGAGCGCGAGCTGAACAACGCGATGCTCGAAGCGCGCAAGACGTACGACAAGATCACGCACAAGAACTACGAGGCCGATTCGGGCGCGGTCATCGTCATGGAGGCCAAGACCGGCCGGATCGTGGCGATGGCCTCCAACCCGACGTACGACCCGAACGCGTGGGTGGGCGGCATCTCCGCCAAGGACTACACGTCCCTCACCGACAAGGAATCCAACTACCCGCTGCTCAACCGGGCGATCCAGGGCCAGGCGGCCCCCGGCTCGATCTTCAAGGTGGTCTCCTCGACCGCCGCGGTGAACGCCGGGTACCCCTTCAACGGCCGGTACGGCTGCCCCAGCTCGTACTCGGTCGGCAGCCAGACCTTCACCAACTTCGAATCGCAGGGCTACGGCGACATCACCATCGGCCGGGCCCTCGAAGTCTCCTGCGACACCGTCTACTACGGCATCGCGGACAAGGAGTGGAAGAAGGACGGCGGGATCAACCCCAAGAAGGACCCGGGCGACTGGTTCTACAGGACGGCCCACGAGTTCGGGCTGGGCAAGGCGACCGGCGTCGACCTGCCGAACGAGGTGAACGGCCGGGTCCCCGACCGCCAGTGGAAGAAGGACTTCTTCGAGGCGAACAAGGCCGCCTGGTGCCGGGACGGCAAGAAGGACGGCTCGTACGCCGAGAAGATCGCGTACGAGAACTGCCGCCAGGGCAACCAGCTGCGCGAGGGCGACGCGATCAACTACTCGATCGGCCAGGGCGACACCCTCGTCACCCCGATCCAGATGGCGTCGATCTACGCGGGCATCGCCAACGGCGGCATTACGCACCAGCCGAGCATAGGCAAGGCGGTCGTCAGCGCCGACGGCACCTCGGCCAAGGAGATCGCGCCGAAGGAGCAGGGCCGGCTGCCGATGGACGCGGAACTGCGCGACGACATCGACGGCGCGCTCGCCTCGGTGGCCACGACCGGCAGCGCGGCCTGGCGGTTCGGCGGCTGGCCGCAGAAGCAGATCCCGATGCACGCGAAGACCGGCACGGCGGAGGTCCAGGGCAAGCAGACCACCTCCTGGTTCGCCTCGTACACCGAGGACTACGCGATCGTCATGACGATCTCCCAGGGCGGTACGGGCTCCGGGGCTTCCGGGCCGGCGGTCCGCAATATCTACGAGGCGATGTACGGGCTCGACGAGAAGGGCAGCCAGGACCTGTCCAAGGCCCTCCTCCCCAAGCCGCAGACGCAGCTCCCGGCCATCCGCCCGGAGGGTGTCGGAAACTAGGCCCGACACCGGCGGGATTGAGGACAGGACCTGACCGCGACCCTTCGTAACGTGTTCCTTGTCAGAGGGAAGACCCACGAAAGAGGCGGTTGGTCATGGCTCACATCTCCGAAGAGGTCCCGGGCGACGAGCGCGGCACGCTCCTGCTCTTCGTCGAATCCCAGCGCACGGCGATCCGCGAAACGCTGGCCGGACTGACCGCGGAGCAGGCGGCGAGCCGGCCCAGCGCGAGCGAGCTGTCGCTGTCCGGGCTGGTCAAGCACGTGGCCGGGGTCGAGCTGGCATGGCTGCGGATGGCGCAGGGGCGGGCGGGCGAGACCGAGCAGAACCCCGACTCCTGGGCCGATGCCTTCCGTCTCGTCGGGGACGAGACCATCGAGTCCGTCCAGGCCTTCTGGGACGAGGTCACGGCCGAGCTGGCGGCCTTCGTACGGGACCTCCCCAGCCTGGACGAGACCTTCCCGCTGCCGCAGGCGCCCTGGTTCCCCGAGAACGCCAAGGTCTCGATGCGCTGGATGCTGCTGCACCTGGTGGAGGAGTTCGCCCGGCACGCGGGCCACGCGGACGTCATCCGCGAGTCCCTGGACGGCACCAAGGCGATGGGATAGCAGCGGCTCCGACGGGGACCTTCGGGGCGGACTTGCACCTCACGTGGCGTGAGGGCTCAGAGTGAAGGGCGTACCGACCGAAGGAGCGGAAACCATGAGCCACTCCGTGGGACAGGTCGCCGGATTCGCCGGAGTGACGGTGCGCACCCTGCACCACTACGACGAGATCGGCCTGCTCTCCCCAAGCAGCCGCAGCAGCGCGGGTCACCGGCGTTACGACGACGCCGACCTCGACCGGCTGCAGCGGATCCTGTTCTACCGGGAGCTCGGCTTCCCGCTCGAAGAGGTCACGGTCCTGCTGGACGATCCTGACTCGAACCCGAGGGAGCACCTGCGCCGGCAGCATGCCCTCCTGTCCGACCGGATCGCCCGGCTCCAGCAGATGGCCGAGGCCGTTGAGCACGCCATGGAGGCGCAGAAGATGGGCATCAACCTCACGCCCGAGGAGAAGTTCGAGGTCTTCGGGGACTTCGACCCCGACCGGTACGCGGACGAGGCGCACCAGCGCTGGGGGAACACGGACGCGTACAAGGAGTCCGCCCGCCGGGCGGCCGGCTTCACGAAGGAAGACTGGAAGCGCTTCCAGGACGAGGCGGACGCGATCAACCGGCGGTTCGCCGCGTTGCTGGACTCCGGCGCGGCCGCGGATTCCGAGGAGGCCATGGACGTGGCGGAGGACCACCGCGGCTGGATCGACCGCAACTGCTATACCTGCTCGCACGAGATGCACACGTGCCTGGGGGAGATGTACGTCGCGGACGAGCGCTTCACGGCCTACTACGACAAGATCCGGACCGGCCTGGCGGTGTTCGTGCGGGACGCGATCCTCGCGAACGCCGTCCGCAGCGTCTAGGGCCTGTCTTCCGGACCGGGCCGTGGCGGCCGCGGCGAAGCGTCCGGACGGCCTGATGTTCCTCACATGGCCCCCTCCCGGTACCTGGAACCGGGAGGGGGTCCTGTGCGTTGATAATTGAAACCGCCGTCTTGTCCGGCGCACCCGCGGGCGCCCGCCGCGACACCCCCAGATCCAGGAGAGCCCGGAACTCGTGTACACGCTTGCGCTCGGCCCTGAGTGGCTGTCCCCGGAGTATCTGATCGGGCAATTCGGTCTGATCGGCATCCTGGTCATCGTTTTCGCCGAGTCCGGCCTCTTCGCGTTCCTGCCGGGGGACTCGCTGCTGTTCACGGCGGGCCTGTTCACCGCGAGCGGGACGATCACTCAGCCGCTGTGGCTGGTCTGCACCCTGATCTCGGCGGCCGCCATCATCGGCGACCAGGTCGGCTACATGATCGGCAAGGTCTTCGGTCCGAAGATCTTCAACCGGCCGAACTCCAAGCTCTTCAAGCGCGAGAACCTCGACTCGGCACACGACTTCATGGAGAAGCACGGCCCCAAGGCCATCGTGCTCGCGCGCTTCGTGCCGATCATCCGCACCTTCGCGCCGATGGTCGCGGGCGCGACGGCGATGAAGTACCGCACCTTCCTGACGTTCAACGTCATCGGCGGCATCCTGTGGGGCGCGGGCGTCACGATCCTGGGCTACCAGCTCGGCCAGTTCGAGATCATCAAGAAGAACGTCGAGCCGATCTTCATCGTCATCGTCCTGATCTCCGTCATCCCGGTGATCTTCGAGGTGCTGAAGGCCCGCAAGGAGAAGAAGGCGGCGGTCGCCTCCGGCGGGCAGCCCGCGGCCGAAGAGGACCCGCAGGCCCCTGGCCGGCGCAGCGGCCGCCACGCCAAGCGCTGAGCCCCGTACAGGCCCGTCCGAAAGCCCCGGCGACCCGATAGGTCGGCCGGGGCTTTCGCGTGTGCGGGGCTGAGGGGCTGAGGGGCCGGGGGGCGTCTAGAAGCCGCGGGTCCGCTTGGCCGCGCGCCGCTTGGCCGCGCTCGCGGCCCCCGGGATCCGCATGAACAGCCGCGAGGTCTCCGACCCCAGGTTGACCCCGATCGCGATGGCCAGCGCGATGGCGGCCGCGTTCACCAGC
This sequence comes from Streptomyces sp. NPDC059355, assembly GCF_042752335.1. Lineage (NCBI taxonomy): Bacteria > Bacillati > Actinomycetota > Actinomycetes > Kitasatosporales > Streptomycetaceae > Streptomyces > Streptomyces sp. NPDC059355. Next base: position 61,972 of record NZ_JBHYXN010000006.1, on the reverse strand, counting down.
GAGCCGAGGCCCTCGTTCAGCCGGTTCTCGGCGATCAGCAGCAGCCCGTAGTACGTCGCCGAGCCCGGCAGCAGCGGGCCGATGGCCGCCGTCGTGTACGGCAGGGCCGAGGCGAACCGGTACCGGGAGAAGAGCTGGCCGAAGAGGCCGACCAGCCCGGCGGCGATCGCCGTGGAGGGCACGGGCGGGATGCCGCCCGCGTAGTGCAGGGCACCGAAGGTCACCCAGGCGACCCCGCCGTTCAGCGTCACGATCCACACGGTGGAACGTTCCTGCTGGAGCAGGATCGCGAACGTGAACACCAGCACCATCGAGGCCGCGATCTGGATCGGCGGCCGCTGGGTGATCTGGAGGACCTCCTCCGGCTTCGGCGAGGGGCCCAGATGGAGCCCGAGGTACAGCACGACCAGCACGCCCATGATGATGCCGATGAAGAGGTACATGACCTCCAGCAGCCGGGCGGAGGCGGTGATGTAGAAGCCGGTCAGGCCGTCCTGCACGGCCGCGACCAGGGCCCGCCCGGGCAGCAGCGCGAACAGCCCGCCGGTGATCACCGCGGAGGCGCGTACGTCGATCTCGGCCAGCTTCAGGGCCACCCCCATGGCCGCGGGCGGCATCGCGGCGACCACGAACTGGTAGAACTCCGGCAGCCCGCGCCCGGCGCACAGCCAGGCCAGCCGGTCGCCGAGCATCGCACCGATCGCGGCGGCGAAGAACACGAGCACCCCGCCGCCGACCAGGGTGGAGGCGGCCCCGGCGAGCAGCCCGGCGGCGGCCGTCAGGACCCAGGAGGGGTACGGGTGCCGGTTGCGGCGGATCTCGGCGAGGCGCCGGTAGGCCTCCTCCAGCGAGAGCTCGAACTCGTGCGCGCTGATGTCGTCCACCAGCTGGTAGACCGCGGCCAGCCGGGTGTAGTCGGTGCCGCGGCGGCGTACGGTCCGGCTCGCCGAGACCGGATCGTCGACGAGCGAGGGCTGGTGGGTGATCGAGAGGAGCGTGAAGGTGACCGTCGGCTCGCAGCGGTCCAGCCCGTACGAGCGGGCCACCGCGAACATCGCGGCCTCCACGTCCTCGGCGCCCTCGCCGCCCGCGAGCAGCAGCTCGCCGATGCGCAGGGTGAGGTCGAGCACGCGGCCCACGGCGGGCCCGGACTCGGCGTGCTTCTGCACGGCCTCCGGGACGGGCCGGACGTCGACCGGCATGCGCAGCATGGTGCGCATGCGGTCCTGCCAGGGGGATTCCTTCATCAGTGAGACGGGGAACCCCGCGCCGGGGGTGTAGGCGGGCGGGGAGTGCTGGGCGCTGTACGTGGCCGGGGGCGCGAAGGCGGAGCCCTCGGGTCCGGGCCCGGCGGCCGGCTCGGGAACCCCTTCCGGCACGGCGAACTCGGAGGTCGGCTGATCTTCGTCGACCGGTTCGGGCTCGATTCCGGAGGGGGCAGTGAAGGCGCTGCGCGCCTCGTCGGATTTCGGCTTCCGGTCCTCCGTACCCCCGGATCCCTCGCCCTCCGCCACACGTCCTCCAGTCCCCGGCCAGCCCGGGTATCAGTATGCGGAACCGTTTCGTCCTCGGCGAAACCAGACGACGAACGGGCGGTACCCCCTCGGTGAAGGGGTACCGCCCGTTCTTGTCGTTCAGGGGCTGAGCGGACTCAGTGGTGGCCGCCCTGCGCCTCGAGGCGCTTGAAGGAGGCCTCGATCTCGGCCTCGGCCTCGGCGCGGCCGACCCAGTTCGCGCCCTCGACCGACTTGCCCGGCTCCAGGTCCTTGTAGACCTCGAAGAAGTGCTGGATCTCGAGGCGGTCGAACTCCGACACGTGGTGGATGTCGCGCAGGTGCTCCACGCGCGGGTCCGAGGCCGGCACGCAGAGCAGCTTGGCGTCGCCGCCCGCCTCGTCGGTCATGTTGAACATGCCGATCGCGCGGCACTTGATCAGGCAGCCCGGGAAGGTGGGCTCGTCCAGGATGACGAGGGCGTCCAGCGGGTCGCCGTCCTCACCGAGGGTGTTCTCGACGAAGCCGTAGTCCGCCGGGTAGCTGGTGGAGGTGAAGAGGCGACGGTCCAGACGGATCCGGCCGGTCTCGTGGTCCACCTCGTACTTGTTCCGCGAACCCTTGGGGATCTCGATGGTGACGTCGAACTCCACGTCCTGCTCCTCCATGATCAGCTTCATTTGCTTCGGGACTGCATTGATTCATCTGCTCGCGGGTCGCCCCCGGCCCTGCCGGGTGGGGTGCCATGCTCGCGGCAAGACGCAGTGGTTAAGTGTCCCTCACGCATATGTGTGATCGCGAAAGGGGCTGGTCCGAGGTGCCATTGGTCAAGACGTGGCAGCTCATCGCGGTGTCGGCCGTCGCCGGCCTCGCCCTGTCGGTGGCCGCGGTGGCCGCCGCCGGTCCTTGGGACTCCGGCCAGCGTAAGGCCGAGCGGGACAGGGCCGCCTCCCGGGGCCTTACGGGTGGCGCAGATCACGGCGACGACCGCGCCGGCGGGCCGCTGCCGCAGGCCGCGCCCAGCGCCCCCGGGGTGCTCCCGGGGATCGGCCCGGGGGCCGTGCGCACGGCCGGCAGCGGAATCGTGGCCGCCGATCCGGGGCGGTTCGCCGAGGTGCTGCGGCCTCTGCTGGCCGACCCCGCGCTCGGGAGCGTCCGTACGGCCTCGGTGGTGGACACCGCCACCGGGCAGGTGCTCTTCGAGTCCGGACCGCGCGAGGCCATGACCCCCGCCTCCACCACCAAGATCGCCACCGCGGCGGCGGCCCTCGCCGCGCTCGGCCCCGAGTACCGGATCCGGACCACCGTGGCCCCCGGGGCCGGCCCCGGGGAGATCGTCCTGGTCGGCGGCGGCGACCCCTCCCTCACCGCCAGGAAGAAGAGCCCCGCCGGGTCCGGCGGCAGCCTCGTCGCCCTCGCCGCCGACACCGCCCAGGCCCTCAAGGCCGCCGGCACCGACTCCGTGCGCCTCGGCTACGACGACACCCTCTTCACCGGCCCCGCCCGCCACCCGATCGGCGAGAACCCCAACATCGCGCCGGTCACCGCCCTGGCGGCCGACGAGGGCCGCACCGACGACTCCACCTCCGGCCCCGCCGACCGGGTCGCAGACCCCGCCAGGGAGACGGCCCGCTCCTTCGCGGCCCTGCTGAAGGACCGCGGCATCAAGGTCACCGCCGACCCGGCCAAGGCCACGGCGCCCGCCGGGGTCCAGCCGCTCGCCACCACCCTCTCCACCCCGCTCGCCGGGCTCGTCGAGCGGATGCTGACCAACAGCGACAACGACATCGCCGAGGTCCTCGCCCGCCAGACCGCCCTCGCCTCCGGGCAGCCCGCCAGCTTCGAGGGCGCCGAGAAAGCCGTCACCGGCCGGCTCACCGCCCTCGGCGTCGACACGTCCGGCTCCCGGTTCGCCGACGGCAGCGGCCTCAACCGCGCCGACAGGATCAGCACCGGGCTGCTCGCCGGACTCCTCGCCAAGGCCGCCGACCCGCAACGGCCGGAGCTGCGGCCCGTGCTCACCGGACTGCCCGTCGCCGGATTCACCGGGACCCTGCGCAGCCGCAACACCGGCACCTCACCGGCGGCCGGCCTGGTCCGGGCCAAGACGGGCACCCTGACCGGCGTGAACTCCCTCGCCGGGACCGTCGTCGACTCCTCCGGGCGACTGCTCGCCTTCGCGTTCCTGACCGCGAACACCCCCGACCCCGGGGCCGCGGAGAAGGGCCTCGACAAGCTCGCCGCGGCCGTCGCCCGCGCTTCGTAGCGCCTCCCGGCGCCTCCGAGGGGATCCGCCGCGGCGCCGGTCCACGTACCGTTGACGCATGACGAGCATCGGTGGTGCCGAGATGGTCGACTGGAATCTCGCGGTGGCGACCGCGACCCGGCTGGTACGGCCTGGTCCCGAGGTCAGCCGCGACGAGGCCCGCGCCGTGGTGGCGGAGCTGCGCGGGCATGCGAAGACCTCCGAACGCCACGTCCGCGAGTTCACCCGGATGATCCCCGAAGGGGCCGTCGTCCCCGACACCCCCGTCCTCGTCGTCGACCGGGCCGGCTGGGTCCGGGCCAACGTGGCCGGCTTCCGCGAGCTCCTCGCCCCGCTGCTCGGCAAGATGCAGGACCGCCGCGCCGGCGCCCCGGCGGGCGCCGTCCTCGGCGCCGTCGGCGGCAAGGTCACCGGCGTCGAGCTGGGCATGCTGCTCAGCTTCCTGGCCTCCCGCGTGCTCGGCCAGTACGAGACCTTCGCCCCGGCTGGGCGCGACCTGCCGGGCTCGGCCGCGGGCGGCGGCCGGCTGCTGCTCGTCGCCCCGAACATCGTCCACGTCGAGCGCGAGCTGGACGTGCGTCCGCACGACTTCCGGCTGTGGGTCTGCCTCCACGAGGAGACGCACCGTACGCAGTTCACGGCCGTCCCCTGGCTGCGCGACCACCTGGAGGGCGAGATCCAGACGTTCCTGAGCGCCACCGAGGTCGACCCGGCGACCGTCCTGAATCGGCTGCGCGAGGCCGCGCAGTCCTTCGCCGGAGCCCGCCCCGACTCCGAGCAGGGCGACGAGGGCCGCTCCCTGGTCGAGCTCGTCCAGACCCCCGAGCAGCGCGAGGTGCTCGGCCGCCTGACCGCCGTCATGTCCCTGCTGGAAGGTCACGCCGACTACGTCATGGACGGCGTCGGCCCCTCCGTGGTGCCCTCGGTCGCCGAGATCCGGGAGAAGTTCCAGCAGCGCAGGGCCAGCGGGGCGGGACGCCTCGACGCCGCGCTGCGCAAGCTGCTGGGGCTCGACGCCAAGCTGCGCCAGTACCGCGACGGCGAGCGGTTCGTACGGGCCGTCGTCGGCCAGGTCGGCATGGACGGCTTCAACCGGGTCTGGACCTCCCCGAACACATTGCCGACGAAGGCGGAGATCGCCAAGCCCGCGGACTGGGTCGCGCGGGTGCACCGCAAGGGCGAATAGGAGCGAAGGGGAGTGACTCAGGGGGCGTAAACATGTCCCACTGGGGGAAGAAGCGTCACCCGTCCGAGGGACCGTGGGGCGTGGAAGGGCGTGCGATGCTCAGGGAACGGCTCGGTTCTGTCACCATCGACGCACTCTGAGTGACAACCCTCATCTCGCGGGGCTCCCAGCGGGGGGCTCCTCACGGGAGCCGGGACACCGGGCAGCGTCGAACAGCACCGAACAGCAGCCGTTCCAGCACCACACCCCCAGCCTTCGAGGCATCCGAACTCCACCGAAGGGCACCGGACATGGGTCCCCATCCTGCGGTCGCGGCGATACGCCTGGCGGTCCGCCGCGTACTCCACGACGTCCTCACCGACCTCACCGACCTCACCGACCGTCCCGCCGGCCGCCAAGGGCCCGCCGCGGCCGGCGGCACCCCGCCACTCGTACTCGTCGCCTGCTCCGGCGGCGCCGACTCGATGGCCCTCGCCTCCGCCCTGGCCTTCGAGGCGCCCAAGCTGGGCATCCGGGCCGGCGGCATCACCGTCGACCACGGCCTCCAGGCCGGCTCCGACCTGCGCGCCGCCGAGGTCGTCACCCGCATGACCGCGCTCCGCCTCGACCCGGTGGAGTCCGCCTCCGTGCGCGTCGGCCGCGACGGCGGGCCCGAGGCCGCCGCCCGTGACGCCCGCTACGCCGCCCTGGACGAGGCCGCCGACCGTCTGGGCGCCGCCGCCGTACTGCTCGGCCACACCCGGGACGATCAAGCCGAAACCGTCCTGCTGGGCCTTGCCCGCGGCTCCGGGATCCGCTCGCTGTCCGGCATGGCCGAGGTGTCGGGCGGACCGGGCCGCAGCCACCGCTACCGCCGCCCCTTCCTCCAGATCGACCGGCAGACCGCCCGCAAGGCCTGCATGGTCCAGTCCCTGCCGGTCTGGGACGACCCGCACAACATCGACCCCGCCTACACCCGCTCCCGGCTCCGCCACGAGGGACTGCCCGCCCTCGAGAAGGCGCTGGGCAAGGGAGTGGTCGAGGCGCTGGCCCGCACCGCCCAACTGTCCCGCGACGACGCCGACGCCCTCGACTCCTGGGCCGCCGAGGCCGAGACCGGCGTACGGGACGAGGACGGCCGGCTGGAGTGCGCCAAGCTGTACGCCCTGCCCCCGGCCGTCCGTCGCCGCGTGCTGCGCAGGGCCGTGGTCGCGGCCGGTTCCCCGGCGGGCTCCCTCTTCGCCCGCCACATCGAGGAAGTGGACCGGCTCATCACCGGATGGCGGGGCCAGGGCGCCATCAACCTGCCCGGCCGGGTCGAGGCCCAGCGGCAGGGTGGCAGACTTGTCATCCGGCAGGGCTGATTGGTGCTGAAACACGGCTGAGTCCTCCGGGGGCACCCCCGGAGCCCCGGCCGCAAACGAAAGTGATGCGGGTGGACGAGAAGGACATGGGCAGCGACCTCCAGTCGGTGCTCATCACCAAGGAAGAGATCGACGCGAAGCTGGCCGAGCTGGCCGCGAAGATCGACGCGGAGTACGCGGGCAAGGACCTGCTCATCGTCGGCGTCCTCAAGGGCGCGGTGATGGTGATGGCGGACCTGGCGCGTGCCTTGTCCACCCCGCTCACCATGGACTGGATGGCGGTGTCCTCGTACGGCGCCGGGACCCAGTCCTCCGGTGTGGTCCGGATCCTCAAGGACCTGGACACCGACATCAAGGACAAGCACGTCCTGATCGTCGAGGACATCATCGACTCGGGCCTGACCCTGTCCTGGCTGCTGTCGAACCTGGGCTCCCGCCAGCCGGCCTCGCTCGAGGTCGTCACGCTGCTGCGCAAGCCCGACGCCGCGAAGGTCGCGATCGACGTGAAGTGGGTCGCCTTCGACATCCCGAACGAGTTCGTCGTCGGCTACGGCCTCGACTACGCGGAGAAGTACCGCAACCTGCCGTTCGTCGGCACCCTCGCCCCGCACGTCTACGGCGGCTGACGCCCCGGACGGGATCGGGCCCCGGTCGGGGCCCGCTCAGGGGAACCCTGGAACGATTCCTGCCGTTGGAGCAGGGGAAAGCAGTTCTGTCAGCCGTCCCACGAGGCCGCGGGTGACAATACAGGGGTACATTCCGAAGAACAGTCTTTACTCACAGCAGCATTTACCTACGGGCAGGAGGGACGGGGCGCCTGGCGCCCCGTATGGATGGACGTGAAGCGATACTTCCGTGGGCCGGTCATGTGGATCGTGCTGGCCGTCCTCGCCGTGGTCGTGTTGATGAACGTCGTCGGCTCCGGCGGCGGCTACAAGTCGGTGGAGACCAGCGAGGTCATCAAGGCGATCAACAGTGGCCAGGTGGAGAGCGCCAAGCTCACCACCGGTGACAGCCAGATGATCAAGATCGAGCTGAAGAAGGACCAGAAGCTCGGCGACAACGACGGCACCAAGTTCCAGGCCAACTACATCGGGGACCAGGGCGTCCAGCTCGCCCAGAACCTCCAGACCAAGTTCGAAGCCGGTCAGATCCCGGACGGGTACACCGTCTCTCCGGACAAGACCAGCCCGTTCCTCAGCGTGCTGCTCTCCCTGCTGCCCTTCGTCCTCATCGTCGTCGTCTTCCTGTTCCTGATGAATCAGATGCAGGGCGGCGGCTCCCGGGTGATGAACTTCGGGAAGTCCAAGGCCAAGCTCATCACCAAGGACACCCCGAAGACGACGTTCGCCGACGTCGCGGGCTCGGACGAGGCCGTCGAGGAACTCCACGAGATCAAGGAGTTCCTGCAGGAGCCGGCCAAGTTCCAGGCCGTCGGTGCCAAGATCCCCAAGGGCGTGCTGCTGTACGGCCCGCCCGGTACCGGCAAGACCCTGCTGGCCCGCGCCGTCGCGGGTGAGGCCGGCGTCCCGTTCTACTCGATCTCCGGTTCCGACTTCGTCGAGATGTTCGTCGGTGTCGGCGCCTCGCGTGTCCGCGACCTGTTCGAGCAGGCCAAGGCCAACGCCCCGGCGATCGTCTTCGTCGACGAGATCGACGCCGTCGGCCGGCACCGCGGTGCGGGTCTCGGCGGCGGCCACGACGAGCGCGAGCAGACCCTGAACCAGCTGCTCGTCGAGATGGACGGCTTCGACGTGAAGGGCGGCGTCATCCTGATCGCCGCCACGAACCGCCCGGACATCCTCGACCCGGCGCTGCTGCGCCCGGGCCGTTTCGACCGGCAGATCGCGGTCGACCGTCCGGACATGCAGGGCCGTCTGGAGATCCTCAAGGTCCACCAGAAGGGCAAGCCGGTCGCTCCGGACGTCGACCTTTCGGCCGTCGCCCGCCGCACCCCCGGCTTCACCGGTGCCGATCTGTCCAACGTCCTGAACGAGGCGGCGCTCCTCACCGCCCGTTCGGACCGCAAGCTGATCGACAACGACATGCTGGACGAGGCGATCGACCGCGTCGTGGCGGGCCCGCAGAAGCGGACCCGGATCATGTCGGACCGGGAAAAGAAGATCACCGCGTACCACGAGGGCGGCCACGCCCTGGTCGCGGCGGCCTCCCCGAACTCCGACCCGGTCCACAAGATCACGATCCTGTCCCGCGGCCGGGCCCTGGGCTACACCATGGTCCTGCCCGACGAGGACAGGTACTCGACCACGCGCAACGAGATGCTCGACCAGCTGGCGTACATGCTGGGCGGGCGCGCGGCCGAGGAGCTGGTCTTCCACGACCCGACGACCGGCGCGGCGAACGACATCGAGAAGGCCACGGCGACGGCCCGCGCGATGGTGACCCAGTACGGCATGACCGAGCGCCTCGGCGCGATCAAGTTCGGCGGGGACAACACCGAGCCGTTCCTGGGCCGCGAGATGTCGCACCCGCGGGACTACTCGGAAGAGGTCGCGGCGCTCGTCGACGAAGAGGTCAAGAAGCTCATCGAGACGGCGCACAACGAGGCCTGGGAGATCCTGGTCGAGAACCGCGACGTCCTCGACAACCTGGTCCTCGCGCTCCTCGAGAAGGAGACGCTGGGCAAGGAGGAGATCGCCGAGGTCTTCTCGACGATCGTGAAGCGCCCGGCCCGCCCGGCGTGGACCGGATCCTCGCACCGCACCCCGTCGACCCGTCCGCCGGTGCTCTCTCCCAAGGAGCTCCAGCTGACGAACTCGGCGAACGGCACCTCGGCGGTCACGCCGGCCGTGTCCGTGGAGAAGGACCCCGCGCCGGAGGACCGCGCCGAGTAGCCCTCGGCCGGACCGTCCCGGAATGGATGCCGCGCCCCCCAGGTTCTAGCCTGGGGGCGCGGCACTTTTGCGTGCCCGTGAGAGGCGCCAGTGCACACAGGAACGAGGAAGAGATGACCGACCCAGTGACCCTGACCGGTGACGAGGGCACGATCGGCGAGTTCGACGAGAAGCGCGCCCAGGCGGCGGTCCGCGAACTCCTGATCGCGGTCGGCGAGGACCCGGACCGCGAAGGCCTCCTCGAGACCCCGGCCCGTGTGGCCCGCGCGTACAAGGAGATATTCGCCGGCCTCTACCAGAAGCCCGAAGAGGTCCTGACGACCACCTTCGACCTGGGGCACGACGAGATGGTCCTGGTGAAGGACATCGAGGTCATGAGCAACTGTGAGCACCACCTGGTGCCGTTCCACGGCGTGGCGCACGTCGGCTACATCCCGTCCGTCGACGGCAAGATCACCGGGCTGTCGAAGCTGGCCCGCCTCGTGGACGTGTTCGCCCGCCGTCCTCAGGTACAGGAGCGGCTGACCACGCAGATAGCGGACTCCCTGATGGAGATCCTGGAGCCGCGCGGGGTCATCGTCGTCGTCGAGTGCGAGCACATGTGCATGACCATGCGCGGGGTCCGCAAGCCCGGTGCCAAGACGATCACCTCGGCGGTCCGCGGCCAGCTCCGCGACCCCGCGACCCGCAACGAGGCCATGAGCCTGATCATCGCGCGCTGAGCGGATGGGCGCGGGGGCGGCCGCGGCCGCGGGCGGGGCCGGTCAGGAAGCGGGGGGCGAGGCCGCCGATGGCTGGAAGCCGCTGAGCGAGGACGTCCGGCGGACCCTGGAGGTGCTGTTCGACGGGGATTCGGACGCCCGGCGCGGCTTTCGGGCGCAGATTCCGTACACCGTGATGAGAACGGACTGCTGCTCCTGCCCGTGCGTGCTCCTGAGCGTGGACGCGGAGGGGGTGGCGGCCGTGCCGATGGAGAAGGCGACCGGCTCGGTCGCGGGCGCCCCCCTCGTCAACGCGCGGGGTGGCTACGACGGCGAGGCGACCGTCCTCGCGTCCGGCGGTTTCCTCGTCGACCTGCAGTTCTGCGACTGGGAGGACCGGGGGCCGGAGCCGCTCCGGCTCTGGGAGTGGCTGGGCCCCCGCCACGACGTGGCCTAGACGGAGACCCCCGGGGCGCGGGCCGAGCCCGCGCGGCGGGTGGCCGGCCCCCACCGCGCCCGGTGGGGCCGTCAGGCGCGGGAGGGGGCCTGGGGGGCGGTGTCGTCGTCCTCGGGGAGTTTGAGGACGTGCTCCAGGAAGAGGGCGGCGGCGATGACGGCCGCGCCCGCCAGGACCGCGAAGCCGGCGTACCAGGTCTGGTCGCGGCGGGCGGGGACGTCGAGGGAGTCCAGCAGCAGGAAGACGCCCACGCCGCCGTACATGCCCGCCACGAGGGCCGCCACGAGGGCGCTGGCCTGTCCGAAGACGACCGCGCGGGCCGCCATCAGCGGCTCCACGCCCTTGGCGCCCGGCCGCCGCTCGCGCTGCGCCTTGAGGCGGGCGCGGAGCGAGAGGGCCGTGGCCAGCAGGACGACCGCGATGGCGCCCAGCACGATGGGCGCGGCGAGCGGGACGCCCGGCAGGTTCCCGTACGCGTTCCACAGCCGGGCGCCCGCCCAGGACAGCACCCCGGCGACGGCGAAGATCCCCGCCAGGACCGCCGGCCTCAGTTGCTTCACGTACCCGTTCCCCGCTTTCCGCGCCGCCGACTCATCGGCGTTCCTCGGCCATAGCCACAGGTTAACGACTACTCGGGCAGGCGGAGTTCCAGGTCCGGGCGCGGCGTGACGCCCGCCAGGCCGATTCCGGCCAGCAGCGCGGCGACGGGGCCGCGGCCCGGGATCTGCGCCTCGGGGTCGATGTCGTTCCACGGGGCCAGGACGAAGGCCCGCTGGTGGGCCCGCGGGTGCGGGAGGGTGAGGACCGGGTCGTCCGAGACCACGTCGGCGTACGACACGATGTCGACGTCGATCGTGCGCGGGCCCCAGCGCTCCTCGCGGACGCGGTCGAAGGCCTCTTCGATGGCGTGGCCGCGCTCCAGCAGGGAGGACGGCGGCAGGGTGGTCTTCAGCGCGACGACCGCGTTGAGGTACGAGGGCTGCGAGCCGGGCTCGACGCCCCACGGCTCGGTCTCGTAGACGGGGGAGACGGCCTTGACCCGCAGGCCGGGGGTGTCCCCGAGGGCGTCGATGGCGCCCTGGAGGGTCTCCAGGCGGTTGCCGAGGTTCGCGCCGAGCGCGATGACGGCCCACTTGGGGTTGGAGAGGGTGGTGTCGGCGGCGTCCACCGTCTCCACGACGGATGCGGGCACCGGCTGGACGGTGGGGTCGCTCGGGGCGTTCAGTCCGTTGTTCACACGCGGCTCCGGGTGATCGTGATGGTCACGTCGTCGAAGGGGACGGTGATGGGGGCGTCCGGTTTGTGGACGACGACCTCCACCTGTGCCACCGCTTCGTGCTTGAGGCACTGCTGGGCGATCCGCTCGGCGAGGGTCTCGATCAGGTCGACGGGTTCTCCCTGGACCACATCGACGACCTCTTCGGCGACGACCCCGTAGTGCACGGTCTTCGCCAGGTCGTCGTCGGCCGCCGCGGGGCGGGTGTCGATGTGCAGCACGAGGTCGACGATGAAGGTCTGGCCTTCCTCGCGTTCCCGGGGGAAGACGCCGTGGTGCCCGCGAGCCTTGAGGCCGCGCAGCGCGACACGATCCACGCGAATCACTCCTGCTTTCGTAGGTGCTTCCGGTCCGGGACTCCCCGGATCCATGGGCCTAAGCCGAGTGCGGTCGGCGTCGTCCGTCTTCGAATTTACCTGCGAAAGACTTCGGGCCCCGCCGTCGGGGTCAGGCGGAGTCCTCCGCCTCGTCCTCCTCGGAGTCCGTCAGCACGGGAGAACCGTGGTGGGACCAGAGCCGCCACCCCTCCGATGTGCGTCGGAACACATTCGTGGCGACGACCAGCTGGCCGACGAGCGGGCCGAGTTCTCCGCCGTCCTCGGCGGGCCCGCCGCTGAGGATGTTCTCCGTACACGTCACCAGTGCTGTGTCACCTATGACGGCGACCTTCGTGTCGGTGAGGAAGAACTGGATGTAGTCGGTGTGGGACATGATCAGCGCGTACGAGCGCAGCACCTCGCCGCGGCCGGAGAGCACCGGCCAGCCGGGATGCACGCAGGAGATCTCGTCCTCGAGCCAGAGCGCCGACAGTGCGTCGAAGTCCCCCCGTTCCATGGCCTCGTAGAAGGCCGTGTTGACCTCGTCGACCGCTTCGATGTCGGTTCTGCTCACCGTGCTCCTTCTCGTTCGATGGTCAAAGCGCTCCTTCCACGGCACGGGCCACCCGAACCGCGTCGGCGGTCGCCCGTACCTCGTGGACCCGTACGGCCCAGGCCCCCTGGTGGGCCGCGATGGCGGAGACGGCCGCGGTGGCGGCGTCGCGCTCGCGGGCGGGCGGCGGGGCGGCATCGGCCGCGCCCGCCAGGATCCGGCCGAGGAATCGTTTGCGCGAGGCGGCGACCAGCAGCGGGAAGCCGAGGGCACGCAGCTCGGGGAGGTGGGCGACCAGGGCCAGGTCGTGCTCGGCCATCTTCGCGAAGCCGAGGCCGGGATCGACGAGGAGGCGCTCGGGGGCGATCCCGCCGGCCACGACGGCGTCGATGCGGACCCGGAGCTCGGCGGTGACCTCGGCGACGACGTCCTCGTAGACGGCGAGCTTGTTCATGCCATCACTGAAGCCGCGCCAGTGCATCACCACGAACGGCACCTCGGCGGCGGCGACGGCCGGGATCATGCCGGGGTCGGCGAGTCCGCCGCTCACGTCGTTGACCAGCATCGCGCCGGCCGCGACGGCCTGGGCGGCCACGGAGGCGCGCATGGTGTCGACGGAGACGGCGACCCCCTCGGAGGCCAGGCCGCGCACCACGGGGACCACGCGGCGCAGCTCCTCCTCCTCGCCGACGCGGGAGGCGCCGGGGCGGGTGGACTCTCCGCCGACGTCGACGAGGTCGGCGCCCTGGGCGACGAGGTCGAGGCCGCGCTTGACGGCGGCGGTGGTGTCGAACCAGCGCCCGCCGTCGGAGAAGGAGTCGGGGGTGACGTTGACGACGCCCATGACCCCGCAGCGGTCCCATTCCGGCAGGCCTGCGACCCGGCCCCTGCCGGTGGCCCCGCGCTTGATGTTCATGGCTCCAGGGTAGGGCCGCCGCCCTGGCCGGGCCGTATGCGGCCGCTTCGGCCGCCCGGCACCGGACCGGGTGCACACGCCGAAGCCCGGTCCGCCGGGGATGCGGCGGACCGGGCTTCGTACCCGGGGGCGGGCCCCCGGGCGGGTCTACGCGACCTGGACCTCGCGCTCGGCCTTGGCCTGGGCCGGTACCGGGGCGGTCGGGTGCGTGTGGGCGCAGGTGCGGATCGGCTTGGGACGGCGGCGGCTGGCGAACAGCCGGGGCAGGGCCAGCGTGACGAAGCCCTCGGCCTGCATCACGGCGAAGCCGATGCGGGGCAGGTCGCGGCTGTTGCGGTAGACCATGAAGCGCGGCTCCCAGCGGGGGCGGAACTTCTCGTTGAACTTGTACAGCGACTCGATCTGGAACCAGCGGGACAGGAAGACCAGCAGGCTGCGCCACATGCGCAGGACCGGGCCCGCGCCGATCTTCTCGCCGCGGGCCAGGGCCGCGCGGAACATCGCGAAGTTCAGGGAGACCTTCTCGATGCCCAGGTCGGGGGCCTGCTGAAGGGAGGCGACGATCAGCAGCTCGTTCATGCCCGGGTCGGCGGCGCGGTCGCGGCGCATCATCTCCAGCGACATGCCGTCCTTGCCCCACGGCACGAAGTGCTGGATGGCCTTGAGGTCGCCGAACGGGCTGGTGTCGCCCTCCTCGACCCGGTGGGCGGTGGCGATGTAGCAGTCGCCGTCGCCCTCGTCGCCGACGCGGCCCAGGGCCATGGAGAAGCCGCGCTCGGTGTCGGTGCCGCGCCAGGCGACGGCCGCGCCGCGGACCTGATCCAGCTCCTCCTCGGTCAGCTCGCTGACGCGGCGGACCTTGGTGGTGTAGCCGTTGCGCTCGATGCGCTTCACCATCTGGCGGACGTTGCGCATGGGGCGGCCGGTGAGCGAGAAGTCTTTGACGTCGACGATCGCCTCGTCGCCCAGCTCCAGGGCGTCCAGCCCGGTCTCGCGGGTCCAGACCTCGCCGCCGGTCTCGCTGCAGCCCACGACGGCCGGGGTCCAGGAGTGGGCCTTGGCCTCCTCCATGAACCGCTCGATGGCGCCGGGCCAGGCCTCGACGTCGCCGATGGGGTCGCCGGAGGCGAGCATCACGCCGGAGACGACGCGGTAGGTGACGGCGGCCTTGCCGCTGGGGGAGAAGACGACGGCCTTGTCTCGGCGGAGCGCGAAGTGGCCCAGCGAGTCGCGGCCGCCGTGCTTGGTGAGCAGCTCGCGCAGCTTGGTCTCGTCGTCGGCGGTGAGCCGGGCGGCCGGGTGCTCGGGGCGGAAGGCCAGGTAGATGGTGGTGAGCGCGGTCAGCATGCCGAGGGCGCCGAGGGAGTAGCCCACGGTCCAGGAGACGCGGCCGGAGTAGTCGACCGGTCCCTCCATGCCGAAGAGCCCGTACACGACGTGGCTGATCTGCTCGTAAATACCCGGATGGCCGACGACGCGGCCGGGGTGGGAGTTGACGATGACCAGGCCCAGGCCGATGGAGCCGGCGCTCATCAGCACGAAGTTGGCGAGCGCCTTCCAGCGGCTGCGCGGGTCCGGCAGCGCCTTGAATTCACCCTGGTGGCGCACGATGAGTGCCAGGAGCACCGCCGCGAGGACGACGCTGATGACGGAGTGCCGGTACATGAACTGCGCCGCGGCCCCGGCCGGGAGCAGGACGACGGCGGCCCGCCAGGCCCGGCGCTTGCGGCGCTTGAGGCCGTGGGCGAGCAGGAGGAGCAGAACGCCCGCGCTGATGGCGAGGGCGGCTGCGAAGGGGCCCAGTGAACCGGGCAGGACCTCGGTGACCGCGTGGATCCGGCTGTGCCGGAACCGCGGGAAGACTCCCGCCGCGATGTCCAGAAGGCCGACGATCATGACGGCCGTACCTACCAGCCCGGGCACCGACTCCGGTCGTGGGCCGCGGAAGATTCGGCGGACCTGCTTCGGAACCTGTCCCGACTTATCGCCATCTATCCTGCTAGACATCGCTTCCCGTTGCTCCGCGAGAGATCATGTGGCCGAAGGCCGCGACAGCCTCCGGAGTGTGGTGCGTCCACTAGGACGACATCGGGGTCGAGCGGGTTCACTCTTCCGCCGAGAAAAACTAGTCCTGCCATCAGAAAGTCGACTGACTGCTCATGGGTCTCACCAGTAATACGGTTCTGGCGCTGGCCATCATCGCCGGTGTGCTGCTGTTCGCAGCCACGGTGTGGTTCTGGCCCCGGCTCTCGGGCCGCACCTGGCGTGCGCTGCTCGGCCGGGTCGCTCTCCTGCTCGCGACCCAGCTGGCGCTGTTCTCGGCCGTGGGCCTGGCGGCGAACAAGTCCTTCTCCTTCTACGGCTCGTGGGCGGACCTGTTCGGCCAGCAGACATCTGTCGGCAAGGTCGTGGACCACTCCATGAGCAGCAAGGACATCAAGGTCGTCGACAAGCAGAAGCTCGACGTGCCGGGCGGGGCCCAGCCCCAGGTCGGCGGACAGATCCTGAAGATTGCCATAACCGGGCAGAAGTCGAAAATAACGAGCCCCGGGTACGTGTGGCTGCCGCCGGAGTACTTCCAGCCGCAGCACAAGGAGCAGAACTTTCCGGCCTCCATCGTGCTGACGGGCTACCCGGGCACCGCCGAGAACCTGATCAAAGGGCTGAACTACCCGATGACGGCCTTCAAGCAGGCCAAGGCGGGCAAGATGAAGCCGATGATCCTGGTGATGCTGCGCCCGACCGTCGCGCCGCCGCGTGACACCGAGTGCGTGGACATACCCGGCGGACCGCAGACGGAGACCTTCTTCGCCGAGGACCTGCCGCAGGCCATCCAGGACACGTTCCGGGTCGGCGACAAGCCGCAGAACATGGGCTTCATCGGGAACTCGACGGGCGGCTACTGCGCCCTGAAGATCGCCGCGCACTACCCGCAGACCTTCGGCGCCGCCGCGGGTCTGTCCGCGTACTACGACGCGGCGAACGACGCGACGACCGGCAACCTGTTCCAGGGCGACGACAAGCTGAAGAAGCGTGCCGACGTCCTGCACAGCATCGAGCACAAGAAGCCGAACGGTACGTCCTTCCTGGTCACCAGCAGCGAGACGGGCGAGCCCAACCTCGACGACACCAAGAAGTTCATCAAGCTGGTCAAGGGCCCGGACCGGGTCTCCTCGATCATCCTCGACAGCGGCGGCCACAACTTCAACACCTGGCGCCGCGAGATCCCGCCGATGCTGGTGTGGATGAGCAACCGCATCCAGGCCTGACGCCCGGCCCCTGGCCCGAGGCCGGGCCCGGAGCCCCCTACGCCTCTTGCCGTTGGGCCCGGCGCAGCGCCCGGTGGACCCCCTCCGGGGTCAGTACGCCGACCAGCTCGCCGGAGTCCGGGTCCGTGACCCCGATCCGGCCGGAGTCCTCCTGCAGCAGCAGCGCGAGCGCCTCGCGCAGACTCGCCCCCAGCGCCACTTCGGCGGTGGGGGCTTTCCCGTCCGCCCCCGCCTGCGTCAGATCGGCCCGCTCCACCGGGGTGACCGCGAGCCGCTTCAGCCCGCGGTCGGCGCCGACGAAGGAGGCCACGTACTCGGTGGCCGGCGCGGCCAGCACCGCGGCCGGGCGCGCGAACTGCTCGATGGTGCCCGTGCCGTAGACGGCGATGCGGTCGCCGAGCCGGATCGCCTCCTCCAGGTCGTGCGTGACCAGCAGGATCGTCTTGCGCACCGTTCGCTGGAGCTCCAGGAACTCGTTCTGGAGCCGCTCGCGGACCACCGGGTCCACCGCCCCGAACGGCTCGTCCATCAGCAGCACCGGCGGATCGGCTGCCAGCGCCCTCGCGACGCCGACGCGCTGGCGCTGTCCGCCGGAGAGCTGCTCCGGGTACCGGCCCCCGTACACGGCCGGGTCCAGCCCCACCAGTTCGAGGAGCTCGGCCGCGCGGGCGCGGGCCTTGGCCTTGGGGGTGCCGATCAGCTGCGGGACGGTCGCGGTGTTCTCCAGCACCGTCTTGTGCGGGAACAGCCCGACCTGCTGGAGGACGTATCCGATGTGCCGGCGCAGCTCCACGGGATCGGCGCCCGCGATGTCCTCGCCGCCGAGCAGGATCCGGCCGGAGGTCGGCTCGATGAGCCGGTTGACCATCTTCATCGTGGTCGTCTTGCCGCAGCCGGACGGGCCCACGAGCGTGACCAGCTCACCCTCCGCCACCTCGAAGGACAGGTCCTCGACGGCCGTGGTCCCGTCGGGGTAGCGCTTGGTCACATGCTCGAATCGGATCACCCGCCCATCCTCCCCCACACGCTGCGGGTTGTTTGTGACGGGAGTATTACCCCGGTGCGAAGGTTTCCGGCCATTGTCAGCCCCGGGGGTTATGGTCGCTCTTGGCCGTGCCCGTTCGGACGGGTGTACGTGACGGTGGCAGGGGGGTGAGGGCATGGCCGGGCAGAACTGCCTGGTGGCGAACGACTGGATCTGCTGGGACTACGTCACGTCCCGCTCCCAGGAGCTCACCGACGCCACGGTCCAACACGTCTGGATCACGGGCGTTTCGGTGCTTGTCGGCCTCGTCGTGTCCCTCCCGCTGGCCCTGCTGGCCCGCCGCGGCCGGCGCTGGGCCGCACCCGTGCTGGGCCTGACCACCCTGCTCTACACGGTTCCCTCGCTCGCCATGTTCTCCCTGCTGCTGCCGCTGTTCGGACTGTCGGCCTCACTCGTGGTGACCGGGCTGGTCCTGTACTCGCTGACCATCCTGGTCCGCAACGCGATGGCCGGCCTGGAAGCCGTGCCCGAGGAGGTACGGGAGGCCGCGCGCGGGATGGGGTACGGGCCGGGTCGGCTGCTGTGGCAGGTCGAACTGCCGCTGGCGCTGCCCGCGCTGCTCGCCGGTGTGCGGATCGCCACGGTGTCCACGGTGGCCCTGACCACCGTCGGGTCCATCGTCGGCCAGGGCGGCCTCGGCAACCTCATCGCCCCGGCGGTCAACAGCTCCTTCAAGGCCCAGGTGCTCACGGCCTCCGTGCTGTGCGTCCTGCTCGCCCTGGTGGCGGACCTGCTGCTGCTCGGCGTGCAGCGGCTGCTCACGCCGTGGACCCGGGCGACGCGCGCGCCGCGGGCGGCCCGTCGGACGAAGCCGGTGCCCGCGGAGCCCGCCGCGCCGGCCGCGGCGACCGCGAAGGGGGCCTGAGGCGATGGGCGTGCTCGCGGGAGCCTGGGACTGGCTGGCGAACGGAGCCAACTGGTCCGGGGAGAACGGGGTGTGGCACCGGCTCGGCGAGCACGTCTACGTCAGCGGGATCTCCCTCGCCGTCGCCTGCGCCGTGGCCCTCCCCATCGGGCTGTGGCTCGGCCACATAGGCAAGGGCGGCGCGCTCGCCGTCAACATCTCCAACATCGGGCGGGCCGTCCCCGTCTTCGCGGTGCTGGCCCTGTTCATGGTCTCGCCGCTGCGCGGCGCGGGCTATCTGCCCACCATCGTCGCGCTCGTGCTCTTCGCCCTGCCGCCGCTGCTGACCAACGCGTACGTCGGCATGCGCGAGGTGGACCGCTCGGTGGTGGAGGCCGCCCGGGGCATGGGAATGTCCGGCGGCCAGCTGTTCTGGCGGGTGGAACTGCCGCTCGCGCGCGAGCTGGTGATGACCGGGCTGCGCTCGGGCGCCGTCCAGGTGATCGCCACGGCCACGATCGCGGCCATGGTGGGGCAGGGCGGCCTCGGCCGGATCATCACCGCCGGCTTCAACACGTACAACACTGCGCAGGTCTTCGCGGGGGCGCTGCTGGTGGCGGCGCTGGCCCTGCTGGTCGAGGGCGCCCTGGTGGCGGCAGGCCGGCTCTTCCCCCGTCCGGCGGCGCGCTGACGCGTCCGCCCGTCCCCGCGGGCCCTCCCTCGTTCGTTGGTCGTTCCCACTCCCTGGAGGAGCACAAGATGAGCAAGTCCACGCGCGTCCTCGGCGCCGTACTGGGGGCGGCGGCCCTGACCGCCTCCCTCGCCGCGTGCGGCGGCGACAGCCTGGAGAAGAGCAAGGACACCGGGTCGGGCGCCTCCGCCCCCTCGGACTCCGGCTCCGGTTCCGCCAAGGGCAAGGTCGTGATCGGCGCGGCCGGGTTCACGGAGTCCAACGTGCTGGCGGAGCTGTACGCACAGGTACTGGGGGACGCGGGCTACAGCACGTCGATCACCACGGTGAACAACCGCGAGCTCTACGAGCCCTCGCTGGAGAAGGGCGAGATCGACGTCGTCCCGGAGTACGCGGCCACCCTCGCGGAGTTCCTCAACGCCAAGGTGAACGGCCCGAAGGCGCCGGAGGAGAAGCCGGTCGCGTCGAGCGACGTGGCGGCGACGGTCGCGGGGCTGGAGAAGCTCGCGGCCCCGCTCGGCCTCAAGGCGCTGCCGGCCGGCCCGGCGGTCGACCAGAACGCCTTCGCGGTGTCGAAGGAATTCGCCCGGAAGAACAACCTGAAGACCCTTTCCGATCTTGGCAAGTCGGGGCTGAAGGTGAAGATCGCGGCGGGCGACGAATGCGCGGTACGGCCGTTCTGCGCACCGGGGTTGAAGAAGGCGTACGGAATCGACGTTTCCGGGATCGACCCGAAGGGCGTCGGCACCCCGCAGGCCAAGCAGGCGGTCAAGGACGGCGTGGACCAGCTGGCGCTCACGACCACCACGGACGCCACGCTCGACAGCTTCGGCCTGGTCCTGCTGGAGGACGACAAGAAGCTCCAGAACGCCGACAACGTCCTGCCGGTGGTCAACGCCAAGGACGCGGGATCCCCGGAGATCGCGGCCGCCCTCGACAAGCTGACCAAGGTCCTCACGACCGCCGACCTCGTCGAGTTGAACAAGCAGGTGGACGCCCAGCGCGAGAAGCCGGCGGATGCCGCGAAGGCCTATCTGAAGGCGAAGGGCCTCACGAAGTAGGAGTAGTTACGGGTTTGGTGGAGAAATGACGGGTAACTGCCCGGCCACAGATTGCCGGGCAGTTACCCCACGCACCCTCCACGCCCTGTAAATTTCAGGCCATGCCCCGTGGACGCCACCGCAATCCCGAACCCCTGCACCGGCTGCTCACGCCGACGACCGTGGCCGGAGTCTCCGTCGCCAGTGCGGCCGCGGCCTGGCTGCTCGCGGATCCTTTGCCCCTGCGCCTGCTCGCGGCCCTCGCGGGGGCCGCGGGCGTGTCCGGCGCGGTCCTCATGCGCGCCTGGGACCGTGCGGCCGGGCGCCGCGTGGCCGAACTCGCCCGCGAGCGGATCAAGGACGAGTGGAAGACCGAGGAGCGGATAGCCGAGCTCGAGTCCGACCTCGAAGAGGCCCGGGCACTGCGCGCCAAGCTGGACGCGAAGCTGCGGGCCAAGCGGGTCGAACTCGCGGGGCTGCGCGGCGAGCACGCGGCGCTGCTGCGGCGCTACGCCACCGCCGAGACCGAGCGGGCCAGCGCCCTGGAGGGCCGCCGGCTGCTCGCCATCGAGGCCTCGGCCGCCCCGGAGTCCGCGGCGGCGCCGAAGGAGCTCCCGCCGGTGACCGAGGAGCGCACGTCGAGCGGTGCGCCCACCAGCGTCGGCTACGCCCGGGCCAATGCCGCCATGGCGGCCCTCGTCCGCAAGGCGGAGGCGAAGGCCGAAGGCAAGGTCGAGGGCAAGGCGGAGGCGCAGCCGGCCCAGCCGAAGATGCTGCAGGCCAAGGCCGCCGAGCCGATGGCGCTGGAGGCCGGGCACGCCCGCCCGGGCGCCGTCCCCGCGCGTCGGCCCTCCGCGGCGGTCGCCCCCTACTCGGCCGCGCGCCGCTCGGCGTCGCGGGTCGAGGGCGGCTTCGACTTCTTCGGCACCAAGACCGCGGCCCAGGCCCGAGCGGTGATCGAATCGGTCCAGAACGAGGACCTGGCCGACGTGGTCGGCGCGGAGGCCCTCGCGGTGCACCAGGCGGAGTCGGCCCAGGCGGAACGTACCGCCGCCGAGCAGCCGGTCAAGGATCAGGGCTTCAAGCAGCCCACCCCCGAACAGCGCGCGGTGGGCCAGGTCATCGACCTGACGGCTCACGACGAGACGGAGCCGATCGACGTGGTCCGCCTGCGCACCGCGATCTCGTAGGCCTCAGAACAGCGGGAGCTGGCCCGGCAGCGGCGCGAGGGCGAAGCCGTCCAGGGTCGGGGCCGAGGCACCGAGCACCACGCGGGCCCGGGAGCCGGGGCAGGAGATCAGGTCCGCTCGGCCGCGGCCTGCGGGCGGGTCGTGGCGGGCGATCCGGCCGGCGGTCACGGCGCAGTCGCGTCCGCATGCGGGGCAGGCCCGTCTGGGGGAGTGGGACATGCCCCAAGTCTGCACCCCCGTACCGGCATCAGCGCCGGGCGGCCAGCCATGTCTCGTGGGCCGCGCAGACCCGGCCCCACAGCGCAGTCCGGTCCTCCGGGGTCAGGTCGTCGAGCTTCCGCTCGAAGAGGCCGCCCACCACCGCCCAGAACTCGCCCGGCGTGTCCAGGACCCGCTCGGTCGTCCCCTTCGCCGGTTCGGTCCGGCTCAGCAGCCGGCCGCGCAGCGCGTCGGTGCCGTGGGCGTCGCGCCGCAGCAGCGCGAGGGTCCGTACGAAACCGGAGTCCGGCGCCGTCGACAGCCGGACGTGCGTGGCCTCGAAGTCGGCCGGTATCGCCGCCGGCGCCGAGAGCATGTTGACCACCGGGCAGGGCCCCGCCTCGTAGACGTACCTCCAGCCCGGCAGGTCCCCGCCCAGCGGGCCCAGCTCGTACGTGAACCTCCCCTGCCGGTGCGTTCCGGCGCGCAGCGGCAGCGGCTCGTACGGGCCGTCGCCGAGCCCGGCGTCGACGAAGTACTCCTCGCCGCCGACCCGGACCGTCAGCGCGAGGTGGTCGCCGTTGACATCGCGGCGTTCGCGCTCCGCCGCGACGAGGACGCCCGCCAGGTGCCGGGTCACTTCGAAGCCGAGGTGCTCAAGGAGGAGGGCGAAGGCGCCGTTGAGGTGGAAGCAGTACCCGCCGCGCCCGGCCGCGATGCGGCGTGCGGACAGCTCGGGGTCGATGCCGGGCGGCCGGCCGAGCTGGATGTCGAGGTTCTCGTACGGGATGCGCTCGACGTGGGCGCGCTGGAGCGCGAACAGCGCCTCGGCGGTGGGCCGGGGCGGCCGGGCGAAGCCGAGCCGTCGCAGGTAGCCGTCGAACAGGCCAGGGGTCATGGCCGCACCCTAAACAGGAAACGCCCGCGCAGTCGCGGGAGTTCCCGCGTCTTATCACTTGTCGATGTCTCCCACGACGAAGAACAGCGAGCCCAGGATCGCCACCATGTCCGCGACCAGCTGTCCCGGGAGCAGCACCGCCAGCGCCTGGATGTTGTTGAAGGAGGCGGAGCGCAGCTTCAGCCGGTACGGGGTCTTCTCGCCCTTGGAGACCAGGTAGTAGCCGTTGATGCCGAGGGGGTTCTCCGTCCAGGCGTACGTGGCCCCCTCGGGCGCCTTCAGCACCTTCGGGAGGCGCTGGTTGATCGGCCCGGGCGGCAGCTCGGCCATCCGGTCCAGGCAGGCCACGGCCAGGTCGAGCGCGTTGTGCGTCTGGTCCAGCAGGCATTCGAAGCGGGCCAGGCAGTCGCCCTCGGTGCGGGTGATCACCTTCAGGACGTCCTGGAGCTCCCCGTACGCCAGGTACGGCTCGTCGCGGCGCAGGTCGAAGTCGACGCCGCAGGCGCGGGCGATCGGGCCGGAGACCCCGTACGCGTGCACCGCCTCGGCGGACAGCACGCCCACTCCGCGCGTGCGGCCGCGGAAGATCTCGTTGCCGTGGACGAGCTTGTCGTAGACGTCCATGCGGGTGCGGACGTCGGCGATCGCGGCGCGCGCCCGGCCGAGCCAGCCCGCCGGCAGGTCCTCCTTGAGGCCGCCGACCCGGTTGAACATGTAGTGCATGCGGCCGCCGGAGATCTCCTCCATGACGGCCTGCAGCTCCTCGCGCTCGCGGAACGCGTGGAAGATCGGGGTGATACCGCCCAGTTCGAGGGGGTACGAGCCGAGGAACATCAGGTGGTTCAGCACCCGGTTCAGCTCGGCGAGCAGGGTCCGCATCCACACGGCCCGCTCGGGGACCTCCATGCCGAGCATCCGCTCGACGGCCATGACGACGCCGAGCTCGTTGGAGAACGCGGACAGCCAGTCGTGCCGGTTCGCGAGCATCACGATCTGCCGGTAGTCGCGCGCCTCGAAGAGCTTCTCGGCGCCGCGGTGCATGTAGCCGACGACCGGCTCGGCGCTGACGATCCGCTCGCCGTCCAGGACGAGGCGCAGCCGCAGCACGCCGTGCGTGGAAGGGTGCTGGGGTCCGATGTTGAGCACCATGTCGGTGCTCTCCGCCGCTCCGCCGATACCGACCGTGGTCTCCGTCATGGCGGCATTCTCGCAGCCGCAGGGGGTGGCGCGTCGGCCAGGCCGCGAGCCCGGCCTGGCCGGGGCGCCACCCCCCTACGCTGGACCCATGGAAACGGGGACTTCGGGTGAGACGGGCCGGCCCGAATGGGTGGGGTTGCCGGGTGGGCTGCTCAGGCTGCGGCGGCTGCTGCTGGTGATCTGGGCGGTGCCGCTCGCCGTCGGGACCGCGCTGCTGCTCGGGCTGACGGCCGGCCCGGGGTGGGCGGCCGCGGGGGCGGTCTGGCTGGTCGCCCTGGTCTGGGGGTGGGTGGTGCTCGGCCGCAACTGGCGGTCCTGGCGGTACGCGGAGCGCGCCGACGACCTGCTGATCAGCCGGGGCGTGCTGTGGCGGGCGCAGACCGTGGTCCCGTACGGGCGCATGCAGCTGGTCGAGGTGACCTCGGGGCCGCTGGAGCGGCGCTTCGGGCTGGCCTCCGTACAGCTGCACACGGCGGCCGCTGCCACGGACGCCAAGATTCCGGGACTGGTCCCGGACGAGGCGCAGCGGTTGCGGGACCGGCTGACGGAGCTCGGCGAGGCAAGGTCGGCGGGCCTGTGACCGCCGAATCGGCCGCTGCGGCCGAATCCGTCGTCGAGCGCCGGCTGCACCTGCTCACGCCGCTGCGCCGGGCGTGGGTGCCGATCGCCGCTACCGTCGGCGTCGTCGTCCAGCAGGCCGACCAGCTCCAGCGCTGGGCGAGCGGGCTCTCCGTGACCCTGCGCGCCCTCGCGCTGCTCGCACTGGTCGTGGTGTTCGGCGTGTACGGGTTCCTGAGCTGGTGGTTCACCCATTACGCGGTGACCGACACCGAGCTGCGCATCCGCAGCGGGCTGCTCTTCCGGCGCACCGCGCACATCCGCCTCGACCGCATCCAGGCGATCGACGTGACCCGGCCGCTGCTGGCCCGGGTCGCCGGTGTCGCCAAGCTGCGGCTCGACGTGATCGGCACCGAGGACAAGGACGAGCTCGCCTTCCTCGACGAGCGCGAGGCCGTGGCGCTGCGCGCCGAGCTGCTGGCCCGGGCGGCCGGTTTCGCTCCGGCGGAGGCCGTCGCGCTCGGCGAGGCCCCGGAGCAGGCGCTGTTGCGCGTCGGCCCCCGGGACCTGGTGGTGTCGCTGCTGCTCACGCTCTCGGCGTGGGGGGCGCTGGCCGCCGGACTGGGCGTGCCGGTCGCCGTGTGGTGGTTCAGCGGGAACCACTGGGCGACGATCGCGACGATGCTGCCCATGCTGGGCGGTCTCTGGTCGGGCACGGTCGGCCGTTTCCTGAGCGAGTTCGACTGGCGGGTCGCCGAGTCCCCCGACGGGCTGCGCCTCGACCACGGGCTGCTGGACCGGGCGCACGAGACGGTGCCGCCGGGGCGGGTGCAGACCGTACGGATCGTGGAGCCGCTGCTGTGGCGGCGCCGCGGATGGGTACGGGTGGAGCTGGCGGTGGCCGGCTCGAAGAACGACGTCCTGGTGCCGGTGGCCTCGCGGGAGGCCGCCCAGGCGGTCGTCGCCCGGGTGCTGCCCGGCGTGGACCTGGCCGGCCTCGCCTTCGGCCGGTCCCCGAAGGCCGGGTCGCGGTGGGTGGTCCCGGTGTGGTGGAGGGGTTATGCCCTGGCCGTCTCCGCGGACGTGTTCGCCGTCCGCAAGGGGCTGCTGTGCCGCCGTACGGAGATCGTCCCGCATGCCAAGGTGCAGAGCGTCCGGCTCACCCAGGGCCCGTGGGAGCGGGTGCAGGGCCTCGCCGACGTCCATGTGGACACCGGTGCCAACGGCACGGTCACGGCGCGGCTGCGCCCGGCGGCCGGGGCCGCCGGGCTGCTGGACGCCCAGGCGGCCCGCTCCCGCACCTCCCGCGCGGACGCCCGCCCGGACCGCTGGATGACCTGACCTGACCTGACCTGACCTGACCTGACCTGGCCCGGCCCGGCCTGACCGGCACGCGTACGGGACGGTGCTACGCGCCGCCGGCGCGGACCAGCCCCGTTTCGTACGCGAGGACGACCACCTGGACGCGGTCGCGCAGGCTCAGCTTGGTCAGGATGCGGCCCACGTGCGTCTTGACCGTGGCCTCGGAGAGGACCAGCCGGGCGGCGATCTCGCCGTTCGACAGGCCCTGGGCCACGAGCAGCATGACCTCGCGCTCGCGCTCCGTCAGCCGCTCGATCTCCTTGTTCTGCGGCTCCTGCGTGTTCGACGGGAGCATCGGCGCGAAACGGTCCAGCAGGCGCCGGGTGGTGGACGGGGCCACCACCGCGTCGCCGCTGTGCACCGAGCGGATCGCGGCCAGCAGCTCGGCCGGCGGCACGTCCTTCAGCATGAACCCGCTCGCACCGGCCTTCAGCCCCGAGAAGGCGTACTCGTCGAGGTCGAAGGTGGTCAGGATGATCACATCGGGGTGCTCGTCCCGCTCGCAGATCCGGCGCGTGGCCTCGACCCCGTCGAGCTTCGGCATGCGGACGTCCATCAGCACCACGTCCACCTTCGTGGACCGCAGCACCTCCAGCGCCTCCAGGCCGTTGCCGGCCTCGGCGACGACCTCCATGTCCGGCTGGGCCGCGAGCACCATGCGGAAGCCCGTGCGCAGCAGTACCTGGTCGTCGACCAGCATCACTCGGATGGACATCAGTTACCTCGACCTCGTCATTTCTTCTTGAGCGGGAGCAGTGCGCTGATCCGGAAGCCGCCGCCGGGACGCGGGCCCGCGTCCAGGGTGCCTCCGACCATGCCGATCCGCTCGCGCATGCCGATCAGCCCGTGCCCGGCGCCGTCGGCGCCGCCGTCCTCGTACAGCTCGTGGGCCGCCCCCCGGCCGTCGTCCTCGACCAGCAGGCCCAGCCCGTCGTCGAAGTAGACCAGCCGGACGCTCGCCTTGGCGTCGGGGCCGCCGTGCTTGCGGGTGTTCGTCAGCGCCTCCTGCACGATCCGGTACGCGGTGAGCTCGACGCCCGTGGGCAGCCGGCGGGGCGCGCCCTCGACCTGGAAGTCCACCGTGAGCCCGGCCGCCCGCACCTGCTCGACCAGGACCTCGATCTGCTCCACATCGGGCTGGGGCACGTAGTCCTCGGACTCCTGCGGCTCTCCGGTGCGCAGCACGCCGAGCAGCCGGCGCATTTCCGCCAGGGCCTGGCGGCCGGTGCCGGAGATGGTCTGGAGGGCCTCCTTGGCCTGGTCCGGGGCCACGTCCATCACGTACGCGGCGCCGTCGGCCTGGACGACCATCACCGAGACGTTGTGCGCGACGACGTCGTGCAGCTCGCGGGCGATCCGGGCGCGCTCGGCGGCGACGGCCACCTTGGCCTGCGCCTCGCGCTCCTTCTCCAGGCGCTGGTTCCGCTCGACGAGCTGGGCGTAGTAGGCCCGGCGGGTGCGCAGGGAGTCGCCGAGCACCCAGGCGAGGGCGAACGGGACGATCGCGAAGATCGAGGTCAGGATGTTCTCGGAGGTGTCGAGCTGGTTCGCGCGGAAGGCCAGCACGTACACCGGGGCGGCGGCCAGCCCGATGCCGAGGGCCGTACGGGACAGCCAGCGGGGGATCTCGGCCGAGGCGGCCACCGTGTACAGGATGATCAGCATCGCGAGGTCGGAGTTGATCAACTCGGTGTGGGTGACCAGCTTGTAGACGCCGGTGCCGACGGCGAGCCAGAACATCTGCTGCGTCCACTTGCGCCGCAGGGCCACCACCACGCCCATCGCGAGCACCGAGGGGACGGCGATCAGACGCGCGGTGGTGCTGCTGAAACTGTCTTCGGCGACTTGCAGCATCCCGAACCCGACCAGGAGGACAGCCCAGAAGCTGTCGACGCCCGTCGGGTGTCTGCGGAGGAAGTCGTAAAGGCGCTGCACGTAACCCAGAGTAGGCAAAGGAGATAGGTGCTGGAGTCAACCACAGGTGCGATCCGTGTGACGGGGGTGTACTCCCCAAGGTGGAGGCCGAGCTTAACCTTTCGGGGATGAGGACTGAGGGAGAAGTCGCAGATCCCGATCCGGTTCCGGATGATCTTCCGGTCGGGTGGAAGGAAGCGATGGAGGCCGCGCTGTACGGGCCGGACGGGTTCTACGTACGGCCGGGCGGGCCGGGGCCGGCCGGGCACTTCCGCACGTCCGTGCACGCCTCGCCGCTGTACGCGGGGGCCGTGGCCCGGCTGCTGCGGTGGGTGGACGCGGAGCTCGGGCATCCGCCGGAGCTGGACCTGGTCGACGTCGGGGCAGGGCGGGGGGAGCTGCTGACCGGGGTGCTGGGCGCGCTGCCCGCGGAGGTCGCCGGGCGGGTGCGGGCGGTGGCGGTGGAGCGGGCGGAGCGGCCGGCGGGCCTGGACGGGCGGATCCGGTGGGCCGCGGAGGTGCCGCAGGGGACGGCGGGGCTGCTGTTCGCGAACGAGTGGCTGGACAACGTACCGCTGGACGTGGCGCAGGACGGGCACTACGTACTGGTCGACCGGGAGGGTACGGAGACCCGCGGGCCGGCGGTGGCGGGGGAGGACCGGGCGTGGCTGGAGCGGTGGTGGCCGGGCGCCGGCCGCGCGGAGATCGGGCGGGGGCGGGACGAGGCGTGGGCCGGTGCCGTGCGCTCGGTGTCGCGCGGCCTGGCGGTGGCGGTGGACTACGCCCACACCCGGGACGCCCGGCCCCCGTACGGCACCCTGACGGGCTTCCGGGCCGGCCGGGAGGTGGCGCCCGTGCCGGACGGGAGCTGTGACGTCACGGCTCACGTGGCGCTGGACGCGTGCGCGGCGGCCGGGGCGGTGCTGGTTTCGCAGCGCGAGGCGCTGGCCCTTCTCGGGGTCTCGGGGGCCCGTCCCCCGCTGGCCCTGGCGTCGACGGACCCCGCGGCCTACGTCCGCGCCCTGGCCCGCGCCGGTGAGGCGGCGGAACTCACCGCCCGCGGTGGTCTCGGGGACTTCGCCTGGCTGATCCAGCCGGTGGGCGTCGCCCCCTGGCCCGGCTGACCGGTCCCGCTGCGCGGGGAGAGGACCCCGCGCAGCGGATGCCGCTACTGTGCGAGCTCGTGGTCGTGGCCCGGGCGCAGGCCGCCGCCGGTGCTGCCGCCGGTGGTCGGGGCCGGGGGGACCGGCTTCGACAGCGGCGCCAGGTCGAAGGCGTAGTGGCCGACCGCGTTCGCGATCACGTCCACGTTGATGTCCAGCGCCTTCTGGTCGATGTTCGTGATGTCGTCGCCCTTGCCGTGGTAGTTCACGTCGTACGCGACCCCGGCCCGGCCCCCGAACTTCGCCGCCTGCGCCGCCGTCTTGATGCCCTCGGCGCCCGTGTCCGTACCGCCGGACGGGATGCCCGCCTCGATGAACGGGCCGTAGTCCGAGCGGCCCGTGAAGTCGGACCCCTCGTGCGGGATCTTCTGCGCGTCGAGGAAGTCGGTGATGCCCTTCTCCAGCTGCGCCGAGCCCTCCGGCCCCGGGCCCGAGCCGACCTTGTCCGAGTCGTCGCCGTCGTAGACGAAGTACGCCGCGTTCGGCGAGGCGATCATGTCGAAGTTCAGGTAGAGCCGGATCTGCTTCTTCTGCGCGTCCGTCAGCCCGCCGACGTACGCCTCGGAGCCCAGCAGGCCGAACTCCTCCGCCGACCACCACGCGAACTTGACCTTGTTCTTGATCTTGGTCTGGCTGCTCGCGAGGCGCTGGGCGACCTGGAGGATGCCGGCCGAGCCCGACCCGTTGTCGTTGATGCCCGGGCCCGCCGCGACCGAGTCGAGGTGCGCGCCGAGGAAGACGGTGTTGTTCTCGTCGCCGCCCCGCGTCTCCGCGATCACGTTGTAGGTCTTGCGGTTCTCCCGGAACTGGCGGATGTCGAGGGTCACCTCGACCGGCCCGGCCGTCGCCTCGGCGGCCAGCCGCTCGCCCTCGGCCTGGGAGAGGCCGCCGGTCGGGACCTTGCCCGCGTTCGCGTCGCCCAGGGTGCCGTTGAGGGCGCCCGCGGTGTTGTTGTAGATGATCGCGCCGACCGCCCCGGCCGCCGCCGCGTTGGCCTGCTTGATCGCGAAGGTGCAGCCGCCGCGCTTGACCAGCGCGATCTTGCCGGTGAAGGCGCCCGCGGCGAAGTCGCCGGGCTCGCAGCCGTTCGTACCGTCCGCGTCCACCGGCGCGACGGCGATCCGCGCGGTCACGCCGGCCTCCGGGCCGCTCGCCGTGTACGTCATCAGCTTGATCGGGACGTCGCGCCCGCCCGTGCCGTTGACCTTCAGCGTCTCGGCGATCGTCTCGACGTACACGAAGTCGAACTCGTTCTTCGAGACCTTGTAGCCGGCCGCCCGCATCACGGCCTCGACGTACTGGGCGGACTGCACGTGGCCCTTGGAACCGGCCACGCGGGTGCCCTTGTTGTAGTCGGCGATGGCCTGGAAGACCTTCAGGTGGTTGTTGGCGCCTTTGCCGGTCGAGTCCTTGACCAGCTTCCGGGCCAGCGCGTCACCCCGTGCGGCGTCGCTCTGCGGGCTGCCGGTGGCGCCGGCCGGCCCGGCGAGCATCAGCGGGGAGACGAGGGCCGCGGCGGCCAGGGAGGCGGTTGCTGCGGCTATACGGCGTGAGGGCATGAAGGTCCTTCCACGACAAGTACGGGCAGACAGACGGATGGTCGGGCGTCAGTGGTGCGCGGTGGACGCACGGTATAGACCGTCCGGCCGATCTCGCCAGAGGTTTCGCTGATTCCGGGTGACGTCCTCCGCATATCGGTGAAAGCCCGCCGCCGGCTTCAGCGCAGGATGCCCTCGATGAACTCCGAGCCGATCCGGGCGACGACCTTCAGGTCCAACTGGTGCTGGACGTACCGCCCTTGGCGCCACGTGTGCAGCAGGCCCGCCTTCTTCATCGCCGACAGGTGCCGCGAGACCTCCGGCGCCGTGATCCCGTGTACGGTCGCCAGCTCGCTCGTCGTGTACGGGGCCCTGGCCAGGCTCCGGCACAGCATCATCCGCATCGGATGCGCCAGCGCCTCCATCCGGCGCTGGAGCAGCTCGACCGAACCCGGCTCGGGCAGTTCGGGGGAGCGGATCGGATAGTGGACCACCGGCATCCAGCCGGGCGCGTGCAGCACCAGCAGGTGCGGCCAGCCGAAGTTCGTCGGGATGAAGACCAGGCCGGGGCCTATCTCCGGGTCCGTCGCGGTGGCCGAGCCGTGGACCATCTTGTCGACGGTGATGGTGGTGGCGGCCGCGTCGACGCTCAGTGCCGGCGACACCTCGTGCAGCGTCGCCGCCAGCCCCTTGCGGCGCAGGACCTCCGTCTTGTGCCGGGCGTCCGCGCTCTGCTGCGGCTCCAGCCGCCGCCAGGTCTCCGCGAAGAACGCCTCGTCGCAGTCCTCCAGGAGCCGCCGCAGCCACACCCGTACGGCGGCCGTGTCGTCCAGCAGCCGCAGCGAGAAGTCCAGCTGGCGCGGGCCGCGCGCGGCGGCCGTCTCCAGCGCCTTGGTCCTGGCCTGCGGGTTCTTCAGCGGGGAGGGCCCGCCACCCTCGTTGTAGAGCGCCAGCCAGCAGTGCTCCAGGGCGGCCATCACGAACCGCTCGTCGTCCATCCGGTCGAG
Source organism: Streptomyces sp. NPDC059355 (assembly GCF_042752335.1). Lineage (NCBI taxonomy): Bacteria > Bacillati > Actinomycetota > Actinomycetes > Kitasatosporales > Streptomycetaceae > Streptomyces > Streptomyces sp. NPDC059355. The sequence goes on along the minus strand of NZ_JBHYXN010000006.1, from coordinate 30,695 downwards.
TACGTCGAGCTCCTCGGCCAGGGTCGCGGCGGGCAGGCCGCTGCCGCCGGGGATCCCCGCGAAGGCCATGAAGATGTCCGAGAAGGAGCTGCGCCACATGAAGTCGCCCTCCAGCAGCCGGTCCGCGAGACACGGCTCCAGAGCGGCCGCGGTGGCCGTGGTCCACGAGGCGAGCCCCGGGTGGTGGGCGGGCTGCGAGAGGGCGTGCAGCGTCATGCAGAGCTCGGAGAGCGGAGAGGGCGCGAAACGGATGCGCTCCGCGGGGAGCCCGGCGATGTCGATGGTGACGCTCATCGGGCCATTCTGACCTGTCCCGGGCCCGTGACCTGGACGGACACGGTTCGATTGACGAGGAGCGTCAATCGTCGTGCGAGGTGGCCCGAGCGGGTCCAGGGTGGAGGAATGACAGCGATCGAGCAGTACCTCATAGACACCTGGCGGGCATCCCAGCAGGGTGCGCCGATGCCCCCGCCGCCGGGCCGCGACGACGTCGCCGTCCTGCGCTCGGCCCGTACGTACGCCCAGTTCCGGGCCGTCCTCGACGGCGGGGAGGCCCGGCACCCCTGGTGGGCCGCCCTGCGCCGGCTGACGCACGCGCACGGGGCCCGGTAGTGCGGCCCGGGAAGCGACGGTGACGCGGACCGGTCAGCGGTCCCCGGGGTGGAAGTCGATCTCGTACGCGATCTCCGAGCGCCGGTCCGCGACCACGATGTCCGCCGTCTCCACGGCCCGGCCGTCCACCGCGTAGTACGTCCGCTCGATCTCGGTGATCAGCTCGCCGACGCCGATCCCGAGCAGACCGGCCTGCGTCCGGTTCGCGCGCGCCGGGCGGGGGACCTCCGTGGCCGAGGCGACCAGCACGCCGATCGAGCGCATCCGCTCGATGACCCCGGCCCCCTTGAACGGACCCGCCTCCGGCAGGACGACCGGAGTGCCGTCCGTGACCGCCATCGGCTCCCAGGACTCGCAGATCTCCACCGGCCTGCCCTCGGCCAGGAACTCGTACGTGGTGTGCACGCACGGGTCGCCCGGCGCGACGGCGAGCCGCTCCGCGATCCGCTCGGGCGCCGGCGCACGGGCCGTGGAACGCGACTCCCAGGTCAGGCCGCCACCGCCCGGCCCGGCCCGGCGGCGCCGCCGGGAGCGGACTATCCGCAGCCGCTCGCGCGGCGCGCTCAGGTAGGTGCCCGATCCCGCGCGGCCCTCCAGGAGCCCCTCGATGATCAGCAGCTCCAGCGCGCGCTGCGTGACGCTCTGCCCGACCTCGTACTCCCGGGCGAACCGGGACCGCGACGGCAGCTTGGCGCCGACGGGCCACTCCCCGGCCCGGATCCGCGCCCGCAGTGCGTCGGCCACCTTCAAGTACGCCGTATCACAGGCCATTTGAGCCGTCCTGTACCTGTCGACGAGTTGGGCTCAAGCTAATTCATCAGGTCGAACCCGAGTCTTCGGAACGGCGGGGAGTGAGACGAGCGCCACACCGCCGCCCGGCCGGCCGCACGCCGGCCGCAGGCGGGCGGCCGGGGGGGCGGCCGGGGGGGGGCCTCAGTCGAAGTTCGGCGCGTTGCGCTCGTAGACCAGGCGCAGCCCGATCAGCGTCAGCCACGGCTCGTGGTCGTCGATGACCGAGGACTCGCCGAGGACCATCGGCGCCAGGCCGCCGGTGGCGATCACCCGGACGTCGCTCGGGTCGCCGTGCGGGCCGGCCAGCTCCTTGGCCATGCGCGTGACGACCCCGTCGACCTGCCCGGCGAAGCCGTAGACCACGCCCGACTGCATCGCCTCGACCGTGGACTTGCCGATGACGTTGCGCGGCCGCGCCAGCTCGATCTTGCGGAGCTGGGCGCCCCGTACGCCGAGGGCCTCCATCGAGATCTCGATGCCCGGGGAGATCACCCCGCCCACGTACTCGCCCTTCGCGGACACGGCGTCGAAGGTGGTCGCCGTACCGAAGTCGACCACGATCGCCGGGCCGCCGTAGAGCTCGACGGCGGCGACCGCGTTGATGATGCGGTCCGCGCCGACCTCCTTGGGGTTGTCCATCAGGATCGGCACGCCCGTCTTGATCCCGGGCTCCACCAGCACCGCGGGGACGTCGCCGTAGTAGCGGCGGGTCACCTCGCGCAGCTCGTGCAGCACCGACGGGACGGTCGAGCAGATCGCGATGCCGTGGATGCCGTCGCCGAGCTCGTTGCCGAGCATCGGGTGCATGCCCATCAGGCCCTGCATCAGGACGGCCATCTCGTCGGCCGTCCGGCGCGGGTCGGTGGAGATGCGCCAGTGTTCGACGATCTCGTCGCCGTCGAACAGGCCGAGCACGGTGTGGGTGTTGCCGACGTCGATGGTCAGCAGCATTACCGCTCCTCGCGCAGGTCCAGGCCGATGTCCAGGATCGGGGAGGAGTGCGTGAGGCCGCCGACCGCGAGGTAGTCGACGCCCGTCTCCGCGTACGTACGGGCGTTGGCCATGGTCAGCCGGCCCGAGGACTCCAGCACCGCGCGGCCGTGGACGAGCGCGACGGCCTCCTCGGTCTCGATCGGCGTGAAGTTGTCGAGCAGGATCAGGTCCGCGCCCGCGTCCAGGGCCTCGCGGACCTGCTGGAGGGTGTCGACCTCGACCTCGATCGGCAGGTCGGGGAACTGCTCGCGGACGGCCGTGAACGCCTCCGCGACACCGCCCGCCGCGATCACGTGGTTGTCCTTGATCAGCGCGGCGTCCGACAGCGACATGCGGTGGTTGACACCGCCGCCGCAGCGCACCGCGTACTTCTCCAGGGAGCGCAGGCCCGGCGTGGTCTTGCGGGTGTCGCGGACCTTCGCCTTGGTGCCCTCCAGCTCGTCGGCCCACGTGCGGGTCGCCGTCGCGATGCCGGACATCAGGCAGAGCAGGTTCAGCGCGCTGCGCTCGGCGGTCAGCAGGTCCCGGGTGCGGGCCGTGACCGACAGCAGCACCTGGCCGGGTTGGACGCGCGCGCCGTCCTCGACGTGGCGCTCGACCTGGAACGTGTCGGTGAAGACGACCGACAGGACGGCCTCGGCGACCCGCAGGCCGGCGACCGTGCCCGCCTCGCGCGCCGTGAAGTCGGCGGTGGCGACGGCGTCCTCGGGCACGGTGGCGACGGTGGTCACGTCCTCGCCGCCGTCCAGGTCCTCGGAGATCGCCATGTGGGCGATGTCCTCGACCTCGATGGGGTCCAGGCCCGCGTCGGCGAGCAGCTGGGCGAGCGCCGGGTCCAGGCCGCTCTCCTCGCCGTCGCCGCACGCGCAGTCGTCGCCGCAGCCGCCCGCGGACTGGTCGAGGAGCGGCAGCTCCGCGTGCTCGTGGTCGTGCTCGTGCTGTTCGGGGGTGCTCACGATGACTGCTCCTGGCTCAGGGGGTGCTGTACGGACGGAAAGCCCGCGGAGTCGGTGGGGGTGACGACCAGGGCCCGCCTCTCGGTGGCGGACAGCCGGACGACGAGGTGGCGGCGCCAGGCGGCGTCGTCCCGGTCGGGGTGGTCCTCGCGCCAGTGGCAGCCGCGGGTCTCCTCGCGGCGCAGGGCGGCGGCGACCAGGACGCGGGCCACGCACAGCAGGTTCGTGGCCTCCCAGGTCTCGACGCCGGGCACGGCGGTCTTGCCGTCCGTCTCCAGCGCCGTGAGGGCCGTCGCGTAGAGGTCCTCCAGGGCGGCGGCCGCCGTGCGCAGGGACGCGGCGGAGCGGAGCACGCCCGCGCCGTCCGTCATGATGCGCTGGACCTCGTAGCGCGCCTCGGCGGGCTGGAGCGGGCCGGTCGCGGGGACCGGGATGCCGGGGCCGCTGCCGGCGGGCGCGCCGCCCGCGATGTCGTCGGCGATCCGCTCGGCGAAGACCAGCCCCTCCAGCAGGGAGTTGGAGGCGAGCCGGTTCGCGCCGTGCACGCCGGTGCAGGCCACCTCGCCGCACGCGTACAGGCCGGGGACGGTGGTGCGGCCGTGCAGGTCGGTCCGTACGCCGCCGGAGGCGTAGTGCGCGGCGGGTGCGACCGGGATGGGCTCGGTGACCGGGTCGATGCCGTGGGAGCGGCAGGCGGCCAGGATGGTCGGGAAGCGCTGCTCCCACATCTGCGCGCCGAAGTGCCGGGCGTCCAGGTACATGTGCTGCGCGCCCTGCTCCTGCATGCGGCGCATGATGCCCTTGGCGACGATGTCGCGCGGGGCCAGCTCGGCGAGCTCGTGCTGCCCCTGCATGAAGCGCACCCCGTCGGCGTCGACGAGGTACGCGCCCTCGCCGCGGACGGCCTCCGAGACCAGCGGCTGCTGGCCCTCGGCGTCCGGGCCGAGGAAGAGCACGGTCGGGTGGAACTGGACGAACTCCAGGTCGGAGACCTCGGCCCCGGCCCGCAGCGCGAGCGCGACCCCGTCGCCCGTGGACACCGACGGGTTGGTGGTGGCCGAGAAGACCTGGCCCATGCCGCCGGTCGCCAGGATCACGGCCGGCGCGTGGACGGCGCCGACGCCGTCGTGCTGGCCCTCGCCCATGACGTGCAGGGTGACCCCGGCCGTGCGGCCCCGGGCGTCCTGCAGGAGGTCCAGTACGAGCGCGTTCTCGACCGTACGGATGCCCGCGCGCTGGACGGCTTCGACCAGCGCGCGGGAGATCTCCGCGCCGGTGGCGTCGCCGCCCGCGTGCGCGATCCGGCGGCGGTGGTGGCCGCCCTCGCGGGTCAGCTCTATCTCGCCGGTCTCGGCCGAGGTGTCGAAGACCGCGCCGGTGGCCATGAGCCGGCGCACGGCGTCCGGCCCCTCGGTCACCAGGAGCCGTACGGCGGCCTCGTCGCACAGCCCGGCGCCCGCGACCAGCGTGTCGTCCAGGTGCTGTTCGGGGGTGTCGCCGTCCCCGATGGCCGCGGCGATGCCGCCCTGTGCCCAGCGGGTGGAGCCGTCGTCGAGGCGGGCCTTGGTGACCACGACCGTACGGCGGCCCGCGGCGGCGCACCGCAGTGCTGCGGTCAGGCCGGCGACGCCGGAGCCGACGACCACGACGTCGGCGTCGACGGCCCAGCCGGGGGCGTTGGCGTGCAGCCGTATGCCGGTGCCGGCGGTGCCTGTGCCTGGGGTGCTCACGTGTGTGCTCCGAACTCCAATGGAATGTTGTCGATCAGCCGGGTCGTCCCCACCTTGGCGGCGACGGCCAGGACCGCCTGCCCGGTGAAGCCGGGGCGGACGTCGGTGAAGTCCTGCGGATCCACCAGCGCCAGGTAGTCCAGCAGCAGCGGTGGATCGTGCCGGCCGGCCTCCTCCAGGACGTGCCGGGCGGCGGCGCGTACGGCGTCCGGCAGCCCGGTGCCCGCGGCGGACACGGCGTGCGCGTCGGCGGCGGACCGGATCTCGCCGAGCCGGGCCAGGGCGGTGGCCCGCTCGTCGCTGGCGGGGGAGGCCTCGGCGCGGGCGCGCAGCGCGGCCTGGGCGGCGAGCCGGTCCTGGCCGGCGAACAGGGCGCGGGACAGGGCCAGGGCGGTGCGGCGCTCCTGGGCGGACAGGTACCGGTTGCGGGAGGACAGTGCGAGCCCGTCCTCCTCGCGGACGGTCGTCACGCCGACCACCTCGACGGGGAAGTTCAGGTCGGTCACCATCCGCCGGATCAGGGCCAGTTGCTGCGCGTCCTTCTGGCCGAAGAGGGCCAGGTCCGGGCGGGTGAGGTGGAGCAGCTTGGCGACGACGGTCAGCATGCCGTCGAAGTGGCCGGGCCGGGTGGCCCCTTCGAGGCGCTCGCCCATCGGGCCGGCGGTGACCCGTACCTGGGGGTCGCCGCCGGGGTAGACCTCGTCGACGGCCGGGGCGAACACGGCGTCGGCGCCGGCCGCGCGGGCGATCTCCAGGTCGGCGTCGAGGGTGCGGGGGTAGCGGTCGAGGTCCTCGTTCGCCCCGAACTGCAGGGGGTTCACGAAGACGGTGACCACGACCTGGCCCGCGTCCCCGGCCCGCTCGCGGGCCGTACGGATCAAGGTGGCGTGGCCCTCGTGGAGGGCGCCCATGGTCATGACGACGGCGCGGGGGCCGTCGGCGGCGCGCGGGAGCTTGTGCAGCTCCTCGGCGGTGTCGATCAGCAGCAGGCCGGTCACTGGTCCCCACCCTCGGGATCGGCGAGCACGCCCAGGAGGTCCTCGGCGAGTTCGGGCTTGAGGAGGCCGTGCGCGAGGGCCCGGTCGGCGGTCGTACGGGCCATCGCCAGGTAGCCGGCGACCGAGGCCGGGGCGTGCCTGCGCAGCTCCGCGACGTGCGCGGCGACCGTGCCGGCGTCGCCGCGGGCCACGGGGCCGGTCAGTGCGGCGTCGCCCGAGCGCAGGGCGTTGTCGAGGGCCGCGCCGAGCAGTGGGCCGAGCATCCGGTCGGGGTGCTCGACCCCGGCCTTGTGCAGCAGTTCCATGGCCTGGGCGACCAGGGTGACCAGGTGGTTCGCGCCGAGGGCGAGGGCCGCGTGGTAGAGCGGACGGTTCTCCTCCGCGATCCACTCGGGCTCCCCGCCCATCTCGATGACCAGGGCCTCTGCCGCGAGCCGCAGCTCCTCGGGGGCCGTGACGCCGAAAGAGCAGCCGGCGAGCCGCTGGACGTCGACCTCGGTGCCGGTGAAGGTCATCGCGGGGTGCAGGGCCAGCGGGAGCGCGCCCGCGCGCCGGGCCGGATCCAGCACGGCGGTCCCGTACCGCCCGGAGGTGTGGACGAGGAGCTGTCCGGGCCGGATCGCGCCGGTCTCCGCGAGCCCCTCGACGAGGGCCGGCAGCGCGTCGTCGGGCACGGTCAGCAGCACCAGGTCGGCCAGCTCCAGCACCTGCGCGGGCGGTACGAGCGGCACGTCGGGCAGCATCCGCGCGGCGCGCCGGCGGGATGCGTCGGAGACGCCGGAGACGGCGACCGGCCGGTGTCCGGCCTGCTGGAGCGCACGGGCCAGCGCGGGGCCGACCCGGCCTGCGCCGACGACACCGACGGTGAGCCGGGCGGGGCGCGGTTGCTGGGATGAGTTCACGCGGGGAAGGCCTTCCGTTCCAGTCCGCGGGGGGTACCGGACGATACGTCGCCATGCTAGCCCCTGGGCGTGTTGGCCGGTCGGCGATGATCGGGGGCATGACGGATGACGATGATCTGACGAAGCGGCTGCTGGCGGCGGGGCGTACGGCGGATCGGACGCTCTCGCCGGGCGTGCGCGAGGCGACGGTCGGGGAGCTGCTGGCGGGGCTGGCCGCGCCGGATCCCGACGAGCCGGCCGACCTGTACGGGGACGGGGTGGTGGCCCGGCTGGAGCGGCGGGTGGCGGAGCTCCTCGGCACGCAGGACGCGGCGTTCTTCCCGTCGGGGACGATGGCCCAGCAGATCGCGCTGCGCTGCTGGGCGGCGCGGACCGGGAACCCGGTGGTCGCACTGCACCCGATGAGTCATCCGGAGCTGTGGGAGGGCGGCGCGCTGTCGCTGGTCTCGGGCCTGCGGACGGTGTACCCGACGACGGACCCGCGCCAGCCGACGGCGGAGGAGGTCGCGGACCTGGCGGAGCCCTTCGGCACGCTGATGCTGGAGCTCCCGCTGCGCGACGCCGGGTTCCTGCTGCCGTCCTGGGAGGAGCTGGAGGCGCTGGTCGAAGCGGCCCGCGAACGGGACGCGGTGGTCCACTTCGACGGGGCCCGGCTGTGGGAGGCGACCGTGCACTTCGGGCGGCCGCTGAAGGAGATCGCGGGGCTCGCGGACTCGGTGTACGTCTCGTTCTACAAGTCGCTCGGCGGCCTCGGCGGGGCGGCCCTGGCGGGCTCCTCCTCCCTGGTCGCGGAGGCGCGGGTCTGGCGCCACCGGTACGGGGGCCAGGTGTTCCGCCAGTTCCCGCAGGCCCTCTCCGCGCTGGCAGGCCTGGACGGGGAGCTCCCGCGCCTGCCCTCGTACGTGGCCCAGGCCCGCATGGTGGCCGCGGCCCTGGCGGAGGCGCTGGCCGGCGGCCCGGTCCCGTGGTTCCGGATCAACCCGGAGACCCCGCACACGCACCAGTTCCAGGTCTGGCTGCCGTACGAGGCGGACCGGCTGACGGAGGCGGGGGTCCGGACGGCGGAGGAAACGGGCACGGTCCTCTTCCGCCGCTGGTCGGCGGCGCCGGTCCCGGGCGTATCGATGACGGAACTGACGGTCACCGCTCCGGGGCTGACCTGGACCCGCGAGGAGGTCCAGGAGGCCGCCCGGGCCTTCACCGCCCGCCTCTGACGGGGCCGCGGACGGGGTCTCCGGCGGGGCCGCGCCCCGATTCCCCGGGCCCCGGCAACGGCGCCGAAGATGCGCGAATGGTCCCGCCAGTGCAACGACGGCGCACCGATTTCCGCCGAAGTCATCGGTCCGGCGCCGCCTCCCGGTTACCTTCCCTGCACGGGAAAGCAACGGAGCCGTCCCCCGGAGGAGACACCATGACCGCTCACCCCGACTGGCAGAAGTCCACGTACTGCGGCGAAGGAGACAACTGCGTGTACGTCTCCGCGGCCCCCGGCCACCTCGTGCGCGTCGCCGACCGGGCCGACCCGGCGCACCTGGTTCTGGCCACGACCCAGTCCGCCTGGGCCGACTTCCTTGACGCCGTCAAGGCGGACGGGTAGCGGTCGGCGCGCCCGGAATCATGCCGCTCAGGGGATTTTGTCCGATTAGCGCGTATCTTCGGCCCATGCCCACGCCCTACGGATCCCGCGGCGGCATGGCGTTCAGCGCCGCCGAGCTGCACGTGCTCAGGCGAACGCTCGCCCACGCCCTCCAGTCCTCCACGGCCCCCGCCCCCCTGACGACCCCCGAGGTCCAGGACTGTCTGCGCCTCGCGCAGTCGGTGGACGACGCGGTCCAGGAGGCGGGGCGGCTCAGAGAGTTCCTCCTCGCCGACCTGGACCGCTACCGGGGCGCCCTGCCCGGCAGCCTCTCCGGCTACCTGGAGCTGCTCCAGGACGCCCTGGCGGCGGGGTACGAGCCCGCGCCCGACGATCTGGCCGCCCTGCGCGCGCTGCGGGCCAACGCGGTCGCGGCGGCGCTGCTGGAACGCTGCCAGGGCATCGCGGAGCGCTCCGTACGCCGGAGGCTGTCCACGACCCCGCAGCCCCGGACCCGCCTGCTGGCGCTGTCCGGGGGCAAGGACACCAGGGAGGCCAGAGCGGCCAAGGACGGGAAGGACGGCAAGGAGGAGCCGGCCCGGCCCGCGCCGGCGCCCAAGGAGCCACCGCACCCCGAGCGCCCGTCCGAGCGCCCGTCCGAGCGGCCCATCCCGACCCCCGGCGAGGTGTTCCCGCCGCGCCGCAAGCCCACCCCGCCCCCGGCGGCCGGGCTCGCGGCCGGGTAGCTACGCTGGGGGCATGGACTATGTTTCCGCGCTCGTGCCCCCCGTAGTGATGGCCGGATTCTTCATCGCGCTCGTCGTGACGATCGTGAAGAGCCAGGGCGGCGCCAACAAGGCCAAGGAAGACGCGGCCGTCGACGCCGTGATCGCCCGCGCCGAGGCCGCCAAGCAGACGCAGCCCGGCCAGTAGCCCGCCCGGCCTTCCCTCCCTCTTCCCGAGCACCGCTCTCGCGCACGGCAACTGCCGCGTAACGCGGTGCCACCGCATTCTCGCGGCGCGTTGCGTTCCGAATAGCCGGGCAATTCCGCACATTCCGCACTATCGTGCTGTTGTGCCTCGCCCCTTGGGAGAACTCGAAGACGCGGTCATGACGCGGGTGTGGCAGTGGAACCGCCCGGTCACTGTTCGTGAAGTTCTGGAAGACCTCCAGCAGGAACGGTCCATCGCGTACACCACGGTCATGACGGTTATGGACAATCTCCATCAGAAGGGCTGGGTCCGCCGGGAAGCCGAAGGCCGCGCCTATCGATATACCGCGGTCTCCACCCGCGCCGCCTACTCGGCCGCACTGATGAACGAAGCCTGGTCGACGAGCGACAACCCCGCGGCCGCCCTCGTGGCCTTCTTCGGCATGATGTCCGCGGAACAGCGCGACGCCCTGCGCGACGCCTTCCGCATCGTGGGGTACGACGACGGGTCGGCCGCCGAGCCGCCCGCCGGGTCCGCGGCCCCGGCCCCCGCCGCGACGCCCTCCGAACCCCCTCCCGCCGAAGGGGACTCCGCCGGGCGTGGGACCGAGCCCGGGCGATAGCGTCCGGGCATGGGTGAGTTTTCCGCTGAACACGCAAAAACAGTGACGATCCGCCGTGCCCGCACCGGCGATGTTCCCGCGCTGCGCCGCCTCCTCGACCAGTACGTGCAGCAGCGGATCCTCCTCGACAAAGCCCCCGTGGTTCTTTACGAGGACATCCAGGAGTTCTGGGTCGCGGAACGGGACCGGGACGGCCAGGTGGTCGGCTGCGGCGCTCTCCACGTCATGTGGGAAGACCTGGCCGAAGTCCGCACTCTCGCGGTGGACCGCGAGTTGAAGGGCGCCGGAGTCGGCCATCAGCTGCTGCGGCAGTTGTTGGACACCGCGCGGACCCTCGGTGTCGCCAAGGTTTTCTGCCTGACCTTCGAAGTGGACTTCTTCGCGAAGCACGGCTTCGTCGAGATCGGGGAGACCCCGGTCGAGACGGATGTCTACATGGAGCTCCTGCGTTCCTATGACGAGGGTGTCGCCGAGTTCCTCGGTCTCGAACGAGTGAAGCCGAACACCTTGGGCAACAGTCGGATGCTTCTGCACCTCTGAACGATCACGGCGGCTTTTCCCGTGCTCCGCGCACCTGTGGCCTATGTCCGAATCGCGCACGTTTCCCGCCGCGTTGCGGTCTCGAACCTCTCCCCGGGGGTTTGTGTTTTCCAGGGAAAAGCGGTTTCCTTTCCGCGTACTGCTTTTCGATGAAAGGAAATCCCGGTGGCACAGAAGGTTCAGGTCCTTCTTGTCGACGACCTCGACGGTGGCGAGGCGGACGAGACCGTGACGTTCGCTCTGGATGGCAAGACCTACGAGATCGACCTCACCACCGCCAACGCGGAGAAGCTGCGCTCCGCGCTCGCCGACTACGTCAAGGGCGCCCGCCGCACCGGTGGCCGCGCCTCGGGCGGTCGCGCCAAGACGCGTACGGCCGCGACGTCCGGGAACCCGGACACCGCCGAGATCCGCGCGTGGGCCAAGGCCCAGGGGATGAGCGTCAACGACCGCGGGCGCGTTCCGCAGGAGATCCGCGAGGCCTACGAGAACGCCAAGGGCTGACCCTCGGCCTCTCGTTCCCCCAGTGCCCGCGGGCTGCCGGGGGAAGGGGCTCGCAGGGGCGTACGCCGCCACAGGCGCGCCCGGTGGCATTCCGTCGCCGCCGCCGCGACCAGGCGTACGAGATCGGGACCGGCACCACCGTGCCGGGGACCGGCGCCCTGCCCCGGACCGGGCAGGGAGGGCAGCAGCGCCTCACACCCCTGCTCGGGGGGTCGCAGCCACACGGCGGCCCTCCGGGGACTTCCCTGGGGGTGTCCGGGCGGGACCGGGGCCGAGATCCGGCCGCCGTCGCCCAGCGCGCCGAGGTCCAGGGCGACCCCGCCCCACTCCAGCCAGTCGAGCAGCCCCTCCAGCTCGTCCGCGCTCCCCGCGGCCACCAGGAAGCGCATCCTGAGCCCCGAGAGCGCCACCGGACCCGTGGCGACCGGCCCGCGCAGCAGCCGCTCCCCGGCATCGGCCGGCAGCTCCAGCACGTCGAACAGCACCCCGGTGACCAGCCGGGCGGGCGGTCCGCCGGCGACGGGCCAGCCGAGCACCTCCTCGTACCAGGACGCGTACGCGCCCCGGGGCGGATCCGCGGCTGAATCCTCGGGCGCGACGCGGGGCGGTGGAACGGTGGCGGCCATGACCGGAGCAACTCCGGAGGGACGCGGGAGTTACGCTGCGCGGCGGTCTCAATGCGGAACGTAAACATCCGCCGAGATGCAGCCCCACATTCGGGACGCAATCGTGTTCGCCCGTAGCGGAGGGAACCGGTGCCGCCGGCATGGAGTGTCAGTCCTTACGGGTAAGACATTCCTAGTGGATCGGGGCGACACGCTGATTTGGGCGGCTTCCGTTCGCCATCGGCGTACACGTGTGACGGGTATCTGCCTGGCCTGCGGGAACATCGTCTCGCACCATCGGGTTGGAGCAGTTGTCGGCTGTTGAAGCCGGTTTTCCCCACTGACGTGGGGGTGATCGCGGACGGATGTCGGCAGTTGGAATGAGCTGTCCCGCCCCGCGGGACTAGCATGCGGAAGGACAGGGCGGGGACCGACCCCGAACTGCCCGACCGCTCTGAGGAGCGATAAACGATGTTCGAGAGGTTCACCGACCGCGCGCGGCGGGTTGTCGTCCTGGCTCAGGAAGAAGCCCGGATGCTCAACCACAACTACATCGGCACCGAGCACATCCTCCTGGGCTTGATCCACGAGGGTGAGGGTGTCGCCGCTAAGGCCCTGGAGAGCCTCGGGATTTCGCTCGAGGCTGTTCGCCAGCAGGTTGAGGAGATCATCGGTCAGGGGCAGCAGGCCCCGTCCGGCCACATCCCCTTCACCCCGCGGGCGAAGAAGGTCCTGGAGCTTTCGCTCCGAGAGGCCCTCCAGCTCGGCCACAACTACATCGGCACCGAGCACATCCTGCTCGGCCTCATTCGCGAGGGCGAGGGCGTCGCCGCCCAGGTCCTGGTGAAGCTGGGTGCCGATCTCAACCGAGTCCGGCAGCAGGTCATCCAGCTGCTCTCCGGCTACTCCGGCGGAGGCAAGGAGTCGGCCACGGCCGGCGGCCCGGCCGAGGGCACCCCCTCGACCTCCCTCGTCCTGGACCAGTTCGGCCGCAATCTCACGCAGGCCGCCCGCGAATCCAAGCTCGACCCGGTCATCGGGCGCGAGAAGGAGATCGAGCGGGTCATGCAGGTCCTGTCCCGCCGTACCAAGAACAACCCGGTCCTCATCGGCGAGCCCGGCGTCGGCAAGACCGCCGTCGTCGAGGGCCTGGCCCAGGCGATCGTCAAGGGCGAGGTGCCCGAGACCCTCAAGGACAAGCACCTCTACACCCTGGACCTCGGCGCCCTGGTCGCGGGCTCCCGCTACCGCGGTGACTTCGAGGAGCGCCTGAAGAAGGTGCTCAAGGAGATCCGCACCCGCGGCGACATCATCCTGTTCATCGACGAGCTCCACACCCTCGTGGGTGCGGGTGCCGCCGAGGGCGCGATCGACGCCGCCAGCATCCTCAAGCCCATGCTGGCCCGTGGTGAGCTCCAGACCATCGGTGCCACGACGCTGGACGAGTACCGCAAGCACCTCGAGAAGGACGCGGCCCTCGAGCGCCGCTTCCAGCCGATCCAGGTGGCGGAGCCTTCCCTCCCCCACACGATCGAGATCCTCAAGGGACTGCGCGACCGCTACGAGGCCCACCACCGCGTCTCCATCACGGACGAGGCCCTGGTCCAGGCGGCGACGCTGGCCGACCGGTACATCTCGGACCGCTTCCTGCCGGACAAGGCGATCGACCTGATCGACGAGGCCGGCTCCCGGATGCGCATCCGCCGGATGACCGCGCCGCCGGACCTCCGCGAGTTCGACGAGAAGATCGCGGGCGTGCGCCGCGACAAGGAGTCGGCCATCGACTCCCAGGACTTCGAGAAGGCGGCTTCTCTCCGCGACAAGGAGAAGCAGCTGCTGGCGGCGAAGGCCAAGCGCGAGAAGGAATGGAAGGCCGGCGACATGGACGTCGTCGCCGAGGTCGACGGCGAGCTCATCGCCGAGGTCCTCGCGACCGCGACCGGCATTCCCGTCTTCAAGCTCACCGAGGAGGAGTCCTCGCGACTGCTCCGCATGGAAGACGAGCTCCACCGTCGGGTCATCGGCCAGAAGGACGCCATCAAGGCGCTCTCCCAGGCGATCCGCCGTACCCGTGCGGGTCTGAAGGACCCGAAGCGCCCGGGTGGCTCGTTCATCTTCGCCGGCCCGTCCGGTGTCGGTAAGACCGAGCTCTCCAAGACGCTCGCCGAATTCCTCTTCGGCGACGAGGACGCGCTGATCTCCCTCGACATGTCGGAGTTCAGCGAGAAGCACACGGTTTCGCGCCTCTTCGGTTCGCCCCCCGGCTACGTGGGCTACGAAGAGGGCGGCCAGCTCACCGAGAAGGTGCGCCGCAAGCCGTTCTCCGTCGTCCTCTTCGACGAGGTCGAGAAGGCCCACCCGGATATCTTCAATTCCCTTCTCCAGATCCTGGAGGACGGTCGCCTGACCGACTCCCAGGGCCGGGTCGTGGACTTCAAGAACACGGTCATCATCATGACGACCAACCTGGGTACGCGGGACATCTCGAAGGGCTTCAACCTCGGTTTCGCCGCTGTCGGCGACACCAAGACCGGCTACGAGCGGATGAAGGCGAAGGTCAACGAAGAGCTCAAGCAGCACTTCCGGCCCGAGTTCCTGAACCGTGTCGACGACACGGTCGTCTTCCACCAGCTCACCGAGGAAGACATCATCCAGATCGTCGACCTGATGATCGCCAAGGTCGACGAGCGCCTGAAGGACCGCGACATGGGCATCGAGCTGAGCGGTGACGCGAAGCTCCTGCTCGCCAAGCGCGGCTACGACCCGATCCTGGGTGCCCGGCCGCTGCGCCGGACCATCCAGCGCGAGATCGAGGACATCCTGTCGGAGAAGATCCTCTTCGGCGAGCTGCGTCCCGGTCACATCGTGGTCGTCGGCAAGGAGGGTGACGGCGAAGAGGCCAAGTTCACCTTCCGCGGCGAGGAGAAGTCGGCCCTGCCGGACCTCCCCCCGATCGAGGCCACGGGCTCCGGCCCGGACCTGTCGAAGGGCGCGTAACGCGCGAGCGCCGGCTGTACCGAGGGGCGGCCCCGGAACCGAAAGGTCCCGGGGCCGCCCCTTTGGCGTCCTCGGCGCCATCCCAGCCGGACCGGGCCGGTCCGCAGCCCGTCGGCGATCACATCGGCGTGCTCCCGGCTACGCAGCACGCTCAGCAGCCGCAGGCCGGGCAGGCGGGCGGGCAGCCGGAGGTCTTCCGGCATCTCGTCGAGCGCCGCGGCCTCCAGAACCACGATGCGCAGCTCGGACAGGCCACCCGGTTCCCGCCGGTCCGCGGCGGTCGCGGGCCCCACTCGGCTCCGAGTGCGCGGCGTCGCGGGACAGGAGAGGGCCGGGTGCCGCCGAGCGCAGCTCGCGTGCGAAGGCCCGGGGCCCGGCCTGACCGCTTCCAGAGCGCGTCTCTCGCGCAGCGACACGTACGAGGAGATCCGTACGGGCCGGTCCGCCAGGCCCGCGCGCGCCCCCTCCCCTCGGAAGAGCCTCGTGGTCAGGGGAGCCGCGATCCCCGATGGCAGCCGGGCGGCAGAGGTCCCGCGCCGGTGACAAGCCGCACAGGGCAAAACGGACCTACTAGGACGTCTCGTAGATCGGATGTCCGTTTTGCCCCTGTCGGGGCGGGCCCTCGGTCCAGTGGGGGCGCGGTCAACCGGTTGCGTCACACCCTCCGGCCCTACGAGCCCCGGTAGTAATCGGGAGGTTTGGGGATACGGCGGGGCACGGGTTACCAAGGATGGGCAAGCCCGGCATCCGCTCTCCAGCGTGCCGGGTGGCTTCTTGCCCGAAGCGCCCCCTTGTCCCCGGCCCGGAGGTCTCCTTATGTCCGCGAAGCGCAACAGCACCCGTCGTACCCGTATCGCCATCGGCGCCACCGCTCTCGGTGCGGCCCTGGCTCTCGGGGCCGGGACGACCGCCGCCTTCGCCGACACGGCTCCCGAGACCGCCCTGACCGGCACCGCCGCGCTGGTCGCGGCCCAGGCGAAGGCCCAGGCCTCCGCGGCCGCCGCCAACACGGCTGCCAAGGCCGTCGTCGCCTGGCAGAAGCCGGTGTCGACCTACACGCTCTCCGCCACCTTCGGCAAGGGCGGCACCATGTGGTCCCACAAGCACTCGGGCCAGGACTTCGCCTGCCCCGTCGGCACCCAGGTCAAGGCCGCCTCCGCCGGCACCGTCGTCAAGGCCGGCCCGAACGGCGGCGGCGACGGCCCGGCGTACGGCAACGCCATCGTGATCAAGCACGCGAACAACACGTACTCGCAGTACGCGCACCTCTCGAAGATCAAGGTCCGGATCGGCCAGAAGGTCGCCAAGGGCTCGCAGATCGCGCTGTCCGGCAACACCGGCAACTCCAGCGGCCCGCACCTCCACTTCGAGATCCGGACCACCCCGAACTACGGCTCGGCCGTGAACCCGGTCGCGTTCCTGCGCACCGCCGGCGTCACCGTCTGACCCCTCCGGTCCCTGCCGGGGTCCCGTTGACCCGGGGTTCCGTTGACCCGGGTTCCGTTGATCCGGGTCCCGCGACCGGGGTCAGTAGAGGAGCCAGGAGCCCGTCGGCTTCGTCTTCGCGTCGACCCGGCCCGCCTTGAGGGTGTCGATCTGGGCGGGCGACAGCACCGAGGCGTACGTCTGCACGCTCTCCATCGCACCGTTCCACGGCGCGGTCCACTTGTCCTCGTGGCGGGAGCGGGCCAGCTCCAGCGGCCCCTGCGCCTGGAAGACCCCGGGGACGGGGGCCTCGCCGGTCTTCTTGCCGTTGACGTAGAGCGCGATCTGCTTGCGTTCGGCGTCGTAGGTTCCGGTCAGGATGGAGAAGGTCTTCTCCATCTTCGGGCTCTCGCCGGTGACGGTCACGGCGGTCGCCTCGGCCCCCTGGTCGCCGGTCTGGACGCGGAAGACCCATGCGGGCTTGCCGTTCACCTGGTCCAGGCCCAGCTCGAACGAGAAGGACTTCTCGTTGCCCTGGCTGACGGCGATCTGGCGCCCCTTCGGCGCCCGGTTCCAGACGCGGGCCGAGACGGTGAAGCTCTTGGCCGTGTCCACCACGCGCTTCTCGGACTCGGCGTACGAGTTCTCGTTGCCCTTCGTACGGACCTCGAAGCGCTTGTCGATCGGGAAGACCCCGGTGTCGGGGCCCATCTTCAGCGGGGCCTTTCCGCTGCGGTCCCGGATCTGCGTCGGGTCGTCCTTGACGGTCGGGGTGTTGTCGACCGGCGCCTTGCTCTTCGACCCGCTGGGGGAGGGCGAGGCCGACGCGCTCGGGGACTCCTTGTCGTCCACCGCCTCGTTCTTGCCCTTGTCGTCGCCGCCCATGAGCAGGAACGTTCCGCCGCCGGCGAGCAGCGCCAGTACGGTCACCGCGCCGCCGATCATCCACAGCCGCTTCTTGCGCTTCTCGGCCGCTGAGCGGTCCGCCATGGCATCCCAGTCCGGCTGGTCCGACCGCGGCGTGAACGGCCCGGGGGCTCCGGGGAACCCAGGACCGCCCGGAGCGCCGGGCGGCGTCGGCGCGCCCATGTCCGGAAGCCCCTGGGCCCACTGCTGCGGGGCCGGGCCGAAACCGCCACCGCCGCCCGGTGCCGGCGCACCGGGCGGGTAGCCGTAGCCGTAGCCGGCCGCGGGGGCCGGCGGGACCGGCGGGAACCCGTATCCCCCGTCCCCGGGGGCGGGGTGGGGCTGCGGGTTGCTGGGGGGATTCGTACCGTCGGTCATGCCAGGGATGCTAAGACACCGGCCCGCACATCCGTGCGGCCCGGTCCGGGTCCGGTGGTGGTCCGACTCCGCTCCGCGACCGGTTCAGCCGGGCCGCCGCGCCCCGGACCGCTCCAACATCCCTACGCCCCCGACAGCTTGACGGTCGGGAAGCTCCCCGTCGCCGTCGGCGCGTGCTCCGGCAGCCACAGCACCGCCACCGCCCCCGCCGCCGCGCCCTCGCGGTCCATCCCGCCCGGGGCCGCCACGTTGCGGAACGTCAGCCGGGCACCCAGCACCCGAGCCTGCCCCTCCGCGATGGTCAGGCCCAGCCCGTGCCCGACGCCCGCCCGGTCCGTCGACCCGGTGCGGAACCGGCTCGGCCCCTCGCGCAGCAGCGCCTCCGGGAAGCCCGGCCCGTGGTCCCGGACCCGTACGACCCGGCCCTCGATGTCGACCTGGACCGGCGCCTGCCCGTACCGCGCCGCGTTCGCCAGGAGGTTGCCCAGGATCCGCTCCAGCCGCCGCGGGTCGGTGCTGACGATCTCGTCCGCCACCACCCGTACCGTCGCCTCCGGCATCAGCGCGGTCACCCGCCGGCTCACGAACTCGCCCAGCGCCACGTCCTGCAGCTCCGCCCGCTCGGACGCGCTGTCCAGCCGGGCCACCTCCAGTACGTCCTCGACCAGCGCCCGCATCGCCTGCGCCCGGTCCCGCACGAGCTCCGTGGGCCGCCCCGGAGGCAGTAGTTCCGCCGCCGTGAGCAGGCCCGTCACCGGGGTGCGCAGCTCGTGCGCGATGTCCGCGGTCACCCGCTGCTCGGCCTCCAGCCGCTGCTGGAGCGCGTCCGCCATGGCGTCGACGGCCCGCGCGAGGTCGTCGGTCTCGTCCCGTACGACGCCCCCGACCGCGTCCCGCACCCGTACGTCGGGATCCCCGTGCGCCACCCGCTGCGCCGCGGTCGCGGCCTTGCGCAGCCGGCGCGAGATCTGGCCGCCGATGAGCACGCCGAGCGCGGCGCCCGCGACCACGACGGAGATCGACCCGACGACCAGGGCCCGGTCCAGGTCGCGCACCATGTTGGCGCTCTCCTTGAACTCGTTGTGCAGCGACAGCACCTGCCCGTTCCCGAGCGGCACCGCGGCCCACACCTGGGGCACGCCCCCGCCCGACTCCTGGACGTACGTCCCGCGCCGTCCCGACCGCGCCTTCTCGCGCAGCGCGACGGGCAGTTCGGGGTCGTTGATCTTCGCCCCCAGGGCCGGCTTGCGCCCGGCCTCGACGAAGCGGGCGATCACGTTCACGTTGGCGAGCTGGGCTTCGCGGGCGCTCTCCAGCATCGACACGCGGGCAGCACTGTGCACGACCAGGCTCAGTGCCACGGCGACGAGCGCACCGACGGCGGCGATGGCGAGCGTGATCTTCCAGCGGATCCCCGTACGGAGGGTGAACCGCTTCATCAATGAATCCTTGCGTGGGATGGCCGGGTACCGGGCCGCAGACGAGTGACGTGTCTTTGTGTAGTCCTAAGGGCAGAGCTTGTCCACTTACGGAAACGCTCTCCAGCGTGTGAGCCGTGACGGCCTCCCCGGTGAAGCGGGCGTTCAAGTACCGCCTCCACCCCACGGAGGAGCCGGCTTTTCCGTCCGAGGTCTCCTCGGTCCCGCTCCGGCAGACACCGCGGCACTTGGAGGGTGCCCTCGTGGCCCTCTGGGAGCGGCGCTCGGATTACCCGCGCTTCACGTCGCGGAAGAAATGCCGTACCAGTGCCGAATGCACCCGTAGTGCCTTCGTCTTCCGGGATGGTCGGCTGACCCTGGCAAAGATGCGGAAGCCTCTGGATCCTCGCCGGTCGCAGGACCGGGCCCGCCTTGTGAAGGCCCAGCGCCGGCTCGCCCGCTCCATCAGCGATGCGTCGTGGGCGGAGCTGCGGTTCATGCCGGAGTGCAAGTGCGGTTGGTACGGGCGTCGGCCGGTCACCGTCGACCGGTGGTTCCCCAGTACGAAGCTGTGCTCCCGCTGCGGCGTTCTTGTCGCGAGCATGCCCCTGCACGTCCGCAGCCGGACGTGCGCGAACTGCGGTACGCCCCATGGCCGGGACTAGCATGCCGCAGTCAACCTTCTGGCCGCCGGGCAGGCGGTGACAGTCTGTGGAGACGGTGTAAGACCTCAACGGAGAACTCCGGGCGGGCAGTCGTCGGTGAAGCAGAAACCCCAGCGGGTGACCGCTGGAATCCCCTCTCGTCAGGCGGGGGATCAGGTCAAGCCTTGAGCTTGTATCCGAATCCTCGGACCGTTTCGATGCGGTCCTGCCCGATCTTGGTGCGCAGCCGCTGGACGTGGACGTCCACGACGCGGGTGTCGCCGCCCCAGTCGTAGTCCCACACCCGCTCCAGCAGGCGGTCGCGCGAGAGAACGGTGCCGGGCGCGGAGGAGAATTCCAGCAGCAGCCGCATCTCGGTCGGCGTCAGCGCCACCGGGGCGCCGGCCTTGCGCACCTCCATGCCCTCGGTGTCGACCTCCAGGTCGCCGAAGAGCAGGACCCCGCGTTCCTCGGAGCCGTCCTCGTCGTTCGCTCCGGGCCGGCCGTTCTGCGGGCCGCCGGCGTGGCCGAAGCGGCGCAGCACCGCACGGATGCGGGCCACGAGGACCGAGCCGTCGAACGGCTTGGTGACGTAGTCGTCGGCGCCGGCCTCCAGGCCCAGGACCACGTCGATGGAGTCGGCCCGCGCCGACAGCATGATCACCGGGACGGTGGACTCGTCGCGGATCCGGCGGCACAGGCTCACGCCGTCCATGCCGGGCACCATCACGTCGAGCAGGGCGATGTCCGGGCGGTTGGCCCGGAAGGACTCCAGGCCGGACAGGCCGTCGGGCATGGCGGTGACCACGAACCCGTCGCGTTCCAGCGCCAGGGTCGTGGCCTCACGGATGACGTCGTCGTCCTCCACGAACAGGACATGGGTCTCGGCCATGCGGGGAGCCTCGCCTCGCTGCTAGTTCTTCTGGGTGACCGCGGGGGCGGGCTGGGCCCCGCCGTCGACGTTGCTGTAGTCGGTGTGCACCCGGTCCTGCTCGGTGAACTTCTCCCCGTCCCAGCGGTACGTGATCACGTCCTCGCCGGACGGGTACGCGAGCGCGTCGCTCTTGCCGTACACCGGCTTGGTGACCACCAGGTCGCCCCGGTCGATCTCCGCGTAGACGGGCGGCTGCTCGTCCGAGAACACATTCTCGTACGTCCCGCCCTCCGACCTGTACACGTACGAGCCCCGCCCCAGCGCATCGGCGCAGGACAGTACGTTCACCACGATGTCCACGGCCGAGTTCCCGGTGACCTTCCCGTAGCTCACGTCGATCGGGTACTCCTTGCCCGTGCAGGGCTTCAGGTCCCGCTTGACGTCGGCGCCGACCTTCGGGTCCGCCTTCAGCAGCGCGACCGGGTCGACCTTCTTCGAGGGCTTGCCCGACGCGCCGGTCGTGGCCGGGACGTGGTCGGGCGGTGTGGCCGTCGGCGAGCCGGTCTTGGACACGGGGTCGGTGTGGGCGGGCCCACCGTCGCGCAGGCCGGTCCCGCCCGCGCTGCATCCGGCCGCGAACAGCACAGTGCCGGCGAGGACGACCGTCCCCGCCGACATCAGTACCAGCGAACTTGTGCCCCTCAGGGATTGGCCGTTCAGGCCGCGCACCGCTCACGCCCCTCGTACCGGATGGTGTGGTCACCGCGGTGGTCACCGCGCTCCAGCGCGCGCATGTCCAGATCCCGGCTCTCCAGTTCCTGTCGGAGACGGGCCAGTGCGCGGTGCAGGGTGCTCTTCACAGTACCCGCAGACATGCCGAGCGCGGCGGCGGTCTCCTCGGTGCTCATCTGCTCCCAGTGTCGCAGCACGACCACGCTGCGCTGCTTGGGCGCGAGCACCTTGAGGATGTCCATCAGCAGGGCGCGGTCGGCGCGCTGGTCGGTGCCGTCCTCGACCGAGGCGTCCGGGAGCTGCTCGGTGGGGACTTCCTCCAGCTTGCGGGCGCGCCACCACTCGGTACGGGTGTTGATCATGACGCGGCGCATGTAGGCGTCGGCCAGGGACTTGTCGGCGATGCCGTCCCAGCGGCCGTAGGTGCGCACCAGGGCGGTCTGGAGAAGGTCCTGCGCGTCCGTGGGGTCCGGAACCAGGCGACGGGCACTGCGCAGGAGCGCGTCCTGCCGAGTGCGTACGTACTCCTCGAATCCGAGTACCTCGCCGTGCGCCATCTCAGACCGCCTCCGTCCCGTGCAACCGCTCGTCCGTTGCGCTTCGCCTTACGGATTCGAAGGTACGGAGGGGTTGTCACGGGCCTGTGCGAGCCAGCCTTCGGTGGGCGCACGGACACCCATAGGTTGTGTAACAGTGCCGTGAGCTGGGGTTTCGCCTCGATAAACGGAATCTCCGGCTCAGCTTGCGGGGGTGCTCGCGGAGGGGCTCGTGGGGGTGCTCGTGGCGGTGCCTTGCGGCAGCCGGTACAGCCCCGCCGCGAGCGGTTCGACCAGTCCGTCGGAGACCAGTCCGTCCAGTGACCGGGCCCGCTGCACCGGTTCGTCCCAGACCGTGTCGAGCACGGCCTGCGGAACGGGCCCGACCGCGTCCCGCAGCACCGCGAGGAGCTTGCCGCGCACCTGCCGGTCGGTCCCCGCGTACGTCTGCCCGCGCCGCGGCGGCCCGTCGTGGGCCGGCTTCCCGGCGAGACGCCACGCGCACAGCCCGGCCACCGGGCAGCGGGCGCAGTCAGGGGACTTGGCGGTGCACACCAGGGCGCCGAGCTCCATCGAGGCCGCCGCCCAGCGGGCCGCCGTGTCCTCGTCCTCGGGCAGCAGGGCCCGGGCCAGGCGCCGCTCGGCCGCGGTGGTGGCGTTCGGCGGGTACTCGACCCCGGTCGTGGTGCGGGCGAAGACCCGCCGCACGTTGGTGTCGAGCACGGCGTGCCGCTGCCCGTACGCGAAGGAGGCGACGGCCGCCGCCGTGTACTCGCCGATCCCGGGCAGCGCGAGCAGCTGCGCGTGCTCCCGCGGTACGTCGCCCGCGTGCCGCTCCGTTATCGCGACGGCCGCGCCGTGCAGGCGCAGGGCCCGCCGCGGGTAGCCGAGCCGCCCCCAGGCCCGTACGGCCTCGCCGGGGGCCTCGGCGGCCAGGTCGGCGGGGCGGGGCCAGCGGGCGAGCCACTGCTCGTACACGGGCAGGACCCGGCTGACGGGGGTCTGCTGGAGCATGAACTCGCTGACCATGACCCCCCAGGGGCCGGCCTCGGGGCGGCGCCAGGGCAGGTCGCGGGCGTGCTCCTCGAACCAGGCGATGACCGGGGAGTGCAGCGCGTGGGACGCGTCGGAGGACGTCTCGGGGGAAGGGCTGGTGGATGCAGTCATGGCAACGGCATCCTGGCACGTTCAGGGCCGCCGCGCGGGGCCCGGGCCGGTGAACCAGACAGCGGCGCGGCCTCCGCTCGCCCGCATGGCGGTGGTGATCGTACTGATCGGACCGGTCAGGGCGGGGACGGCCAGCGCGGCGAGGGCCCCGCCGAGCAGCAGGCCGGCCAGTACGTCGTGGGGGTAGTGGACGCCGACGAAGACCCGGGAGAAGGCCATCAGCACCGCGAGCGGGACGGTCAGCAGCGCGAGGCGGCCGACGCGGCGTACGGCGAGGGCCAGCGCGACGGCGGCGGCTCCGGCGATGGCGGAGTGGTTGCTGGGGAACGACCAGTCGCCGGGGGCCGGGCAGGCGACGAGGGAGGCGGCGGCCCCGGCGACCGCCCGGCAGGGCCGTTCCTCGTCCACGGCGGACTTCACGAGCTCGGAGGCGGCGTAGGCGAGGGCGGTGGCGAGCGGCGCGGCGACGGCGAGGGCGAGGGCGACGGCCCGCGGGCCCGCCTGGGTGCGCGCACGCCACCACACGGCTATGAAGAGCAGGCCGAAGAGCAGCAGCCCGTACTCCGTCCAGACCTCGAACACCGACTGCACCCAGCCGGGTGCGGAACGGGCGGAATCGGTGATGTCACGGTAGAGGCCGGAGGAGTCCATGCTCACCGACCGTACCCAAAGCCGATCAAGTCCGGCGCCGGACTCTTGGCCGGTTCTCGACGGTCGGGGGTCGGCCCGCAGGATGATCATCGGCAAAACAAGCCGGTTGCGCGGCATGTGGGGCGCGGATCGGGCCGAGGACTCTCGTAAAGTTCCGTCCGTGGGATCTATGCGCAATCCGGTCGGGCCGCTCCCCTCCTCCATCTACTGGCGACGGAGGGCCGTGCTGGCGTCCGTCGTCGCGCTCCTCGCACTGCTCGCCGTATGGACCGTCAGTTCCGGTGGGGGCAGGTCGAGTACGAACGGCAAGGGCGGCGACAAGGGGCCGAAGCCCGTCACGTCCATCACCCCGGGGCCGGCGGGGACGGGTCCGGCGATCAGTCAGGCACCGGGCGGGCGCGCGGAGTCGGGCGGCGGCGCGGGCAAGAACGGCGATCCGGGCGGCGCTTCGGGGACGGGTTCCGCTTCGGGCGGTGGCTCCGGTGCCGGCGGCACCGGCGGTACGGCCGGCAGCGCGCCCCAGGTCCCGGCGGACTCCCCCCTCCCCACCTGCGCCTCGGGCGGGCTGCAGTGGGAGGTCAAGAGCGTGAAGAACGAGTACGAGACGAGCGAGAAGCCCCGCCTCGAACTGGTCGCGCGCAATGTGTCGGGTACGACCTGCAAGGTCGATCTCGGCCCGAAGCAGGCCGTCCTGACCATCCTTCAGGCCAGCACCAGCAAGGCGGTCTGGTCCTCGGCGGACTGCCCCTCCGGCGCGGGCAACGCGTTCTTCCGCGTACCGGCGCAGGGCGAGACGAAGCAGTCGCTGGAATGGGACAGGAAGTTCAGCGCCCCCGACCAGTGCCAGACGCCTCCGGCGGGCGCCGCGGCTCCCGACACGTACGTGGTGGAGGTCAAGTCCCCGGGTATGCCGGTCGCCCGGACCTCGTTCGTCCTGAAGCAGGACTGAGCCCGGCCGGGGCCCGGCCCCGCAGCGGACGGCGGTGGCGCGCGCCACCGCCCGGCCACCGCCGGACGGAGTCCGGCGCAGCGGACCGGAGCCCGCGAGGCGCCCCGGCGCCGAGCGGTGCGAGGGCCGCGCCGAGAGGGTCAGACGTAGCGCTCGAGGATCGAGGACTCCGCGAGGCGGGAGAGGCCCTCGCGGACGCTGCGCGCACGGGCTTCGCCGACACCGTCCACGGCCTGGAGGTCGTCGACGCTCGCGGCCAGCAGCTTCTGCAGGCCGCCGAAGTGCTCGACCAGCCGCTCGATGATGGCCCCCGGCAGCCGCGGAATCTTCGCCAGCAGCCGGTACCCGCGCGGGGACACCGCGGAGTCCAGGGTCTCGGGCGAGCCCGTGTACCCCAGCGCCCGTGCCACGATCGCCAGCTCCAGCAGCTCCGGATGCGTCAGCGCGTCCAGCGCCGGCAGCGCCTCCTCGACCGTGCGCGAGCGCTTCGCCGTCGGCTCCGGAACGTAGTCCCGGATCACCAGCTCCCGCTCCTGCTCGATCCCGATCGTCAGCTCGTCCAGCTGGAGTGACAGCAGTCGCCCGTCCGTGCCCAGCTCCACCACGTATTCAGCGATTTCCGTGGCGATGCGGCGAACCATTTCCAGCCGCTGCGCGACCGCCGTCACGTCGCGCACCGTGACCAGGTCCTCGATCTCCAGCGCGGACAGCGTGCCGGCGACCTCGTCCAGGCGGAGCTTGTACCGCTCCAGCGTGGCCAGTGCCTGGTTCGCCCGCGACAGGATCGCCCCGGACTCCTCCAGGACCCGCCGCTCCCCGTCCACGTACAGCGCGATCAGCCGCATCGACTGCGACACCGAGACGACGGGGAACCCGCACTGCTTCGAGACGCGGTCCGCGGTGCGGTGACGGGTGCCCGTCTCCTCCGTCGGGATCGACGCGTCCGGCACCAGCTGGACGCCGGCCCGCAGGATCTTGGTGAGGTCCTTGTCCAGGATCAGTGCCCCGTCGAGCTTGCACAGCTCGCGCAGCCGGGTCGCGGTGAACTCCACGTCCAGGACGAAACCGCCCGTGCACATCGCCTCGACGGCCTTGTCCATGCCGAGGACGATCAGGCCGCCGGTGTTGCCCCGGACGATCCGCTCCAGGCCGTCGCGCAGGGGCTGACCGGGGGCGACCGCACTCAGCGAGGCGCGCATCAGCGCGTCGTGCTTGGAGCTCGCGCCGGACTTCCCGGGTGCTGCTGCCCCGTCCTTGGCTGCCACTGCACTCCTCCGGTCGCGGGTTGCGCCGCCTGCGTACAGCCGGGCGGACCAGCACAAAGTCTACCGGCGTGCGCTGCGCGCCCGCCGTGGCTTGGCCAGGTGCGCCCCGGCGGGACCCCGTACGGGCCCCCTCATACCCCCGCCACCAGCGGCTACTCCTTGGCCGCCGCCCGCGAACGCCCGCGCGGCAGCACCCGCAGGGCGTCGCCCATGTCCGCGACCTCGATCACCTTCATCCCGGCCGGGACCTTCCCCGGATCGCCCGGCACCAGCGCGTGCGTGAAGCCGAGCCGGTGCGCCTCGGCGAGCCGCCGCTGCACGCCCGTCACCCGCCGCACCTCGCCCGCGAGCCCGACCTCGCCGATCGCCACGAGGTTCTTCGGCAGCGGGACGTCGCTGGCCGCCGATGCCAGCGCGAGCGCGATCGCCAGGTCGGCGGCCGGCTCGGTCAGCTTCACCCCGCCCACGGTGGCGGAGTAGATGTCGCGCTTGCCGAGCGCGGTGATCCGGCCGCGCTGCTCCAGCACGGCCAGCATCATCGAGACGCGCGAGGTCTCCAGGCCCGAGGTGGTCCGCCGGGGCGAGGGGATCTGCGAGTCCACGGTCAGCGCCTGCACCTCGGCGACCAGCGGGCGCTTGCCCTCCAGGGTCACCGTCAGGCAGGTCCCGGGGACGGCCTCCGCGCGCCGGGTCAGGAACAGCCCGCTCGGGTCGGCGAGCCCGGTGATCCCCTCGTCGTGCAGTTCGAAGCAGCCGACCTCGTCGGTCGCGCCGTACCGGTTCTTCACCCCGCGCACGAGGCGCAGCCGCGCGTGCCGGTCGCCCTCGAAGCTGAGGACCACGTCGACGAGGTGCTCCAGCAGGCGGGGGCCGGCGATCGCCCCGTCCTTGGTGACGTGCCCGACCAGCAGGGTGGCCATGCCGCGATCCTTGGAAGCGCGGATCAGCGCTCCGGCCACCTCGCGGACCTGGGCCATGCCGCCCGGCGCGCCGTCGATCTCGGGCGAGGCGACGGTCTGTACGGAGTCCAGGATCAGCAGCGAGGGCTGTACGGCGTCGAGGTGGCCCAGTACGGCGGACAGATCGGTCTCGGCGGCGAGGAAGAGGTGGTCGTTGAGCGCGTTGATCCGGTCGGCCCGCAGCCGCACCTGGCTCGCCGACTCCTCGCCCGTGACGTAGAGGGTGCGGTGCGCTTCGCTCGCCGCCTTCGCCGCGACGTCGAGCAGCAGCGTCGACTTGCCGACGCCCGGCTCGCCGGCCAGCAGGACGACGGCGCCGGGTACGAGCCCGCCGCCGAGGACCCGGTCCAGCTCGTCCACTCCGGTGCTGCGGGCGGTCGCCGTCCGGCCGTCGACCTGCGCGATCGGGAGCGCGGGCGCGGAGACCCGGCCGGCGGCGGTGGTCCGTACGGCGGGCGCGCCGCCCATCTCCTCGACGGTGCCCCACGCCTGGCACTCGGGGCACCGACCGAGCCATTTCGCGGTCGTCCAGCCGCACTCGGAGCAGCGGTAGGACGGCCGGTCCTTGGCGGATGAACGAGATGTACGGGCAGCCATGCGGCCCACGGTATCCGGAGCCTGTGACAGCGGGTCCCGGGCCGGGACGTGGGCGGGTCCGCGGCCGGGTCCCGGCGCCCGGCCGCGGACCCGGCGTCAGGGCCGCGGTCAGCACGCGTTCGATCTGTTCACCCGTAAGGGCTAAAACAGCTGAAGGCTTCACGGCCGTCACCGGCGTGCGGCCTACCTTCGCCAGGGTGAACAGCAGCAATCAGGAAAGCCCCGCCCAGCGCACCGGCGCACACCGGGCGCACGGGCGCACACCCCTCGCGGGCCCCCCTGAACGTCCCGAGGGCCTCGCAGAAGACCCCGAGGGTGCCGAAGGCTTCGCAGGTCTCGCAGGTGTCGGACGTCCCGGAAGCCCGGAACGGGAACAGCCGACCCCGCCGCCCCCGTTCCGGCACGAGCCGTATCTGGACGGCCTGTTCACCTACTGCCTGTCGGTCCTGTGCGACCACGACACCGCCACCGACGTCCTCGCCGACGTCCTCGCCGTCGCGGAGCGCCAACCCGGCCGCTGTCCCGACGAGGGTGACCGGCGGGCCTGGCTGTACGCCCTCGCCCGCTGGGCCTGCCTGCGGCGGCTGGCCGAGCACCGGCGGACCCGGCTGGGAGTGCATTCCGCCCGGCGCACGCCGGAGCGCAAGGATGCCGAGCACGCGCCGGAGGCGTACCGTTCCGGCACCCTCGACGTGGGCGCGTACCGGCGCACCGAACTGGCCCGGCTCGCCTGGCCCGAGGCCGCCGGGACCACGCCCGCGCAGCGCGAGGCCCTCGAACTCGCCGTACGCCACCGCCTCGGCGTCCCCGAACTCGCCGCCGTGCTCGGCACGCCCCCCGCCATCGCCCGGGAGCTGCTGGCCGGCGCCGCCTGCGAGGTCGAGCGGACCCGCGCCGCCCTCGCCGTCGTCGAGACCGGCGGCTGCCCCTCCGTGTCCCGGCTCACCGGCGACGGCGACGGGCAGGTGCTGCTGTCCACCACCCTGCGCGCCGAGCTGGTCCGCCACGTCGACGACTGCCCGCGCTGCCGCCGCGTCGCCGAGCGCGTCGACGCCGCGGCCCCCTGGCCCGGCACCGGCGGCATCGACGCCGCCCTCCCGCTGGTCCCCGCCCCGCGCACCGCCGTCCGCGCGGCCATGGTCCGCTCCGGCGGCCGCCGCGGGCGCCGCCCCGGCCCGCGCTTCGACCGCACCGGCTTCCCGATGGACCCCCGGGACCGCGCGGCCCGCCGCGACCGGCTGCGGGCCCGGGCCGTGACCACCACCGTCGTGGCCACCGTGGTCGCGGCCCCCGTCCTGGCGCTGTGGGCGGCCTACCGCGGCGCCCCGGAGACCGGCGAGCCCGTCGGATCGGACGCCACCCGCATCTCCGCGAGCGAGTCCGAGCTCCCGGTCCCGGGCCGGGACGGCCGCGCGCTGCGCGCGTACGACAACGCCGGCAACACCGCGCACACCACCGGCGAGCCCGGCTTCGCCCGGGGCGGCGCCGGCCCGGACGGCTCGGACGTCTCCGTCGAGGTGATCAGCACCGGGGAGTCCGCCGCCCCCGACGGCCGGCCGGGGAACCCCGGGCGGCTCTCCGTCGCCGCCTCATCGCACGGGGGCACCACCATGCTCACGCTCACCGCGTCGGGCGGGGCGCCGGTGGACTGGCAGCTCTGGTCCGACGCGCCGTGGCTGAAGGCGAGCCGGTCCGCGGGCACGCTGGATCCCGGCGCCTCGTTCACCGTGTGGATCACCGTCGACACCGCGGCCCAGCCCGTGGGCGCCTGGTCAGCCCGGATCGGGGTGGAGCCGGGCGGCGCGGTGATCTCCATCCAGGGCCGCGGCCGTCCGGCGCCCCCGCCCCCGCCGGAGTCCGCGGACCCGACGCCGAGCCCGACGCCGACGCCCACACCGAAGCCGGCGGAAACCCCGGCGCCGACGCCCCCGCCCACCCCGGCGCCGACTCCCACCGCGACGGCGAGCGCGCCAGGAGGAACGGTTGGCCCGTCGGCGGATCCGAGCGGGCCGGGGCCGTCCTGAGGCTTACGGGGTGACGGGGTGACGGGATTGCGGGATTACGGGGTGACGGGCTCGGCGGGGTCCGCGGGGTGCGGCGCCATCGGCAGCAGCGAGGACAGCCGTGCCTCGCACAGCCGCACGAGGGCCTCGTACCCCTCCTTGCCCATCAGCTCGGTCAGCTCGGCGCGGTACGACACGTACACCGGATCGCCGGCGCCGTGCGCGGACGTCGCCGACGTGCACCACCAGTGCAGGTCGTGGCCGCCCGGACCCCAGCCGCGCCGGTCGTACTCGCCGATCGACACCTGGAGCACGCGGGTGTCGTCGGGCCGGTCGATCCACTCGTAGGTCCGGCGGATCGGCAGCTGCCAGCACACGTCGGGCTTGGTCTCCAGCGGCTCCTGGCCGCTCTTGAGCGCCAGGATGTGCAGCGAGCAGCCCGCCCCGGCCGGGAAGCCGGGCCGGTTGAGGAAGATGCACGCACCGTCCCAGCGGCGGGTCTGCTTCTCCCCGTCG
This sequence comes from Streptomyces sp. NPDC059355, assembly GCF_042752335.1. Lineage (NCBI taxonomy): Bacteria > Bacillati > Actinomycetota > Actinomycetes > Kitasatosporales > Streptomycetaceae > Streptomyces > Streptomyces sp. NPDC059355. Next base: position 915 of record NZ_JBHYXN010000006.1, on the reverse strand, counting down.
TCGTCGAGCTGCGTCCACCCGGTCTCGCTGCCGACGTCGTGGAACTGCCACAGCTCGGGGGTCAGCCGCGCCACGTGCTCGGCGACCCGCTTCTCGTCGTCCTCGTCCGAGAAGTGCGCGCCGAGGGTGCAGCAGCCGTCGTCGGCCCGGCCGGCCTGGATGCCCTGGCAGCCGCTGCCGAAGATGCACGTCCAGCGGGAGGTCAGCCAGGTCAGGTCGCAGCGGAAGACCTGCTCGGCATCGGCGGGATCGGGGAACTCCACCCAGGCCCGGGGAAAGTCGAGCCCCTTCTCGTCGTTACGAGCGGCGGCGGAGGCCTTGGCGGAAGTCTTGGTGGAGACCTTGGCCTTCTTCGCCTTGTTGGACTTGTTGGCCTTCTTCGTATTTGGCACAAACCCAAGCCTAAGAGGTCCTAACAAAGGCGTTGGACGTGTCGGTGGGTGATGAGGCAGGTGGCGAGGCCGAGGAAGGCTTCGTGGATGTCGTCGCGTCGTTCCCACCGGATCCGGAGTCGGCGGAAGCCATGGAGCCAGGCGATGGTCCGCTCGACAACCCAGCGGTGGATTCCGAGGCCGGATCCGTGTGGGACACCGCGGCGGGCGATCACGGGTTTGATGCCGAGCGCCCAGACAAGGCGGCGGTATTTGTCGTGGTCGTAGCCGCGGTCTGCGAGGAGGCTGTCGGGTCGGCTGCGTGGCCGTCCAACCAGGCCGGCGACGGACGGGATCTTCTTCAGCAGGGGTATCAGCTGAGTGACGTCGTTACGGTTCCCGCCGGTCAGCGACACGGCAAGCGGGATGCCCCGGCCGTCGACGATCAAGTGGTGCTTGCTGCCCGGCCGAGCGCGGTCGACCGGGCTGGGACCGCTTTTGGGCCCCGTCGAGCGGCCCTGACGTGGGAGGAGTCGATCACCGC
>NZ_JBHYXN010000005.1:101060-274730 GCF_042752335.1 Streptomyces sp. NPDC059355 | reverse complement strand
CGACGCCGTCGCGTACGGCATGGCGGCGGCCTCCCTCTCGGTCTCCGGCCGCGGAGGCACGGGCCGTGTCCCCGCGTTCCCCGAAACGGCGGCCCTGGCCGCCGCCCACCGCGGAGGCGGCGCCGGACGGGCGCTAGACGGCTGAGAGCAGCGCGATCTCCTCCGGGGTCAGCCGCAGCGCCCCGGTGGCGATGTTCTCGACGAGGTGGTCCGGGTTCCCGGTACCCGGGATGGCGAGCACGTGCGGGCCGCGGTTCAGGGTCCAGGCGAGCCGCACCTGCGCCGCCGACACGCCGTGGGCCTCGGCGACGGCCCGCACCTGCCCGGCCTCCTCCGCGACCACCCCGGCCTCCTTGCCCGCGCCGGCGATCGCGAAGAACGGCACGAAGGCGATGCCCTGCTGCCCGCACGCGTCGAGGAAGGCGTGGTCCTCGGCGGGAGAACCGATCCCGTACGGGTTCTGCACGCAGACGACCGGTGCGATGGCCAGGGCCTCGGCCAGGTGGTCGGGCCGTACGTTGGACACGCCGAGGTGGCGGATGAGCCCCGCCGTGCGCAGCTCGGCCAGTGCGCCGAAGTGCTCGGCGATCGACCCCGAGCTCTCCCGGCGCGGGACCCGCAGGTTGACCACGTCCAGGTGGTTCCGGCCCAGCTGGCGCAGGTTCTCCTCGACCTGCCCGCGCAGCTGCTCGGGTGTGGCCCACCACCACACGCCGGCGCTGTCGCGGCCCGGTCCGACCTTGGTCGTGATGACGAGGTCGTCGGCGTAGGGGGCCAGGGCGCGGTTGACCAGCTCGTTGGCGGAGCGGGTGGGGGAGAAGTAGAAGGAGGCGGTGTCGATGTGGTTCACGCCGAGCCCGACGGCCCGCCGCAGTACGGAGACGACCCGCTCGCGGTCGGTGGGCGAGCCGTCGGCCAGGTGCGTCAGGCGCATGGCGCCGAAGCCGATGCGGCGGACGGCGAGGTCGCCGAGCCGCCAGGTGCCGGATGCTGCCGCGGTGATCGTTTCGGAGGTCATGGGGTGAGGTTAACGGGGTGGGCGACCGGCCCGCGGGTGAGCGCCGGCCGACGGTTTCGGGCTGATGCCCGGGAAGCGGCCCCGCTCCTCGCCGGTCGCCGTCTCCGGTCCGAAGAGGCGGGCGCGCTCCGGCAGATCGTGCTCGGCGCGGACCGTGAAGGCCGTGGTTCGCGACCGGCTCCGTCGTGCCTCCTGCGGTCACGCGGACCGGGTCCGGTGTGGAAGCGGTGCGGTACAGACCGCGCGGCTTGCGCCCCTGCCACGGGCCTTGGGCGTGTCGGCAGGGCAGTTCTCTGAAGGGCTCCGCCCACTTCAGTCGCAGCCCCGGCGCGAGCGCCGAGGCGAGGAGCAGCGGGGACTCCTCCTCCGACAGGACGGGCATCCGCCCGATCGGCCCGCCGGTACGGTCCGCCGCCCAGGCGTCGATCGCCGCGCGATCGGCGTCCTCGTCACCGGTCACCGGTCACCGCCTGCCGGGCTCGGCGCGTGGTGCGTCGGTCGACCGCCCGTACCGTCGTGATCTCCATGGCGGCGAGCGTTTGTGGTGGGACGCCGCCGGGCCGGGTCGATTTCCGCGGCCCGGCGGCGCCGGTCGGGTGGCCCTGTGGCCGCTGTCGCGGCCGGTCAGCGGCCGTGCAGCCCCCGGTCGACGGCCGTCGTCAGCTCGCCGTCGGCGGTGTCCGCGTCCAGGGACCAGAACATCGCGCCGCCCAGGCCGTTCTCGCGGATGTACTCGGTTTTGGTCCGGAGCACCTGCGGGTCGTCGTACGTCCACAGCGTGCTGCCGTCGAACAGCCAGGCGTGGCCGCCCCGGCGGTCGCGGTAGACCTTGTACGTGCCCGAATCGGCGAGCTTCTTCAGCGCCTTGTAGTCCTCGTACCCGGCCGCCCAGGTCGCGGGCGCCGGGCCGGTCGCCGGCCGGCCCATGCCGTCCCCGCCGCCGCTGACCCCGGTCCAGCCCTGCCCGTAGAACGGCATGCCCATCACCAGCTTGTTCGCCGGCGCCCCGCGGTGGCGCCAGGCCTCCACCGTGCCGGCAACGCTGAAGTCGCCGCGGGCGCGGAGCGCGGACTGCTGGGCCGTGACCGGCTCGCCGGAGACGTGGAAGTCGTACCCCTGGAGGTTCACGAAGTCCAGGTCGCGCATGATGCGGCGGACGTCGAAGCCCGCGTCGATCTTGGCGGGGGCGGTCGGGACGAACGCCGTCAGCTCGTACTTCTCCTTCCGCTTCTGGCCGCGTGCGTACGCGTCGAGCTGTGTACGGAACTCCTTCACCAGCGCCGCGAAGTTCTGCTTGTCCTCGGGGCGGTATGTGGTGTCCGTGTCACCGGCCGAGCCCGGCCACTCCCAGTCGAGGTCGATCCCGTCGAAGAGGCCGGCCGCCGCGCCCGAGCCGCCGCGGGCGCCGTCCTGCGGCAGGTTGCCCTTGATGTAGAGATCGATGCAGGACTGGACGAGGGCCTTGCGGGAGGCGGGGGTGAGGGCGGCGTCCGAGAAGTGCGTGGACCAGCTCCAACCGCCCAGCGAGAGGAGGACCTTGAGGCCCGGGTGCTTGGCCTTGAGCTCGCGCAGCTGGTTGAAGTTGCCGGCGAGCGGCTGCTCCGCGGTGTCGGCGACCCCGTCGACGGAGTTCGCGGCGTCGAGCGGGCGTACGTAGTCGGCCCAGGCGTCGGCCTCGCCGGGCACGTTGCCGGTGAAGCACTTGCCCTCCGCGCTGATGTTGCCGAAGGCGTAGTTGATGTGGGTGAGCTTGCCGGCGGTGCCGCTTGTCTCGAGGTCCTGGACCTGGAAGTCCCGTCCGTAGACGCCCCATTGGGTGAAGTACCCGACCCGCTTGTACGAGCGGTCGTGCCCGCCGTCGGCCTGCGCGGCGGCGGCGGGTGCGAGGGCGGTGAGCAGGGCGAGGGAACAGGCGGCGACGGCCGACCTGCCGGGCATGCTGCGGCGCATGGGCTTCCTTTGCGGAGGCGGGAGCGGTGCGGGACGCGTGCGCGGTGCATGCCGGAAACTATTGGTCTGGACCAGGCGGGTCAAGGGGGTGTTCGGAACTCGGACCGACAGGGACCGGGGCGGGGGCGGCCCCGCCGGGCTCGTTGCCGGCGCGGAGGTCAACTGTCCACCGCCCGGTACCTCCTGTCCGATCGGGTGGACGTCGACTGGATCGGGTACGGCGGCAAGACTCCGCGGGATGCCGCCCTGACCAGGGAAAATGTGTCCTGACCGGCTGGCTCCGGGCCGCCGGCGCCCCCACGCGGGCCGGACTTCCACCCGCTCGACCCCAAATCCATTTGGATCTCCGGGGCGCTCCATGTCAGAGTTTCCTCACCGAAGGGGCGTAGCTCAGCTGGTCAGAGCGCTGGTCTCCAAAACCAGATGCCGCAGGTTCGAATCCTGCCGCCCCTGCAAGCAGTACGCGGCGCCGGGCCCGTCCCCTCCAAGGGGGCGGGCCCGGCGGCGTTTCGAGGCCGTCTGGCAGACTGGGGCGAACCACCCCCAGGCGGTGCAGGACAGGAAACCGGTGCGAATCCGGTGCGGTCCCGCCACTGTGACCGGTCCCCGCGCGGACCGGGAGTCAGACACTGACGCATCGCCTCTTCACGTCGACCAGGGACGAGGATCCCCCGGAGAGGCTCCGCCATGCCGCGTTCCCGCGCCGTTCTGCGCGCACTCGTCCCGATCGCGCTCCTGATACCCCTGGCCGCCTGCGGCGGTTCACCCCCGTCGGGTGACGAGCCCGCGGCCGCTGCCGCCGCGCCGGGGTTTCCGTACACCGTCACCAACTGCGGTGTCAGCAGCACCTACCAGGCCCCGCCGCGGCGGGCCGTCACGATGAACCAGCACGCCACCGAGATCCTGCTCGCCCTCGGCCTCCAGGACCGGATGGCCGCGACGGCCTACCTCGACGACTCGGTGCTGCCCGCCTACCGGCCCGCCTACGACAAGATCAAGGTGCTGGCCGAGGAGTACCCCTCGAAGGAGGTCCTCCTCGGCGCCGACCCGGACTTCGTCTACGGCGGCTACACGAGCGCCTTCGACAAGGCGCAGGGGCGCGACCGCGAGGGACTCGCCAAGGCCGGCATCAACTCCCGGCTCAGTGTGGAGTACTGCAGCACCGGCCCGGTCGGCCTCGAACAGCTGAAGACCGAGATCACCGAGGTCGCGCGCACCTTCGGCGTGCCGGAGCGCGGCGCGCGCCTCATCGAGGACGAGCAGCGCCGCATCGATGCCGTCACCGCCCGGGTCAAGGACAAGCCCAAGCCGGCCGTCTTCGTCTACGACTCGGGCGAGGGCACCGCCTTCACCTCCGGAGGAGGCGGCATCGGCAACGAGATCGTCTCGCTGGCGGGCGGGACGAACACCTTCGCCGACCTCAAGGGCACCTTCGGTGACGTGTCGTGGGAGAAGGTCATCGAGCGGCGGCCCGAGGTCGTCCTCATCTACGACTACGGCGGCACCACCGTCGAAGCCAAGAAGCAGCGCCTGTTGAACGACCCGGCGCTGGCGGAGGTTCCCGCGATCAAGAACAAGCGGTTCGTGGTGCTGCCCCTGTCCTCGGCCGTCCTCGGCGTGCGCGTCGCCGACGCCGTGGAGTCCCTGGGCCGCCAGCTCCACCCCGACGCCGCGTGAGCCGCCCCCGTACGCCGCTCGTCCTCGTGCTCCTCGCCGCCGCGCTCCTCGCGTCCGCCGTCGCCGGGCTCGCCCTGGGGCCGGTACGGATCGCCCCAGGCCGGGTCCTCGACATCGTGCTCGGCGGACCCGGACAGCGCACCGGGGCCTTCGCCTCCATCGTGTGGGACGTGAGGATGCCGCGGGTGCTGCTCGGGGCGGTCGTCGGAGCCGGGCTGGCCGTGGCGGGCACCGTCCTGCAGGCCCTCGTGCGCAATCAGCTCGCCGATCCGTTCCTGCTGGGGGCCTCGTCCGGGGCTTCGCTGGGCGCCGTCCTCGTCCTCGTCTTCGGTGCCGGAGCCGCGGGTACGGCGGGCGCCCTCGGCGGGATCGGGGCCCTGGGCGTGCCGGCCGCCGCTTTCGCCGGGTCGATGGGCGCGCTCGTCGCCGTCTACGCCATGGCCCGGCGCGGCGCCGCGTTGACCACCGGCCGGCTGATCCTCGCCGGGGTCGCCGTCCAGTACATCCTGTCCGCGCTCACCAGCCTGGTGCTGGTGCTCGCCGCGCACCCCGACCAGATCCGGTCCGTCCTGTTCTGGACCCTGGGCGGCCTCGGCGGCGCCCGCTGGGACGAACTCGCCCTGCCCGCCGCCGCGCTGCTCGTCGGCACCGCTCTGCTGATCGCGCTCGCCCGGCCGCTGGACCTGCTCCTCGCGGGGGAGGAGGGCGCGCGGACCCTCGGCCTGGACACCGGGCGCTTCCGCGCCGCCGTCTTCGTCCTCACCTCCCTCGTCATCGGCGTGCTCGTCGCGTACAGCGGCGCCATCGGGTTCGTCGGGCTCATGGTTCCGCACGCCGCCCGGATGGTGGTCGGCGCCGGACACCGGGCGCTGCTGCCCGTGGCCGCGCTGGGCGGGGCCGTGTTCCTGACCCTGGCCGATCTGGTCGCCCGTACGGCCGCGGCGCCCGAGGAGATACCGGTCGGCGTGGTCACCGCGCTCGTCGGCGGCGGCCCCTTCTTCCTGTGGATGCTGCGCCGCTCGACGCGGGTCGAGGGGGTGGCCGGATGAGCGGGCGCCGGCCGGTGGAACTCGCCGTCGAGGCCGTGCGTTACGAGACCGACGGGCACACGCTGCTGCACGGAGTCGGCCTCATCGCCCGGCCCGGCGAAACGGTCGGGGTGGTCGGCCCCAACGGCAGCGGCAAGACCACGCTGCTGCGCTGCGTCTACGGGACCCTGCGGCCCACCGCCGGCCGGGTGCTGCTGGACGGCGAGGACGCGGCGCGGCTGGGCGCCAAGGACCGGGCCCGGCGGGTCGCTGTCGTCCCGCAGGACGCGGCGGGGACCTTCGGGCTGACCGTCCGCGAGGTGGTCGCGATGGGGCGCAGCCCGCACAAGCGCTTCTGGGAGCAGGACGGCCCGGACGACGCCCGGCGCGTCGCCGAGGCCCTGGAGACCGTCGGTGCGAGCGGCTTCGCGGGCCGGCGGTACGACGGGCTCTCCGGCGGCGAACGGCAACGGGCCCTGGTGGCCCGCGCCCTCGTCCAGGAGCCGGGCCTGCTCGCGCTCGACGAGCCGACGAACCACCTGGACATCCGCTACCAGCTGGAGATCCTCGCCCTGGTCCGCACGCTGCCCGCCACCGCGCTGCTCGTGCTGCACGACCTCAACCTGGCGGCCTCGTACTGCGACCGCCTGTACGTACTGGCGGGCGGCCGGGTGGCGGCCTCGGGGACGCCGGCGGAGGTGCTGACCGAGGACCTGCTGGCCGAGGTGTACGGGGTCCGCACCCGCATCACCACCCATCCGGCCGGCGCCGCACCGAACATCGTCTACCTCCCGCTCGACGGGAAGTGAGCGGGAGGCGGACGCACCGGTCCGGCCGGTCAGCCGGCCGTGGGCTCCTGGTGGCCGTACGGACGGGTGATGATCTCCATCCCGTGGCCCGACGGGTCCAGGAAGTAGACGCCGCGGCCGCCGTCGTTGTGGTTGATCTCGCCCGGCTGCTTCATGTGGGGATCGGCGAAGTACGGGATCCCGCCCGCCCGGATCCTTCCGAACGACACGTCGAATTCCTCTTCGGACACGAGGAACGCGTAGTGCTGGGTGGTGAGGGAGTCGGCCGGGACGGTCGCGAAGTCGAGGGTGACGCCGTTGGCGGTGCTGACGGGGACGAACGGGCCCCATTCGGTCCCGACTTCAAGGCCGAGGACGTCCGCCAGGAATCGCGCGGCCTCCCGGTTGTTCCGGGCGTGGACGATCGTGTGGTTCAGCTGCACTGACATGAGTGAATGCCTCCGCAAGGCACATCACGGGCACCTCCATGCCTCACCCGGTCGGTGACCGACACGCGATGCCGTGAGTGCGATCCTAACTCCCGTACACCGCCTTGACGTTGTCCTGCGCGGGGTGTGCGCGCCCCGCCGGGCCCGCGGCGAACGCCCGCAGCAGGTTCTCCGTCACCCGGGTGGTCAGCGCACCGGCCTTCGCGTCGAGGCCGTGGTTGGCGCCGCCGTGGCCGTCGCCCGTCGCGTCCAGGGCCTCCACCCATCGCATGGTCCCGGTCGCGAACACGCCCGCACCGCTCGGAACCGTGTAGTACGCCGTGTCCTGGTGGCTGGGCCGACCCTCGCACACCACGGGGGAGTGGGCCAGGATCTCGATCGGCCGGGGTGTCGGGAACCCCGTGTCGACCTTGTCGTACTCCACACCCACCAGGTGGGGGAAACGGTCGCCGGCCTGTACGCCGGTTCCCTCGAACAGCCAGTGGCCGGGGTGGGTCACCACGTACGGGGCGTCCACCGGGTAGCCGTCGTAGATCACGCCGAGCAGTGAGCTCTCCGGATCGGCGCCGGGCGCCGATCGGAAGTCCACGGTGGCCCGCCGGCCGCGCTTGAAGCCGGGGTCCTGGTCGTAGGCCGACTTGTAGCAGACCACCGTACGGTCGGGCCCGAGATCGGAGGGCTCCAGCCGGATCCGGCGGAAGCAGCAGTTCGCGCCGAGGATCGCGAGGTTGGTCCCGGCGTCCCGGGCCGCGGTGAAGTGGGCCCGCTGCTCGGGCGACCAGTACTCGTCGTGGCCGAGGGAGAGGACCGCCGAGGCCCCTTCCAGCAGCCGCTTCTCCCGCGCGACGTCGGTCGTCGTCGCGTAGGCCAGGGGTATGCCGAGCCGCTCGGCGAGGGCGAGCAGCGGGGCCTCGTACACGAGGAACAGGCCCGCGCCGTCGTCGTACTCGTACGGCCGGTCGAAGGTGACGGCGAGGGAGCGCGAGGCGTAGCCGCCGCTGGGGCCGTCGTAGCTGCCGTAGCCGCCCCACCGGTTGTACGCCTGCCAGGTCGCCACCGCGTTCACCACGACCGTACGGCCCGCGCCCGCCGCCGAGCGGACGGTGACCGGGACGAAGCGCTGGCCCTCGCCGCCCTGTGCGTCGAGCCGCAGCAGGTAGCAGCCCTCGGGCCAGTCCTTGGTCTCGACGGTGGTGGTACGGGGCCACCGGGTGCGGACCGTCCGGGTGGCGGGATCCACCGTGTGCTCGGGCTGGCGCACGCCGGGCAGCGCCTCGGACCGCCACACCAGCCGGGCCCGGGCGCCGCCGTACCAGCCCATCCGGTAGGCGGAGACGGTGAACCGGGGCGCGGTGGTGGACACGTGCAGGCCGAAGGACTCGCCGGGCAGGACGCTGACCTTGTCGGCGAAGCCCTCGACGGCCCGGGCCGGCCCGGCCTTCGTCACACGCCAATCGGCATGCCCCGGCTTGGCGTTCTCGGCCTTGACGTCGAAACCGGCCGGCCCGCCCTTCCCCGCCGCCCCGCCGGGCTTCGCCCCCTTGCCCTCGCTCTTCCCCGCTGCCCCGCCGGCTGCCCCGTTCCCGCAGCCGGCCACGGCCCCGAGCCCGGCGGCGGTGGCCGCTCCCGTCGCGATCGCGAGGAACCGCCGCCTGTCCGCGCCGTCGCCGTCCCCGGCCCCGGCTATGTGCTCCTGATCCATGAAGGGCACGTTATGTCACGCTTGACGCCTCACCCCAGCCGGACCACCACCTGCCGGCCGGCGCCCGCCGCCGCGGTCAGGTTCCCGAAGCCGAGCCGCAGCTGTCCGCCCGTGGCCTCCGAGACCAGGCTCGGCGGGCGGGACAGCACCGCGGCGACGGGGCGGTCCCACACCAGCGTCAGCGAGGTCAGGGCCCGGGCCGGGTCCGCGACGCAGACCACGGCCGTGCCGTCCGGTCTCTCCCGGACCGTCACCGAACAGGGTGCTCCCGCTTCCAGGGGGCCCGCCGACCCCGCCTGCCAGAAGTTGACCCCGGTGAAGCCGAGCGAGGGCACCGAGATCCCTTGCGCCGTCTCCGAGTTGGCGAGCACCACGAGCCACCCGGCGGTGGCGGCTCTGGCGGCGGTCCGGGCCGCCGTCGCGCCCGGCAGCACCTGGTGGACGTACCCCGCTCCGGCGGGGTCCTCGCCGTGGTCGTACCAGAGGGTGAGGTAGCGCCGGGTCAGGGCCGTGGTGGAGCCGCCCCGGTTGATCTCGCTCCACCGGCCCGCACGCGCCTCCCGCAGGGCCTTGAACGAGCCCGTGCCCGACATCACGTACCCGCCGAAGCCCGCCAGATGGGCCCAGCCGGGGGAGGGGAAGGCCGCCGACCAGCCGAGCGCGGCCGGCTGGACCGTACCGCCCACCGTGAGGGCATGGGTCCCGGCCGCGCCCAGATTGCGGTTGTCGACCACCGTCTCGACCGCGGCCCCGTCCGAGCAGCGGATCCCGGCCCCCAGGCAGACGATCGTGTCGGCGAGGAAGAACCAGGACTTGCGGGCCGTGAGCGTACTCCCCAGGCCCCGCAGCTGCTGGCCCAGCGAGGCGAACTCCCCGTCGGTCGTCCCGCCCACCCAGACCGCGTCGGGCCGGGACGCCCCCCAGTCGCCGCCCGCCCCGTCGGCGAGCACCTTCCGCGACACCGTGGTCCCCGGCAGCCGGTACGGGTCCACCGTGGGCCAGAAGGCGTCCGAGTACTGGCCGTTGCCGTACGAGGCCCCCCACCAGGAGAGCATCCCGCTCCCGGTGTGCCAGCCGCGCAGGTTCTCCCCGTTGCCCGTCTCGTAGTGGGCGATCCGCTTCGAGGCCATGGACAGCGAGGCCGCCCAGCCGGGCCGGCGGTGCGTGGCCCGGTCCATGGACGCGAACAGCCGGTGCCCGACCGGCTCGGGCAGTGCCGCGACCGACGCGTCGGCGTCGACCTCCGCCAGGCGGGCCAGCGAGGACAGGGACAGCGTCGCGTCCGCGAGGGGGCGGCTGAAGTAGTCCCGGGCCATCCACCCCTTCACGAGCCCCCGCCAGCGTGCCCGCTCGGCTGCGCTCGCGCCCTCCGCGAGGAGCAGGATCGCGGCCAGCACCGCATGCCCCCGGGCATGGCCGTCCTGCTGCACCTGCCGCGGATCGGCGACCATCAGACCCCGGCTCACCGCCCGCCCCGACACGGAGTCCATGATCAGCCCGTTGAAGAGGAACGGTGCCCAGGCCCCTTCCACCGCGTCGAAGACGATCTGCGCCCCGGGGTCCGTGACCTCCCACGCAGTGCCCTTCAACAGGGCGAACAGCATCCCCAGCCCACCGAGAAGCACCGCCCCGTACGTCCCCGTGTACGGCACCCAGGTGTGCTGCACGAACGACCCGTCCCGGTAGAGCCCGTCGCCCGCGGTGACGTACGGGAACACCGGCGCGAGCGCGTCCCGGGCCAGGGCGGTCTTCGCCGAGTCCCCGCCGACCACCCCGCGCAGCGCCAGCACCCGGCACAGGTCCACCCGGTTCGCCCCCGTACTGGTCCCGGTGTACGAGCCGACGACCGAGTCCGGGACGAAATGGTCGACGGCCGCGCAGAACGCGGCCGACCGGGCGGCCGGCAGCTCGGCGTACAGCAGCACGCACAGGTCCAGCAGGGCCTGCGGGGCGCCGATCTGCCAGCAGTACCAGTTCCCGTACCGCACCTGGCCGGCGTGGTAGACGTCCGCGTGCAGATGGTCCAGCCCCGTCAGCAGGGCCGTGCGCAGCCCGGCATCCCCGGTGACCCCGGTCCCGGGCCGGACGTACGCCTCGGCCATCGTCCGCAGCCGGTAGTAGCTCTGCATCATCATCTCGGGATCGCTGCCGTACCCCAGGTCGGGCCAGAGCGAGCCGGCCGCCGGAGCCATGGCGGAACGCCATCCGCCGGCCAGGACGCCGAGATCGGCGAGTCTCGACCGGAACGGCTCGGCCGCGGCGGGGACGTCACCACCCAGGAGGAGCCCGCGCCACACCGCCCGTATGGCTTCGTGCACCTCGTCCGCCGGCGCGGCCCCCGCCCGAGCGGCGGGCGCTCCCAGCAGGAGCGCACCCCCGCCCGCGGCGGAGAGGAAGGCGCGCCGACTCCACACGTCTGTCATCGCATGCTCCTTTTCCGATCCCGTACCGGCCCCCGCCGGCCCGTCACTTGCCCCACTCGGAACGGCTCAGGCCATGTGCTTCGGCTCGCGCGCCTCAGGCCACGTGCGCGCGGTAACGGTCGATCACCTCCCGCAGCACCTCGGCACCGTCTCGCGCCCAGAGCCCCGGATGGAAGATCTCCACCTCCACCGGCCCGCGGTAGCCGGCCACGTCGGCCAGCTCCCGGAACGCCCGCAGATCGATACAGCCGTCGCCCAACTGCCCCCGCCCCAGCAGCACCCCGGCCGGCAGCGGGGTCACCCAGTCGGCCACCTGGACCGACACGATCCGCCCGCCCGCACCCGCCCGGCGCAGATCGGCGGGCAGCCGCTCGTCCCACCACAGGTGATAGGAGTCGGCGACCACTCCCACCTGCTGCGCCGGGAACCGCTCGGCGATGTCCAGGGCCTGGCCGAGCGTGGAGACCACACAGCGGTCCGACGCGAACATCGGATGCAGGGGCTCGATCCCCAGCCGTATCCCGTGCGCGGCCGCCCACGGGGCGAGCTCACCCAGGACGTCGACGATCCGCCGCCGCGCCCCCACCAGGTCCCGGTCGCCCTCGGGCAGGCCCCCTGAGACCAGGACCAGTACGTCGGCGCCCAGCTCGGCGGCCTCCTCCACGGCCCGGCGGTTGTCCGCGAGGGCCGCCGCCCGCCCCAGCGGATCGGCGGCGGTGAAGAACCCGCCGCGACACAGCGAGCTGACCCGCAGCCCGGCCCCGGCGACCAGCTTCGCCGTCTCGCGCAGCCCGAACTCCCGCACCGGATCCCGCCACAGCCCGACCGCGCCCACCCCGGCCGCGACGCACCCGTCGACCAGCTCGGGCATCGACCACTGCCGGACGGTCTCCTGGTTGAGGCTGAACCGGGCCGGGGCCGCTCCCCGGCTCACGACGCCACCCCGTACACCGCGAGGAGCTGCCGCATCCGCGCCTCGGCGAGCTCCGGATCGGGGAACAGCCCCAGCAGATCGGCCTGTTCGTAAGCGGTGGCCAGGTGGGGGAGCGGCCGGGCCGACTGGAGCCCGCCCAGCATCGTGAAGTGCTCCTGGTACCCCGCCAGCCAGGCCAGCAGCACCACCCCGGTCTTGTAGTGGCGGGTCGGCGGGGCGAACAGGTGCCGGGACAACGCCACCGTCGGATCCAGCAACGCGCGGAAACCGACGGGGTCGTCCCGGTCCAGGGCGAGCCCGGCCCTCGCGGCCAGCGGGGCGATCGGGCCGAAGACGCCCAGCAGGGCATCGCTTCCCGGCTCCCCGTCCCGCTCCCCGGCGATCAGTTCGGGATAGTGGTAGTCATCGCCCGTGTAGCAGCGCACGCCCGGCGGGAGTCTGCGCCGGATCTCCCTCTCCCGCTCCGCGTCCAGCAGCGAGACCTTGATCCCGTCCACCTTCTCCGGACAGTCGGCGATCACCTTGAGGAACACCTCGGTGGCCGCGTCGAGATCGGCGTGCCCCCAGTAGCCGGCCAGCTCCGGGTCGAACACCGGGCCCAGCCAGTGCAGTACGACCGGCCGGGCACTCTGCCGCAGCAGCCTCCCGTACACCTGCGCATAGTCCTCCGGGCCACGCGCCGCGGCCGCCAGAGCGCGAGAGGCCATCAACACGGCTCCCGCCCCGCAGGACTCGACATGCGCGAGCTGTTCCTCGTACGCGGCGGCGATCGCGGTCAGCGTGTGGCCGCCGCCCGGGGCGAGCTGGTCGGTGCCCGCGCCGCAGACGATCCGGCCGCCCACCGCCCGGGCCTCGGTGGCCGACCGGCGGATCAGCTCCGCCGCGGCCGGCCAGTCCAGGCCCATCCCGCGCTGCGCCGTGTCCATGGCCTCCGCGACCCCGAGGCCCTGTGCCCACAGCCGGTGCCGGAAGGCCAGCGTCGCTTCCCAGTCCACCGCCGGGCCGGCCTGGGCGTCCGGGCCGCCGGCGCAGGCGGAGAGCGGATCCGCCACCACGTGCGCCGCCGCATAGAACCTGCGGCTGCGCGCCGGACCGCGGACCAGCGGGGCGAGCGGATCGGTACGGGGCCGGTGCAGACGATATCCGCCGTCCGCCGCCGGGAGCCGGATGCTCACAGGACCACCTCCGGCACCGGCAGCCGCAGGCCCTCCGCGGAGGACCGCAGCCCCAGCTCGGCGAGCTGCACCCCGCGCGCGCCGGCCAGCAGGTCCCACCGCCAGGGCTCGTCGAGGACGACATGGCGCAGGAACAGCTCCCACTGGGCCTTGAAGCCGTTGTCGAACGGGCCGTTGTCCGGGACCTCCTGCCACTGGGCGCGGAAGGCCTCCGTCTGCGGCAGATCGGGATTCCACACCGGTTTGGGCGTCGTCCCCCGGTGCTGGATGCGGCAGCCGCGCAGCCCGGCGACCGCCGACCCCTGCGTCCCGTCCACCTGGAACTCCACCAGCTCGTCACGGTGGACCCGCACCGCCCAGGAGGAGTTGATCTGCGCGACGGCGCCGCCCTCCAGCTCGAAGACTCCGTACGCGGCGTCGTCCGCGGTCGCCTCGTACGGTTTGCCCTCCTCGTCCCAGCGGCGCCCGATGTGCGTACGGGCCAGTGCCTGCACCGTGCGGACCCGGCCGAACAGCTCGTGCAGCAGGTACTCCCAGTGCGGGAACATGTCGGCGACGATGCCCCCGCCGTCCTGCGCCCGGTAGTTCCAGGACGGCCGCTGGGCGGGCTGCCAGTCCCCCTCGAACACCCAGTACCCGAACTCCCCGCGCACCGACAGGATCTCGCCGAAGAAGCCGCCTTCGATCAGCCGCTTCAGTTTCAGCAGCCCCGGCAGGAACAGCTTGTCCTGGACGACCCCGTGCTTGACCCCGGCCTCCGCGGCCAGCCGGGCCAGCTCCAGTGAGGAGGCGAAGCTCAGAGCGGTCGGTTTCTCGCAGTAGACGTGCTTGCCCGCCGCCACGGCCTGCCGGACCGCGGCCTCGCGGGCGCCGGTGACCTGCGCGTCGAAGTAGATCTCGACCTCGGGGTCGGCCAGCACGGCCGCCAGGTCCGTGCTCACGTGCTCCAGCCCGTGCTCCTCGGCGATGGCCCGCAGCGCCGGCTCCCGGCGCCCGACCAGCACCGGCTCGGGCCACAGCGACCGGCCGTCGCCGAGGTCCAGCCCGCCCTGCTCGCGCAGGGCGAGCAGCGAGCGGACCAGATGCTGGCGGTATCCCATCCGCCCGGTCACGCCGTTCATGGCGATCTTGATCGTCCTGCGCTCCACGGTGTCCCCTCCTTCATGCCCGTCGTCCGATAGAAAGCGCTTTCACTCCCATCAGGCTAGGGCCGGGCCTGAGCGCCGCGCAACACTCGTTCGAGTGATGGAAAGCGCTTTCTGAATCGGGGAGTATGGAGATCCACACCCGGATGAGACGATGGCCCGGGACGAGCAGGAGGGGTGAAAGATGGCGGTGACTCTCGCCGAGGTCGCGGCGTACGCGGGCGTGTCGCCCGCGACGGTCTCGCGGGTGCTCAACGGCGGATACCCGGTGGCCGGCGGCACCCGGACCCGTGTGGAACAGGCCGTCGAAGAGCTCGGTTACGTGGCCAACGGCCCTGCCCGCGCCCTCGCGGCCGCCACCTCCGACCTGGTCGGCGTCCTCGTCCACGATGTGGCGGACAGCTTCTTCGGCATCCTCGCCGGATCCCTTCAGAGAGCCCTCGCGCCGACCGGCCAGGGCGATCCCCGCCGCCTCGCCGTCGTCTGCAACACCGAGGGCGCCCCCGAAGCCGAACTCGCCTACCTCACCCTGCTGGAGGGCCAGCGCGCGGGCGGGGTGGTCCTGACCGGCGGCGCCGTCGAGGAGCCCGGGCACACCGCCGCCCTCGCCGCGCGCATCACCCGGATGGCGGACGCCGGCGCCCCCGTCGTGCTGTGCGGGCGGCCCCCGTTGCCCGTACCTGCCGCACTGCCCGTCGCCACCGTCATGTTCGACGACCGGGGCGGCGCCTTCCGCCTCGCCGAGCACCTGCTGTCGCTCGGCCACCGTCGCATCGCGTACGTCGCCGGCCCGCCGGGGCTGAGCACCACCCGGGAGCGGCTCGGCGGCCACCGCGAGGCGCTGCGCCGGCACGATCCCGACCTGCCCGAAGCCTGCGACCCGCTCACGGTGCACGCCGGTTTCGAGCGCTCCGCCGGCTACGACGCCACCCGCGAGCTGCTGCGCCGCGGGGCACCCTTCACCGCCGTCGCCGCGGCCAACGACACCGTGGCCACCGGAGTGGCCGCGGCCCTGCGCGAGGCAGGCCTGCGCATCCCAGGGGACGTCTCCGTCGCCGGCTTCGACGACCTCCCGGTCTGCGTGGACACCGCCCCCGCCCTCACCACCGTCCGCGTACCGCTGCGCGAGGCCGGCATACTCGCCGCCCAGCTGGTCACCGGCCGCAGGCCGTTGCCGCCCGGCGGCATCACCACCTTGCCCACCGAGCTCATGGTGCGCGGTTCCACCGCACCACCCCCGCATGAGGGGAGCCGTCCGTGAGGTATGCCTTCTCCACGCTCGGCCTGCCCGGGGCGCCGCTCGAGCGCAGCGCCTCCCTCGCCGCCGCCCACGGCTACGAGGGCTTGGAGCTGCGCGCCCACCCCGAGGAGCCCCTGCACCCCGACAGCCCTCCGGCGGACCGGGCGGCGGGCCTGCGCACCCTCACCGCCGCCGGGGTCGAGGTCCTCGCAGTCGCGGGCTACGCCCGGGTGGCCGCCGCCGGCGCGGACGAGCCGGTCCTCGCCGAACTGCACGCCCTGATCCGGCTCGCCGCCGACCTCGAAGCCCCGTACGTCCGGGTGTTCCCCGGAGGCGCCGGGCAGCCCGATTCCGCCGCCGATGCCCATGCCGTCCGCAGGCTGGCCGCCGCCGCGCCGTCCGCCGAGCGGCACGGGGTGCGGATCCTCCTCGAGACACACGACTCGCACCGGACCGGAGCCGCCGCCGCGCGGGTGCTGGACCGGGTCGGGCAGGGCGGCGCGGGGGCGCTGTGGGACGTACTGCACACCTGGCTCGGGGGCGAGTCGCCGGCGCAGTCGCGGCGGGCGCTGGACCGGCACCTGGGCTACGTACAGGTGAAGGACGTGGCGTCGGCGCAGGAGCTCACCCCGCTCGGGCTCGGCGCGGGGGTGCTGCCGCTCGCCGAGGCGGTGGCCTCCGTGCCGCAGGACGGCTGGCTCTGCTGGGAGTACGAGAAACGCTGGTATCCCGGCGCCGCCGAGCTGCCGGGTCGGCTCGCGCGGGGCCGGGAATACCTGGAGCGGCTGGTGGCCGAGGGAGCGAGTGCGCCGGCTCAGGCCGAGTAGGCGAGCCGGCCCCGGTCGACGGCGTAGCGGAAGTCCAGCCCCAGGGCGTACCGCTCCAGCTCCTCGACCGCCGTCGCCGCGAGCCGGTCGAGCTCCCCGCCCAGCGAGCCCGCCACATGAGGGGTGAGCAGCACGTTCGGGAGGTTGTACAGCGGGGACCCGGCGGGCAGCACCTCGGGCTCGGTGTGGTCGAGCACGGCGTGCAGCCGCCCCGCGACCAGCTCCTCGGTCAGCGCCACCGTGTCGACGAGCGATCCCCGCGCGGTGTTGACCAGCGTGGCGCCGTCCGGCATCAGGGCCAGCCGCGAGGCGTCCAGCAGGTGAAGGGTCTGCGGGAGCGCGGGGGCGTGCAGGGTCACCACGTCGCTGCGGCGCAGCAGTTCGTCGAGCACGCAGGACTCGCCGCCCAGCGCGCCGAGCTCGCCGGGGTCGGCGTACGGATCGTGGACGAGCACCCGCAGGTCGAAGGGGCGCAGCAGCTCCATCACGCGGCGCCCGATGAGCGAGGCGCCGACGACGCCGACGGTGCGGTGGTAGTTGCCGACGGCCGGGTAGCGGCGCAGCAGGTCGATCGGGCCGCGCGCCGCCCGGTACGCGTGGGCGGATTCCAGGACCCGCTTGTTGGCGAACAGGATCGCGGCGAGCGTGTACTCGGCGACGGGCACGGCATTGGCGGCGGCGGCGCTGGAGACCAGCAGCCCGCGCTCCCAGCAGGCCTCCGTGACATGGTGTTTGACGCTGCCGGCGGCATGCACCACGGCGCGCAGCCGCGGCATCCGCTCCAGCGCCTGGGCGTCGAGCGGCGGGCAGCCCCAGCCGGTCAACAGCACTTCGGCGTCCGCCAGACGGCGCCGGAGCTCGGGCTCGTCGTGCTCGAAGCCCGTCAGCAGCAGGTCGGTGTCCACATCGGCGACCCGGACCAGCTCGGGCAGCATGCGGCCGCTGAGGACGGCGGCCCGGGTGCCGGGGCTCATGGCGAGCACGGTGGCGGGGCGGCGCCGGGCACCGGGGGGTGCGGCGGGGAAGAGGTGGTGGGTCACTTGACGGCTCCTGCGGTGAGACCCGAGCGCCAGAACCGCTGCAGGCCGAGGAAGGCCAGAACCAGCGGGACGACGGCGACGAGTGAACCGGTGATCACCAGGGGATAGAGCTCGGGCTGCTGGTAGACGCTGCGGTTCCACATGAACAGGCCCAGACTGACGGGGTAGAGCCGCTCGTCGTTCAGCATGGTCAGCGCGCCGTAGAAGTTGTTCCAGATCGCCGTGAAGGTGAACAGGAAGATGGTCACAAACCCCGGCCACAGCATCGGGAACGACACGTGCGCGAAGAGCCGCAGTTCACCCGCGCCGTCGACGCGGGCGGCGGCCAGCACCTCGTCGGGGACGTATCCCTCGGCGAACACCCGGGCCAGGTAGACGCCGAAGGGGTTGACCAGGACGGGCACCAGGTAGGCCCAGTACGTGTTCACGGCGCCGGCGGCCGAGGCCATCAGGTACAGCGGCAGCTGGAGCACGGTGGCGGGGACGAGGACCCCGGCGAGGACGACGCCGAAGAGCTTCTCCTTGTGCCGGAACTCGTAGGCGTGGAACGCGTAACCGCACGCCAGGCTGATGAGGGCGGAGAGGGTGGAGCCGACGACGGTGTAGAGGAGGCTGTTGGCGAGCCAGCGGCCGAAGATGCCGTCGTTGTACGTGAAGACCTCGCCGAGGTTGGTGAAGAGGCTGAAGTCGCCGAAGGCGTAGGGGTCGGTGGCGAAGAGGTCCCGGCGGTTCTTGGTGGCGGCCAGGACCAGCCAGGCCAGGGGCATCAGGGTGTACGCGGCGACGAGGAGGAGGACGGCGTTGACGGCGGTACGGGAGAGCAGGCCGCCGCCCGCCCTGCGCCCCGGGCCCGGGGCCGCGCCGGCCGCCCCGGCTGCGCCGGCGGCGGCGGCGAGTGAGGCGGTCATGCGGACCTCCAGCGGTTGCCGAGCTTGGTGACGACGTACGAGGCGGCTCCGGCGACCAGGGCGAGGAGCAGCGCGCTCGCGGCCGCCAGTCCGTAGTCGTGGCCCTTGAACGCGGCGCTGAAGACGTACATGGTCGGGGACCAGGACTCGCCCATTTCGGTGGCCCGCAGCCGGAGCAGCTGCGGGGCGTCGAAGAGCTGGACGGCGCCGACGCAGGTGAACAGGACGGTCAGGACGATCGTGGGCCGGATGCTCGGCACCTTGACCTGGAAGGCGATGCGGATGGCTCCGGCGCCGTCCATGGTGGCGGCTTCCAGGGTCTCTCGGGGGACGGCCTGGAGCCCGGCGAAGAAGATGATCATGTTGTAGCCCATCCACTGCCAGGCCGAGATGTTGACCACGGACAGCAGGGCCTCGTCGCGGCCGAAGAAGTCCCAGGAGACCCCGGCCGAGTCGAGCACGTCGAGGACGGGGCTGAGGCCGGGCGTGTACAGGTAGAGCCAGACCATCGCGGCGATCAGGCCGGGGACGGCGTGCGGCAGGTAGAAGGCGATCTGGAAGAACCGCCGGGCTCGGGCGAGGACGGAGTCCAGCAGCAGGGCGAGGAGCAGCGCGCCGCCGACCATGACGGGGATGTAGAGCAGGCAGTAGACGGCGACGTGGCGGAACGAGGCGAGGAAGAGGGGATCGGTCAGGGCCTCGGTGTAGTTCCCGATTCCGCTGAAGACCCGCTGGGCCCCGCCGAATCCGAGCCCGGACCGCTCCTCGCGGAAGAGGCTGAGCCAGGCGGCGTACCCGATGGGGGCGACGGTCACGAGCGCGAAGAGGAGGAAGAAGGGCGCCATGAACCAGGCGGCCGCCCCGCCGCTGCCTCCGGCGGAGTCGGTGCGCGGCATCAGCCGGCCAGGCCCAGGCCGCGGTCCTTGATGGCCTTCTCGGCGGCCGACTGCCCCTCGCTCAGGGCCTTGACCAGGTCGGGGCCGGTCGCGTTCTGCGCCGAATCGACCTGGAGGTGGACCGGGTCCCAGGTCCAGCCGGGCACGATGGTCGCCGCGGCCGCGCCGGCGAGGCCGTACGGGTCCTGCCCCTCGAAGTACGTCGTGTCGAACAGCTTCGCGGCCTCGGCCCGCATCTCGGCATTGGCCGGCAGGGCGCTGCTCGGCGACTTCAGCGAGCTGAGCCGCGCCTTGACCGCCTCCGGGTCGGTGGTGACCCACGCGATGAACTCCGCCGCGGCCTTGGTCTGCTTGCTGCCCTTCGGCACGATGTACGAGGTGCCTCCGTACATGCCGGTGGCGGGTTTGCCGTCCCAGGTCGGCAGCGGGGCTATGCCCCACTTCCCCTTGAGGTCGGGATAGTTCGCCAGGAAGGTGCCCGCCGTCCACGCCGCGCCGATGACGGTGGCGACCTGCCCGGACGAGCGTTCCTTCGCCTCGCCCTCACCCCACAGGGGGGTCTTCGACACCACCCCGGAGGCCATCAGGCCGTTCCAGTACTCCGCCACCTTCTTCGAGGCGGGGTCGTTGATCGCGACCTTCCACTTCTCGCCCTCGGTGCCGTACCACCGGGCGCCCGCCTGCCAGGAGAGGCCCGCGAGCACCGCCGGGTCGCCGCCGCCGAGGTTCGTGATCCTCACCGACGGGTCGGCCTGGTGGATCTTCTCCCCGGCCGCCTTGTACTCGTCCCACGTCGTCGGCACGGCCACCCCGTGCTTCTCGAAGATGTCCTTCCGGTAGAAGAGTTCGAGGGGGGTGACGTCGAAGGGGACGGCCCAGGTCTTTCCGCCCGGCTTCACCAGCGACTGGACCGCTTCCGGGAACTTCTCCGATACGAGCTTCCCGGAAGTCCCGCTCAGGTCCTCCAGGTTGCCGCCGCTCGCGAACTCCGGGAGCGCCGAGTAGTCCATCGTCGCGATGTCCGGCGCGTTGCCGCCCTTGACGGCGTTGGCCAGCTTCGCCGCCCCGTCCGGCCCGCCCGGCACCGCCGAGAACCGCACCCGGATGTTCGGGTGCGTCGTGTTGAACGCGTCCGCCGTCTGCCGGGCTCCCGCGGACGAGGACCAGTAGGTGACGGTGACGGGCTGCTCCGGCGAGCCGCCGGCCGTCGCGGACCCGCCCGGTTTCGCCTCCCCGCCGCACGCGGTGGCGAGCAGGGACAGGGAGGCGGCCGAGACGGTCAGAACGAATCGGGGCATGCGGGAGGAACGGAAGCTGCGCGACATGGAGTGGCTCCTACGGACGACCGCAGACGGCGGCGGATGGGAGAACGCGGCCCATCTTTTGTGCGAACAGGCACACCGTCAAGAGCGAACGCACAACTCGATCGAAATGATCGCCCAATGAGCCTCTCCCTGTTCTTTATGAGCGGATCGTCAATCGCGGGAGCAGCTCCACGTGCTGCCGCGGACCCTCACCGGCACCCGTGGCGGCCCCCGGCGCCGTCAGCCGGTCCAGCAGCAGCCCCGCCGCCCGCGCCCCCACCTCGCGCTTGGCCGGCGCCACCGCCGAGAGCGGTACGTCGGCCAGCCCCGCCACCTCGTCGTCGTACGTGATCACCGCGAGGTCCTCCGGTACCCGCACCCCGCGCGCCTGCAGTCTCGGGATCAGCATGATCGCGTCGGTGTCGCTGTGGATCAGGGCGGCGCTCACCCCACCCGCCGTCACCGCCTCGCACAGGTACTCCAGCGTCCGCGCGAACAGATCGGCGTCCGAGAGCGGGCCCGGCCCGGCCGCCGGCCACGGCGGCGCCGGCTCCAGGCCGAGCGCGGCCACCGCCGCCTCGTACCCGGCCCGCAGCCGCGGCGTCGTCGGTGTCGCACGGCTGGCCAGTGCGATCCGCCGGTGCCCCCGCTCCACCAGGTGCTGCACCGCCGTCGCCGCGCCGTGCGCGTGGTCGGAGGCCACCCGGTCCAGCGCCGCCGCCGGATGCCCCGGCGGGGCCCAACGCTCCACCAGCACCGTCGGAACCGGCAGCTCCGCGGTCCACGCCCCCTCGCCGGGGCCGGGCGAACCGGCATCCCAGTTCGGGGTGAGCAGCAGCCCGTCCGCCCCGGTGGACAGCAGCCGGTCCGCCTGTGTCCGGTCCTCGCCCGGCAGGTACCGGGTCAGCCCCACGGTCAGCCGCGCCCCGTGTGCCTCGACCACCTCACGGGCCCCGCGGGCGACGTCGGCGTAGTAGTACTCCGTGGTCGGCACGACCATCCCGACCACCAGCCCCTCGGCAGCCGCAGAGCCCGCCCGGCCTCCGGACGGGCCCGCCATCGACGCGGCCGTCTCCGTCCCCACCGGTGCCGACGCCCGCCCCGCCGTCGCCGCGCCGCCCGGACGCCCGGTCTCCACCCGGCTGATCACCCCGTGCATCCGGTGGATCTCGCCCCGGGCCGCCATGGCCTCGATGTCGCGCCGCAAGGTGACCGGCGAGACGCCCAGCTCCCGTGCCAGGTCCGCCACGCGCACACTGCCCCGCGCCCGGACGAGCGCGAGCACCTGCGCCTGCCGCTGGTCCACATGTGGTCTCAAGGTTTCCCTACCCCCTGCGGTCTTCCGACGGCATCCCTGTCCGCGCCGTGTCCCCGCCATCATAGAGAACCGAACCGATCGATTCGATCGTTTCCGATCAACCGGTCATTGACGGCCTGCCGCCGCGTTCATATATTCGGCGGCGTCCCGCACCTCACGGCATCACGACCTCTCTCGGGAGTCAGCGCATGCTCACGTACGACCAGGACGGATTCCGGCGCGCAGGGCGCCCCCACCGCATCGTCTCGGGAGCCCTGCACTACTTCCGGGTCCATCCGGACCTGTGGGAGGACCGGCTGCGGCGGCTGCGCGCACTCGGTGCCAACACGGTCGACACGTACGTCCCCTGGAACTTCCACGAGAGCGCCCCGGGCAAGGCCGACTTCACGGGCCCGCGCGACCTCGGTCGCTTCCTGCGCGCCGCCCAAGGCCTCGGCCTCGACGCCATCGTCCGCCCCGGCCCGTACATCTGCGCCGAATGGGACTTCGGCGGCCTGCCCGCCCGGCTCCTCGCCGTCGACGGCCTCCACCTGCGCTGCTCGGACCCGCGCTTCGAGGCCGAGGTCGACGGCTGGTTCGACCTCGTCGCGCCCGAGCTGCTGCCCCTGCTCACCAGCCGCGGCGGTCCGGTCGTCGCCGTCCAGATCGAGAACGAGTACGGGTCGTACGGCAACGACACCCGCTACCGGGCACACGTGGAACGGGCACTGGTGGAACGCGGAGTGGACTGCCTCCTGTTCACCGCCGACGGGCCCGAGGACGCCATGCTCCAGGGCGGCACGCTCCCCGGCCGGCTCGCCACCGCCACCTTCGGCGCGCTGCCCGCCGAACGCCTCGCCCACCTGCGCCGCTACCAGCGGACCGGCCCGCTCGCCGCCATGGAGTTCTGGATCGGCTGGTTCGACCACTGGGGCGAGGACCACCACGTCCGCGCCGTCGAGGACGCGGCGCGGTCCCTCGACGAACTCCTCGCCACCGGCGCCTCGGTCAACCTCTACATGGCCCACGGCGGCACCAACTTCGGCTTCTGGGCCGGCGCCAACCACACCGGATCCCGCCCCGGCGACCCCGGCTACCAGCCCACCGTCACCAGCTACGACTACGACGCCCCCATCGGCGAGGCCGGTGAACTCACCCCGAAGTTCCACGCGTTCCGCGAGGTCATCGGCAAGTACGTGGCACTGCCCGAGGGCCCGCTGCCCGAGCCGCCGCCCCGCATCACCCCGGCCCTCGCCGTCCCCGCCGGCACAGCCGCGCTCATGGACCACCTCGACGTGCTCGGCGGGGAACCAGCGCTGCGCCCGGCGCCCGAGCCGATGGAGAAGCTGGGCCAGTCCCACGGGCTGATCCACTACCGCACCACCGTCACCGGGCCGCGCCCCTCCATGCCCGTCCGGATCGACGGCCTCGGCGACCGCGCGTACGTGTCCGCCGACGGCGAGCCCCTCGGCATCCTCGACCGCAACCGCCCCGACGAGGGACTCGACCTGGCCGTTGGTGAGGACGGAGTCGTCCTCGACGTCCTCGTCCGGGCCCAGGGCCGGGTCAACTACGGCCCGCTGCTCGACGACCGCAAGGGCATCTGGCGCGGTGTCCGCCACGGCCACCAGCAGCTGTTCGAGTGGGAGATCCGGCCGCTCCCGCTCACCGACCTGACCGGCCTCGGCTGGTCGCCGTACACCCGGGAAGCGCCGCAGGACACGAGCCGACCCGCTTTCCACCGCTTCACCCACGCCCTCCCGGGCGCCGCCGCCGACGGATTCCTCGACCTCTCCGGCTGGGGCACCGGCCTCGTCTGGCTCAACGGCTTCCTCCTCGGCCACTACGACACCCCCCGCGGCCCGCAGCGCACGCTCTACGCCCCCGCGCCCCTCTGGCGGACCGGCCGGAACGAGATCGTCCTCCTCGAACTGGAGCGCCCCGGCGCCGATCTGCCACTGCGTGACGGCCCCGACCTCGGCCGCCCCACCGTCGTCACCCTCGAGTGAACCGGCGTGCCCACCGATCCCGGCGAACCCCCGCACACGCGCCCGACCTTCCCCTGAGAGAAGCTCTTCCCGTGAAGCGAACGAGCACCCGCCTGGCCGACGGCCGCGAGATCCTGTACTACGACGCCGACGACGGTGCGGCCCGCGCCGTCCCCGACACCCGCCCCCTCGACGCGTCCGACACCTCCTGCGAGGTGCGCCGCGACCCGCTGCTCGGCGACGCCGTCGTCATCGCCTCCCACCGCCAGGGCCGCACCTACCATCCGCCCGCCGACGCCTGCCCGCTGTGCCCCTCCACCGAAGGGCGCGCGAGCGAGATCCCGGCCCCCGACTACGACGTGGTCGTCTTCGAGAACCGCTTCCCCTCCCTCGCCGGCGGCACCGGCCGCTGCGAGGTCATCTGCTTCACCCCCGACCACCGGACCTCCTTCGCCGAACTCGACGAGGAACGCGCCGCGCTCGTCCTGGCCGCGTGGACCGACCGCACGGCCGAGCTCTCCGCCCACGCCGGGGTCCGGCAGGTCTACTGCTTCGAGAACCGCGGCACCGAGATCGGCGTCACCCTCGCGCACCCGCACGGCCAGATCTACGCCTTCCCCTTCATCACCCCGCGCACCACCCGCATGCTCGCCACCGTCGCCGCCCACCGCGCCCGCACCGGCGGCAACCTCTTCGAGGAGGTGCTCGCCGCCGAACGCGCCGAGGGCACCAGAGTCGTCCTCGAAGGGGAGCACTGGACCGCCTTCGTGCCGTACGCCGCGCGCTGGCCGTACGAGGTCCACCTCTATCCGCACCGCCGCACCGCCGACCTGACCACCCTCGACGACGCGGCCCGCGCGGAGTTCCCGCGCCTCTACCTGGAGCTGCTGCGCCGATTCGACCGGCTGTTCGGGTCGTCCGCGCCCACCCCGTACATCTCCGCCTGGCACCAGGCGCCGGTCTCCGGCGTGGGCGAGGTCGGAGGCGTGGACGAGGAAGACGGGCGGGCCGACTTCGCGCTCCACCTGGAGCTCTTCACGGTCCGCCGCACCGCTGACAAGCTCAAGCACCTGGCGGGTACCGAATCCGGGATGGAGGCCTACATGAACGACGTCCGGCCCGAGGACGCGGCCGCGCGGCTGCGTGAGGTGGCGAGCCGGTGAGCGGGACCGCGGACGGATTCCACCGGCTGTACGGGACCCCGCCCGAGGGGGTCTGGGCGGCGCCGGGCCGGGTCAATCTGATCGGCGAACACACCGACTACAACGACGGCTTCGCCCTGCCCTTCGCCCTCCCGCACCGCACCGAGGTGGCGGTGGCCCGCCGCCCGGACCGGACCTTGCGGCTCCACTCCGCCGACGTCCCGTCGGGCGTGGTCACCCTTCCGCTCGACCGCTTGCACCCCGGCCGCCCGCCCGAAGGCCCGGAGAGCTGGGCCGCCTACCCCGCCGCCGTCGCGTGGGCGCTGCTCGACGCGGGCCTGCCCGTCGGCGGAGCCGACCTGCACATCCGCTCCGACGTGCCCACCGGAGCCGGACTCTCCTCCTCCGCCGC
This sequence comes from Streptomyces sp. NPDC059355, assembly GCF_042752335.1. Taxonomy (NCBI): domain Bacteria; kingdom Bacillati; phylum Actinomycetota; class Actinomycetes; order Kitasatosporales; family Streptomycetaceae; genus Streptomyces; species Streptomyces sp. NPDC059355. The sequence continues at coordinate 249,387 of NZ_JBHYXN010000005.1, read as the reverse complement.
CCTGGAGGTGGCCACCGCCCTCGCCCTCACCGACCTGTACGGGATCCCGCTCACCCGGCCCGAACTGGCCGCGCTGGCCCGCCGCGCCGAGAACGCGTACGTCGGCGTGCCCTGCGGGGTGATGGACCAGATGGCCTCGGCCTGCGCGACCGAAGGCCACGCCCTCCACCTCGACACCCGCACCCTCGAACAACTCCACATCCCCTTCGACTGCGCGGCGGCCGGACTGCGCCTCCTGGTCATCGACACCCGCGTCAAACACGCCCTCGGCGACGGGGCGTACGCCCGGCGCCTCGCCTCCTGCCACGGCGCGGCCGCCGCGCTCGGACTGCCCGCCCTGCGCGACCTCCCGTACGAGGACTTGGAGCCGGCGCTGGCCCGCCTGGACGACCCGGTCCGGCGCCGCCGCGTCCGCCATGTCGTCACCGAGAACCGACGGGTCGTACGGGTGGAGGAACTGCTGCGCGCCGGACGGCTGCGCGAGACGGGCCTGCTGCTGACCGAGGGACACGCCTCGCTGCGCGAGGACTACGAGGTCTCCTGCCCGGAGCTCGACCTGGCCGTGGCCACCGCCAACGGCGCGGGCGCGTACGGGGCCCGGATGACCGGCGGCGGGTTCGGCGGCTCGGCCCTGGCCCTGATCGACGCCGACGCCGAGGCGGCCGTGACCCGGGCGGTCACGGAGGCCTTCGTCGCGGCCGGGTTCAAGCCGCCGCGCGTGATGGCGGCGGCCCCGGCCGCCGGCGCCGGACGCATCCTCTGAGAGGGGAGCGGGGGAGGCCCCGCCGGGCGCGCCGCCCTGCCGGCGCCATCGCCGGCGCCGCCGCCGAGCCGGTCGAGGCGGCCGCCGGGCGGGACCCCGGCCTCGCCGTCCGCCCGGTGGACGGGGGCCGGACGATCGGCAAGACTCCCGCCGATCCCTTCTGACGTTCGGAGGAACGAAACGCATGCGCTACATCCCGCTGGGCAGTTCAGGTCTTCAGGTCTCCGCCGTCGGACTGGGCTGCAACAACTTCGGCGGCCGCCTCGACGCGCAGGCCACCCGCGCCGTCGTCGACGCCGCCCTCGACGCGGGGATCACCCTCCTCGACACCGCCGACATCTACGGCGGGCGCGGCGGATCCGAGCGCCACCTCGGACAGGCCCTCAAGGGCCGCCGCGACCAGGTCGTCCTCGCCACCAAGTTCGGCTATGCGGGCATGTCCATGGAGTACGGGCCCGCGGCCGGATCCCTCGGCGGCCGCGCCTACGTCCGCCGGGCCGTCGAGGAGTCCCTGCGCCGCCTGGACACCGACCACATCGACCTCTACCAGCTGCACAGCCCCGACCCGGCGACCCCCGTCGCCGAGACCCTGGCCGCGCTCACCGAGCTCGTCGCCGAGGGCAAGATCCGCTACATCGGCCACTCCAACTTCAGCGGCTGGCAGCTCGCCGAAGCCGCCCACGTCGCCCGCGAGACGGGCGCGGTGCCCTTCGTATCGGCGCAGAACGAATGGTCGCTGCTCCAGCGGTCCGCGGAGCGGGAGCTGGTGCCGGCCGCCCTGCACTACGGCCTCGGGGTGCTGCCCTACTTCCCGCTCGCCAACGGCCTGCTGACCGGCAAGATCCGCCGGGGCACCGCGGTACCGGCGGGCTCCCGCCTGGAGGGCCGCGACGGCTACGTCACCGAGGAGCGCCTCGACACCGTCGAGGCGCTGGCCGCCGTCGCCGACAAGCACGGCCGCAGCATCCTCGAACTCGCCATCGGCTGGCTCTCCGCCCGGCCCGGCTGCTCCTCCGTCATCGCGGGCGCCACCTCGCCCGAGCAGGTACGGGCCAACGCGGCCGTCGCCGACCGCCCCCTGGAGCCCGAACTGCTCGCGGAGATCGACGCGATCGCGGGGGCGTGGACCACGCGGTGAGCCGGGCTCAGGCGGGTGCGCCCGTCAGGACTTCGACCTTGCCGGTGTCCAGCGAGTAGTACGCGCCGACGACGCCGAGGGCGCCCTTCGCGACGAGGGGCCCCAGGTCGGAGTTGGCGCGCAGATCGTCCGCGGTCACCTTGATCTGGTGGTGGGTCATGGTGTCGACGGGGTCGGCGCCCGGGTTCCGGGCCGTCAGCTCGTACGCCGGCACCATCGCCTTCGCGAGCGCCTCCAGGTTCCCGGGCAGCGGCTTTCCCGCCTTCAGCGACGTGTACGCGGCCTCGACGGCCCCGCAGCGCTGGTGTCCCAGCACGACGACCAGCGGGGTCCCGCCCGTCATGGGCCCGTACTCGACGGAGCCGGTCACCACCGGGCCGACGGCCTGCCCGCCCGTGCGCAGCACGTACAGGTCCCCGAGCCCCGTGTCGAAGATCAGCTCGGGTGCCACCCGGGAGTCGATGCACGAGAGGACCACCCCGAAGGGATCCTGCGCCTCGGCGACCAGCTCGCGCCGCTCCGGATCCCGGTCGGGGTGGTCGAGTTTGCCGCTCACCCAGCGCTTGTTGCCCTCCATCAGGCGGGTGAACGCGGCCTGAGGGGTGGCCGGACGCGGCTGCGGGGCCGCGGTCGCCACCTTCCGGGGAGGCGGGGACGAGCACCCCGAGAGGGCGACGACGGCGGCCGCGAGACCTCCGGTCAATACGCCCCTGCGAGCCGGAAGTCCTGCTGTGTGCATCGGTCGTACCCCTCGGTGCCGCGCAGACGCGTCGATGCGTCGTGACGACCGCGATTGTTCAGCGTGCCGGGGGTGACGGGGCGGCAGACGCACGCGCCCGCCGCCCCGATTGCCACAGACGGCCCACGCCCGCCGCGGGCGGCCGCCCTCAGGACACGATGTCCTTGCGGGCGAACCCGCGGAAGGCGAGGGCGAACAGCACCAGCGCGTACGACACCGACACCGCCGTCCCCTTGATCATCCCGCCCCACTCCAGATGCGGCTGCAGCGCGTCCGCCCAAGCGAACTGCCAGTGCGCGGGCAGGAACTCCCGCCAGGAGCCGAGCGCCGTCACCGCGTCCAGCACGTTGCCCACGATGGTCAGGCCGACCGCGCCGCCCACCGCGCCCAGCGGTGCGTCCGTCCGCGTCGACAGCCAGAACGCCAGTCCGGCCGTGACCAGCTGCGACACGAAGACGAACGCCACCACCAGCGCGAGGCGCGGCACGCTCTCCCCGGCCGCCAGCGAGCCGCCGGTCGGCAGCTTCAGCGGGCCCCAGCCGTACGCGATCGTGCCCGCCGTCAGTGCCACCAGCGGCAGCAGCACCATCGCCGCCAGGCTGAAGCCCAGCGCCACCACCAGCTTGCTCCACAGCAGCCGGGTCCGCGGCACCGGCGAGGCCAGCAGGTAGCGCAGCGAGGACCAGCTCGCCTCCGATGCCACCGTGTCCCCGCAGAACAGCGCCACCGGCACCACCAGCAGGAAACCGGCCGACACGAACAGGCACGTGGCGGCGAAGTTCGCCCCCGAGGCCGTCGCCGTGTCGATGAGCGTGATCCGCCCGTCCCTGCCGCCCCGGCCGTCCTGCCCACCGCCCACCGCGAACGCGATGATCATGACGAACGGCAGCGCGGCCAGTACCCCGCCCATCACCAGCGTCCGCCGCCGGCGCCACTGCCGCAGCGCCTCCACGCGCAGCGGCAGCGTACGGCTCGCCCGGTAGCCGGGGGCCACCTCCGTCACGGCGCTCATGCCGCACCTCCGATCAGGGTGAGGAACGCGTCCTCCAGCCGGCGGTGCGGACCCACCGCGCTCACCGGCACGTCCAGCCGTACCAGCTCGGCGATCAGCCCGGTGGCCGTCGCGCCTTCCAGCCGTACGAGCAGCCCGTCATCGGCGGCCGTCACCGCACCCACTCCCTCCAGCGCGGCCACCTTCGCCACGGTCCCCCCGTCCACCGGCCCGGCCAGCGTCACCAGCAGGGTGTCCCCGCCGCCGGTGATCTCCGCGACCTCGCCCGCCCGTACCAGCCGCCCGCGGTCCATGACCACCAGGTGCGTGCAGGTCTGTTCCACCTCCGACAGCAGGTGGCTGGAGACGATGACCGTCCGCCCGCCCGCCGCGTACCGGATCATCACGTCCCGCATCTCCCGGATCTGCGGCGGATCCAGACCGTTCGTCGGCTCGTCGAGGATCAGCAGGTCCGGCATGCCGAGCATGGCCTGCGCGATCGCGAGGCGCTGCCGCATGCCCTGCGAGTACGTGCGCACCGCGCGCTCCAGCGCGTCGCCGAGCCCGGCGATCTCCAGCGCCTCCGCCATGTGCGCGTCCTCGCCCGGACGCCCGGTGGCCTGCCAGTACAGCTCCAGGTTGGCCCGCCCCGACAGGTGCGGCAGGAAGCCGGCCCCCTCGACGAACGCCCCGACCCGCGACAGCACCGGCGCCCCCGCCCGAATCGGGTGCCCGAACACCCGGATCTCGCCCGCGTCCGGCGAGATCAGCCCCATCAGCATCCGCAGCGTGGTGGTCTTGCCGGCGCCGTTGGGCCCGAGCAGGCCCAGGACCTGCCCCTTCTCCACCCGGAACGACAGGTCCCGCACCGCGTAGCGGTCCTGCACGCCCCGGTACCGCTTCGTCAGACCCGTGATCTCCAGTGGTACGTCGGCCGGCGCAGGCTCGGGCTGCGCTGCCAGACCCCGCGCCCCCGCACTCTCCCGGCCGGTCCTCCGGATCCCCAGCAGCGCCGCGGCCAGCAGCGCCGCACCCAGCGGCAGTCCCCAGGTCCACGCGGGCAGCCCCGCCGAGGCCGTCCGGACCCCGTCGGCCACCGGCACGGCCACGGCGCCCCGCACCGCGACCGTGTACGTGGCCGGCGCGGCCGGGGACGCGTAGCCGAGGTCGGTGGCGGCGACGACGAGCCGCAGCCGGTGCCCGGCCTCCACGGCGTGGTCGACGGCGGGCAGCCGCAGCTGCACGGTGGCCCCCTGCTGCGCGTTCTCCACCCGCACGGGGGCGACCAGCTGACTCGGCAGCACCGCCTGGCGGCCGTCGGGCCCGACGTCGTACAGCTTGCCGAACAGGACGGCCGAACCGTCGGCAGCCGTCGAGCTCACGTTCAGGGTGACGGCCGGGGCCCCGGTGACCCGTACCTCCTCGGCCAGGGGCTCCGACTCGAACCGGGCGTTCTGCCCGGGGAAGTCCAGTGACAGCCCGGCCCCGACGGCGGCGAGCTGCCCGCCGATCCCGGGCAGGGAGGACAGTGCGGGAGGGGCGCCGCCCGCCGGATTGGCGAAGCTCTGCTCCCGGCCGCTCAGGGCGAACGCCCGGGGAGCGGAGGCCAGCCCCGGGTAGCGCTCGCCGCTCGCGCCGCGCAGCTGTACCGCCCCGTCGGTGGAATCGATGCCTCCGGAGCGCGAGACGCGGAAGGCCGGGCCGGTGTCCGCGCCCTGCTCGTCCTTGAGGTAGCGGTCGAACCAGCCGGCCACCCGGTCCTCGACCCGGGCCGACTCGCGCAGGCCGCCGTCGTGCCCGCCGGCCGCCCAGTCCACCGAGACGGGCGCCCCGTTCGCCGCGATCGTCTTCGCCATCGCGTCGGCCTGGTCCAGCGGGAACAGGGAGTCCTCCTGGCCCTGCACGATCAGCGTCGGCACCTTGATCCGGTTCCCGACCGCCGACGGACTGCGCCCCTCCAGCAGGGCGCGGGCCTCGGCGTCGGGCTTCCCGGCCGCCGCGACCCGCTCGTACATGGCGCACAGCTCGGGCTGGAACCGCCCGCAGGCGGTGGCGCCGCCTGCGGGTGCGGGGGCGGGGCCGGACGCGGGGGCGGTGTCCGTACCCGGGACGCCCCCGGGCCGCATTCCGTCGGCCGAACCGGTGGTGAAGAACAAGCCCGCCCACAGCTTCTTGAACACGCCCTGCGGGAAGAGGGAGTCCGCGAGGTTCCAGTACGTGATCTGCGGCGCGATCGCGTCGACCCGCTTGTCGTATCCGGCGGCGAGCAGCGAGACGGCCCCGCCGTAGGAGGCGCCGGCGACGCCGACGCGCGGATCGCCGTCCCCGTCGAGCCGCACCTCGGGCTGTCGGGCGAGCCAGTCGACGAGCCGGGACACGTCCTTGACCTCGTGCTCGGGATCGTTCAGCCCGATCTGCCCGCCGGAGCGGCCGAAGCCGCGCGCCGACCAGGTCAGGACGGCGTACCCGTCCCGGGCGAGGCGCTCGGCCTGCGCGCGGACGTCGTCCTTGCTGCCGCCGAAGCCGTGGCCGAGGAGCACGGCGGGCCGCTTCCCGGCGCCGCCGGCCGTGAAGTACGAGGTGTCGATGGCCGCGCCGGGCATCTCCACCACGCGGTCCTGGCGGTGCACGGCGGGCGCCTCGCCGGACGCGGCGGCGGTCCACGTACCGGCCCCGGCGACGACGGCGAGCGCGGCGGCCCCCGCGAGCAGGCGGGTGCGGCGGCGCCGTGGCAGCCGGAGCTTCGGCAGTCGGGGCTTCATACCGAAACCCTAGACGCCGGGCCGCCGCGCCCTGAGCGCCCCCGGGCGGAACCGCCCACCTCCTGGAGGAGTACCCGGGCGGCCCGGCATACCGCGCCTGCGGTACGGGGGTGTCCGCAAAGTCCCGCCTGCCCCGCGACGCCCGGTGCGTGCTGTCGGCGCACCGGACGCCGCGGGACCGCCCTCCGGGCGGCCGGCGCTGCTTCGGGGACACCCCCCCAGGACCCGACCTGCGGTGTACGACGAGCGGCGGGAGGATGACGGCATGCTGCTCGCCGAGGTCGCGCGTGTGTCCCGGGAGGTCGCCGAGACCTCCGCCCGCTCCCGCAAGACCGCCCTGCTCGCGGAGGTGTTCGCCGCCGCGCCGCCCGAGGAGGCCGGTCTGGTCGTCTCGTACCTCTCCGGGCGCCTCCCGCAGGGCCGGCCCGGCATCGGCTGGCGTGCGCTCGCCGCCAAGGTCGACCCCGCCGCCGAGCCCACCCTGACCGTCACCGCCGTCGACGCGGCGGTGACCGGGTTCGCCGCCGTCGCGGGAGCGGGCGCGCAGGCCGAGCGGCGCCGGATCCTCGGCTCCCTGCTCGGCGCGGCGACCGGGCCCGAGCAGCGGTTCCTGCGCAGCCTGCTCTCCGGCGAGGTCCGCCAGGGCGCCCTCGATGCGGTCGCCCTGGAAGGGGTCGCCGCGGCCGCCGGGGTGCCGGCCGCCGCACTGCGCCGCGCCGCGATGCTCGACGGCTCGCTGCCGCGGGTGGCCGCGGCGGTACTGGCCGACGGGGCGGCGGCGCTGCGCGAGGTCACCCTGCGCGTCGGGCAGCCCGTACAGCCGATGCTGGCGAACACCGCCAAGTCGGTGGCCGAGGCCCTGGCCACGCTCGGGCCCTGCGCGGTGGAGGAGAAGCTCGACGGGATCCGGGTGCAGGTGCACCGCGACGGGGACGACGTACGGGTGTACACGCGGTCCCTCGACGACATCACCGGCCGGCTGCCGGAGGTGGCGGATCTCGCTCGGGCGCTTCCGGGGGAGCGGTTCATCCTCGACGGCGAGGTGATCGGGCAGGCGCCGGACGGCCGGCCCGTGCCCTTCCAGGAGGTCGCGAGCCGGGTCGGATCACGGATCGACGTCGAGGCGGCCCGCCGGACGCTGCCCGTCGTCCCCTACTTCTTCGACGTGCTGGCGGCGGGGGACGAGGTGCTCCTCGACCTCCCGGTGCGCGAGCGGTACGCGGCGCTCGCCGCTCTGGTGCCGCAGGACTCCCGGGTCCGCCGGCTCGTCGTCGAGGACCCGCGGGAGCAGGCGGCGGCAGCCGAGGAGTTCTGGGCCGCGACCCTGCGCCGCGGTCACGAGGGGGTCATGGTCAAGGGCCTCGACTCCGCCTACGCGGCCGGGCGGCGCGGCAGACAGTGGCTCAAGGTGAAACCGGTGCACACCCTCGACCTCGTGGTGCTCGCCGTCGAGTGGGGCCACGGCCGGCGCACCGGACTGCTGTCGAACCTGCACCTCGGGGCGCGGGCAGCCGACGGCACGTACGCCATGCTCGGCAAGACCTTCAAGGGGCTCACCGACGAGATGCTGCGCTGGCAGACCGAGCGGCTGGGGGAGCTGGCGGTGGAGGACGACGGGTTCACGGTGCGGGTGCGGCCCGAGCTGGTCGTGGAGATCGCGTACGACGGGCTCCAGCGCTCCCCGCGCTACCCGGCCGGCGTCGCGCTGCGCTTCGCGCGGGTGCTGCGGCACCGCCCGGACAAGCGTGCACAGGAGGCGGACACGGTGGAGACGGTGCTCGGCGGGGGCTGAGGTGGAAGAGGCCGACCCGTCTTTGCCTCAGAGGCAAGGGAAATTGCCAGGCAGGCAGGATTCTGGCTCAATCGGGGCATGACATCCGGTCCTGCCCCCGGCCCCGACAGCGGCGCCGACGAGCTGCCCTCCGTGGCACCGCAGCTGCGTGACCTGCGGCGCCGCGCCGGGCTCACCCTGGAGGCCGCCGCCGCGCGGGCCCGGCTCTCGCCCGCGCACCTGTCCCGGCTGGAGACCGGGCGGCGCCAGCCCTCGCTGCCGCTGCTGCTCGGACTCGCCCGCACCTACGGTACGACGGTCTCGGAACTGCTCGGCGAGACCCCCGCCGTCGCCGATCCCATCGTACGGGCCGGCGGTCCGGGCGCCCGCGAGGCCGACGGGTGGACGTACTGGCAGGCCGGCGGCCCCGGTCGCGGGATGCAGGCGCTGCGCGTGCACGTCCCCCACGGGCGCAGCCAGGGCGAGCTGGTCCGCGTACATCCCGGCGAGGAGTGGCTGTACGTCCTGGGCGGGCGGCTGCGGCTGCACCTGGCCGAGGCCGAGTACCTGCTGGAGCCGGGGGACAGCGCGCACTTCGACTCCCTCACCCCGCACCGGATCGGCGCGGCCACCCAGGGCGGGGCCGACCTGCTGTTCGTCCACACCCTGCTGCAGAGCAGCCTCGCCGGGCTGTGCCTCGGCGGCGGCGCCTCCGGCGCACCCGCACACCACCGTTGACCCCTCCCAGCCCAGGAGTCCCACCATGAAGCTTCAGTCCAAGTTCCCGCGCGGTCTGCTGATTCGGCTGGTCGCCTACTTGTTCGTCGGCCACCTCTTCGCCTTCTTCGTCTATCTCCTCTTCGTCCTGGGCGGCCAGAACCAGTAACGAAGGCCGGGCCCGCGGCTCTGGAAACGTGCAGGTCCTGTCGCTACCCTCCGCGCATGATTTCCACGGTTGTCTGGGGTACCGGCAACGTCGGCCGTTTGGCCATCCGTGCCGTAGAGGCCCATCCGGCGCTGAAACTGGCCGCCGTCATCGTCCACCATCCCGAGAAAATCGGCCGCGACGCGGGCCGGCTCGGTGAACTCGACCACGACACCGGGGTCCTGGCCACCGACGACATCGAAGCGGTCCTGGCCGCCCGGCCGCAGGCCGTCGTCTACGCGGCCTCCGGCGACACCCGCCCCGACGACGCGCTCGCCGACATCACCCGGGCCATCCGGTCCGGCGCGGTCGTCGTCAGCCCCGCCCTCTACCCGCTCTACGACCACCGCAACGCCCCGCCCGAGTTCCGCGATCCGGTGGCCGCGGCGGTCGCGGAGGGCGGCGGCTCGCTGTTCGCCTCCGGCGTCGACCCCGGCTGGGGCAACGACGTACTCCCGCTCCTGCTCAGCGGCCTGGGCAGCACCATCGACGCCATCCGCTGCCAGGAGATATTCGACTACTCCACCTACGACCAGCCGCACTCGGTCCGCTACCTCGTCGGCATGGGCCAGCCCATGGACTCCGAGCCGATGATGCTCATGCCGTCCGTCCCCACCATGGTGTGGGGCGGGCAGATCCGCATGATGGCCCGGGCGCTCGGCGTCGAACTCGACGAGATCCGCGAGACCGTGGACCGCCGCGCCCTCGACACCACCGTCACCACCCGCACCATGGGCGAGTTCGAAGCCGGCACCCAGGGCGCCATCCGCTTCGAGGTGCAGGGCATCGTCGAGGGCGAACCCCGCCTCGTCATCGAGCACGTCACCCGCATCCACGCCTCCTGCGCCCCCGACTGGCCGTCCCCGCCCGACGGCGGCGACGGCGCCCACCGCGTGATCATCGAGGGCCGCCCGCACATCGAGGTCACCGTCGAGGCCACCGACGAGGGCGAGAACCGCTCGGCGGGCGGCAACGCCACCGCCGTCGGCCGCCTGGTCGGCGCCATCGACTGGCTGGTGGAGGCCGAACCGGGCCTCTACGACGCCCTCGACGTCCCCCTGCGCCCCGCCATCGGCAAGCTCGGAAGGAAACAGCCATGAGGATCGACATACCCGAAGGCCAGCACCCGATCGAGTACGTGTGGGGCGACATGGTCCCCGGGATCGGGATGGCCGCCGCGAACTTCTCCCTGTCGGTGTACGCCCACACCACCCTGGGCCTGCGCGAGTTCGAGGCGGCCCGGCTGCGCGTCGCGCAGATCAACGGATGCGTCTTCTGCCTCGACTGGCGGACGGAGCGGGACGGGGAGAAGGTCGAGGAGGAGTTCTCCGACGCCGTCACCGACTGGCGTACCACGGACCGGTTCGATGAGCGGACCCGGCTGGCCGCGGAGTACGCGGAGCGCTACACGCTCGACCACCACAACCTCGACGAGGAGTTCTGGGAGCGGATGACCGCGCGGTACAGCCAGCTCGAGATCGTGGAGCTGACGATGAGCATCGGTTCCTGGCTGGCCTTCGGCCGGCTCAACCACGTGCTCGGCCTCGACAGCGTGTGCGTACTGCCGGGGCACTGACGCGGGCCGCGAGGCAACGGGTCCGGGGCCGGCCGGTACCTCCGACGGCCCCGGGTCTGCGAACGGATCGCCTACAGGTCGGTGGCGATGATCTTCTCGATGTTGCGTTCGGCGAGCGCCGTGATGGTGACGAACGGGTTCACGCTGGTGTTGCCGGGGATCAGCGCGCCGTCGATCACGTACAGGCCGGTGTAGCCGTGCAGGCGGCCGTAGTTGTCGGTGGCCTTGTTCAGGACCGCGCCGCCGAGCGGGTGGTAGGTGAGGTGGTCGCCCCAGATCTTGTTGGTGCCGAACAGGTCCGTCCGGTAGATCGTCCCCTCCTTGGAGTTGATCTTGTCGAAGATGCTCTTGGCCATGTCGATGGACGGCTGCTTCCACGCCGTCTGCCAGTTCAGCTCGACGTTGCCGGAGGCCGCGTTGTACGTGAACTCGGCGCGGTTCGGGTTCTTGGTGATCGACAGGTAGAAGGAGGCGTACGTCTCGATCCCGGTCGGCAGCGGCGCCACCTCGGCGAACGCCCCGCCCGCGTCCCAGTTGTCGATGCCGCCGCAGGGGATGGAGGCCTGGACCTTGCCGGTCGGGTCCCACAGGTGGTTGGCCCGGCCGCACATGACGTTGCCGTTGTCACCCCAGCCCTTGCCGATCTCGCCGTTCAGGGCGGGCAGCGCGCCGGTGGCCTTGAGTCTCACGAGCAGCTTGCTGGTGCCGACGCTGCCGGCCGCGAAGAACACCTTGTCGGCGACCACGGTCTTGGTGGCGGTCGTGGCGCCGGTGGTGTTGATCTGGTCGATGACGACGGTGTAGCCGCCGCCGGCCGCGGGGGAGACCGAAGTGACCTTGTGCAGCGGGGAGATGGTGACCTTGCCGGTGGCCTCGGCCTGCGCGAGGTAGGTCTTCTGCAGGGACTTCTTGCCGTGGTTGTTGCCGTAGAGGATCTCCCCGGCCACGGCGGACTTGGGGACGGTCCCGGCCACCTCCTGCTTCATGTAGTCCCAGTCGTACACGTCCGGGACGAAGACGAAGGGGAAGCCGGAGCGCTGGGCGTGCTTGCGGCCGACGCGGGCGAACTGGTAGCAGTCGACGGTGTCGAACCAGGCGGGGTCGACCAGGCCGACCCCGAGTCCGGCATTGGCCCGCGGGTAGTAGGTGCCGTACATCTCCTCGGCGTCCACCGACGGGAGGATGGCGCCGAAGTTCGCGCGCTTCGGGGTCACCGCCATGCCGCCGTTGACGAGCGAGCCGCCGCCGACGCCGCGGCCCTGGTAGACGGTGATGCCGCCCATCTCCTCGGCGTCCAGGATCCCGGTGTAGCGGGGGATGTCCCGGTCGATCGGGAAGCCGAGGAAGTTGCTCAGGGGTTGCTTGGTCTTGGTCCGCAGCCAGTAGGAGCGCTGGTCCGGCGAGGTCGTGTTGCAGAAGATCTTGCCGTCGGAGCCCGGGGTGTCCCAGGCCATGCCCATCTCGATCATGTGGACGTCGACGCCGGCCTGGGCGAGCCGCAGGGCGGCGACGGACCCGCCGTAGCCGGTGCCGATCACCAGGGCCGGTACGTGCGCGCCGTTGTCGATGGGGCCGGCGGCCGCTGCCGCTGAGGCGGCGGTCCGGGCATGGGCCGGGGTGGCCTGACCGGCGAGGGCCACGGCCCCAAGAATAGAACTCGTTCTAGCTATGAATCCACGGCGTGAGATTCCATTGGAGCCGGATTTGTGCAGGGCTTTATCGCTCATGTGACGTTCCTCACTCTCGGCGGAATGGGAACGAGTTCTACTGCCGGGCGCATGGGAAGTCACTACATACGTCAAGGTAACTTTCGGCCTGTCACGTCACAGATGTGCCCGGCCGGGGGCGCCGGACCCACCCCAGGACGAGCAGCGAGGCGACCGCCGCGAAGGCGCACCAGGTGGAGGCGAATTCCAGCCGCCACAGCGCTGAGCAGGTCAATGCCCCGGCGCCGAGCACCGCACCGAGGAGCCGCAGCCACTGGTCGCCGGACAGCAGCAGGGCGCCCAGGGTGGCGAAGAGGTAGCCCGCGAGGACGAGCGGCATCCACGGAACATTCACGCCGTAGCCGAGGGTGTGGCCCCGGATCTCGGCGACGGCCGGCCGGGTCGCGAGACAGTACGCGAGCACCGCGGCGGTGGTCAGGCCGACGGCCGCCGGCGCCCGGAGGCGGGGCCGGACCGCCGGAGCGGCCGCGAGGAGGACTCCGAGCGGTACCCAGACCGGCAGCACCGGCAGGGCGATCACGAGCCAGGCCGTGGTGGCCGGGCCGCAGCCGCCGCCCGCGTGCCAGACGGCGGCCTCCACCAGCTGGTGGGCGCCCAGGAGCAACGGCAGTGCGGCGATCGGCAGATCGCGGGCCCGCCGTACGCGCGCCACGCACACGATCCCGACGGCGGTGATGACCGTACCCGCCGTCAGATCGGCCGTGGCGTTCCAGCACATGGCGCGCCGCCGGTCAGGGCTTCGCCGTCCTCGGGGGTTCGAGCGGGGGAGACGTCGTCGCGCAGAAGGTGTGGCACTCCGGGTGGCACCCCGCCCCGGGCACAGGCTTGCGTACGGTGGCCCACGCGACGGCGGCGCCCGCCACCAGCAGCCCCGCGCACCACAGCATGGCCCGCCCGAACGCGGCGTCGAACTCGGACGCCGAGCGGTACGCGTCCGGCCCCATCCCGGCCAGCAGGGGCAGCGCCGCCACCGCCAGCAGCCCGGCCGCCCGCGCGGCCGCGTTGTTGATGCCGCTGGCCAGGCCCGCCCGGCCGGGGTCCACCGAGGACAGCACGGTCGCCGTCAGCGGAGCCACCAGGGCCACCATGCCCATGCCCATCACGATCAGCGCCGGCAGCACGTCCCGTACGTACGAGGCGTCCGGCCCCACCCGCAGCATCAGCAGCAGTGCCGCCGCGCACAGCAGTGGACCCACCGTGAGCGGGATCCGCGGCCCGATCTTCTCCCCGAGCTCCCCCGACCGGGCCGACAGCAGCAGCATCAGCGCGGTCGTCGGCAGCAGGGCCGCCCCCGCGCCCAGCGCGGAGTAGCCGGAGACCACCTGGAGCTGGAGCACGAAGAGGAAGAAGAACCCGCTGAAGGCCGCGTACACGAACAGGGTGACCACGTTGACGGCGGTGAACTGGCGGGAGCCGAAGATGTCGGGCGGCAGCATCGGATCGGCCCGGTGCCGCTCGGCGTACACGAACACGGCGGACAGCAGCACGCCCCCGACGGCCGATGCGATCACCAGCGGGGACCCGGATCGGGCCTCGATCAGCGCGTACGTCAGCAGGGCGAGGGCGGCGGCCCCCAGGAAGGCGCCGAGCACGTCGAACCGCCCGTGCGCCTGCGGGTCACGTGATTCCGGTACGTGCCGCAGGGCGATCGGCGCGCACACCGCGGCCACCGGCACGTTCAGCAGGAACACCCAGCGCCAGCCGGGCCCGTCCACCAGCCAGCCGCCGAGGAACGGCCCCACGGCCGCGCCCACCCCGCCGAACCCCGACCACAGCCCGACGGCCCGGGCCCGGTCCTCGGCTGCGATCGAGCCCTGGATCAGCGCGAGCGAACCGGGGGTCAGCAGCGCCCCGCCGATGCCCTGAAGGGCCCGCGCGGCGATCAGGACTCCCGTGTTCGGTGCGATCCCGCACAGCAGCGAGGCGCCCGCGAACCACACCACCCCGAGGACGAAGATCCGGCGCCGCCCGAAGCGGTCCCCGAGCGCTCCGCCGACGAGGATCAGTCCGGCCAGGGTGAGCATGTAGGCGTTGACGGTCCACTGGAGCACGGCCATGTCGGCGTCGAGGTCCACCCCGATGGTGGGGAGGGCGACGTTGACGACGGTCGAGTCGAGCATGGCCATGGTCGAGCCGAGCACGGTGGTCAGTACGATCCACCGGCCCCGGGCCGACGCGAGCGGCACACCGGGCCCGGCCGGATCGCGCTCTTGCGTGCCCGGCGCTGGATCGGTCATGTCTTCAGGCTGGCCCGCCGGGGCCGCGATGGCCACCCCAGGCGCGCAGCATACGGCTCATTAGGCCCTCTTGTAATGTTCATGACCCTCCCTTCACCATGACCGCGCACGTCGCGCACGCCCTTCCCGCACAACATGCACACGGCGTCCGAGGAGGACCACACGTGGCCCAACGCAACAGGCGACGATCGTTACGCGCGGCGCTCGCCGCTCTTACCACGGCCTTGCTCCTGCCCGTAGGAGCGGGCGTGGCGGCGGCCGCGCCGGAACCCGGCCCCACCCCCGCGGCGGCCGAGCGCAAGATCGAGCCGAAACTCCGCACCCAGCTCGACGACTCCGGCAAGGCCGTCTTCTGGGTGTACCTGAACAGCGCCGCCGACCTCACGGCGGCGGGGCGGCAGAAGACCCGCGCCGCCAAGGCGGAAACGGTTCTGCACGCCAAGCAGGAGCACGCCGTGCGCAGCCAGGCCGAGGTGATCAAGACCCTGGACGGCGCCAAGGCCGAGTACACCTCCTACTGGATCGTGAACGCCGTCCGCGTCGTCGGCAGCCAGAAACTGGCAGGCACCCTCGCGCAGCGCCCCGAGGTCTCCCGGATCGACGCCGACGACAAGGTCGCCCTCCCCAAGCCGGCCGAGGGCAAACGGGAGAAGGCCGCCGCCGACGCGGTCGAGTGGAACGTCGACCGCATCAAGGCCCCGCAGGTCTGGGACCAGCTCGGCGTGCGCGGCGAGGGCATCGTCGTCGCCAACATCGACAGCGGCGTCGACTACACGCACCCGGCCGTGAACGGCCAGTACCGCGGCAAGAACGCGGACGGGTCGTACGACCACAACTACAACTGGTTCGATCCGGCCGGAGTCTGTCCCACCGCGGCCCCCTGCGACAACAACGACCACGGCACCCACACCATGGGCACCATGGTCGGCGACGACGGCGGCGCCAACAAGATCGGCGTGGCACCCGGGGCCAAGTGGATCGCCGCCAAGGGCTGCGAGAGCAACTCCTGCTCCGAGGCCTCCCTGCTCGGCGCCGGCCAGTGGATCGTCGCCCCGACCGACCTGAGCGGCCAGAACCCGCGCCCCGACCTGGCCCCGCACGTGGTCAACAACTCGTGGGGCAGCGCGACGCACGACGACTGGTACCAGCAGATCGTCGACACCTGGCGCGCCGCCGGCATCTTCCCCGCCTTCTCCAACGGGAACTCCGGCCCCGGCTGCGCCACCAGCGGCTCGCCCGGCGACTACGCGAGCTCCTACAGCTCCGGCGCCTTCGACATCAACGGCGCGATCGCGTCGTTCTCCTCGCGCGGCGCGGGCCCTGGCGGCATCGTCAAGCCGAACATCGCGGCCCCCGGCGTGAACGTGCGCTCCTCCGTCCCCGGCGGCGGGTACGAGGCCTTCTCCGGCACCTCCATGGCCTCGCCGCACACCGCGGCCACCGTGGCCCTGCTCTGGTCCGCCGCACCCGCCCTCGAAGGCGACGTCGCGCGGACCGAGGAGCTGCTGAACGGCACGGCCCAGGACACCGACAACGGCCAGTGCGGCGGAAACGCCGCCGACAACAACGTGTTCGGCGAGGGCAAGCTCGACGCGTTCGCCGCCGTCTCGGGCGCCCCGCGCGGCGCCGTCGGCGCCGTCTCCGGCACCGTCCGCTCCGCCGGTGCCCCCGTCGCGGGCGCCAAGATCACCGCGGCCGGCCCGATCGGCCGTACGACGACCACCGCGGCCGACGGCACCTACGCCTTCCCGGCCCTGTCGGTCGGCGCGTACACGCTGACGGTCTCCAAATTCGGCTACGGCCAGCAGACCTCCCAGGCGACGGTGACCGAGAACGCCACCGCCACCGGCGACTTCACGCTCACCCAGGCCCCCTCCGGCAAGCTCACCGGCACCGTCACCTCGGCCGCGGGACCCGCCGCGGGCGCCACCGTCACGCTCACGGACACCCC
The DNA here is from genome assembly GCF_042752335.1 of Streptomyces sp. NPDC059355. NCBI lineage: Bacteria > Bacillati > Actinomycetota > Actinomycetes > Kitasatosporales > Streptomycetaceae > Streptomyces > Streptomyces sp. NPDC059355. The sequence continues at coordinate 232,807 of NZ_JBHYXN010000005.1, read as the reverse complement.
GCTGACCGCGACCGCCGACGACCAGGGCCGCTTCGAGCTCACCGTGCCGCACGGCACGTACGAGGTACGGGCCGCGCACTCCTCCCGCTGCGTCACCGGCGCCAGCGCACAGGCCACCGTCGCCGGCGACACGACGGTCGCGCTCACGCTGCCCGAGCGCACCGACAACTACGGCTACGCCTGCGCCACCGCGGGCGGCCGCCCGTTCGCGACCGGCGACCGGCAGCTCGCGCTGACCGGCGACAACACCACCGAGCGCGTCGACCTCCCGTTCCCGGTCCCGCTGTACGGCAAGACGTACGGCCAGGCCTGGATCGGGACCAACGGCACGGTCAGCTTCGGCGGAAACAACACCGGTGACATCAACGGGGACCTCCCGAGCACGGCCACGCCCAACGCGGCGCTGTACCCGTTCTGGGACGACCTGGTCGTCGGAGCGGCCGGCAGCGGCTCGGGCGTCTTCACCGGCGTCACCGGCACCGCCCCGCACCGGACGTACGTGATCGAGTGGCGCGAGGTCTCCCACTGGTCGGCGCAAGCCGACAGGTTCTCCTTCTCGGCGGCCATCAGTGAGGACGGCACCGTCGTCTACACCTACAAGGGGACGGGCGGCACCGGCATCAAGGGCGGCTCCACGGCCACGGTCGGCGTGGAGAACGCGATCGGCACCGACGCCTTCAAGTACTCCTTCAACCAGGCCGGCATCACCGACGGGCTGGCCATCGCCTTCAGGGCCACCAAGAGCGGCGTGGTCGCGGGCCGGATACTCGACGCGAACGACGGCAAGGGCGTCGCGGGAGCCACGGTGACCGTCGGCTTCGGCGCCGAAGCCGTCACGGCCACCACCGCGGCGGACGGCGGCTACCTCCTGCAGGCCCACTCCGGCAAGAACTCCTACACGATCCTGGCCGACTGGTACACGGGGGTGACCAACGCCTTCACCGTGGAGACGGGCGGCGTCACCGCCGTGAACCAGTCCCTGTGGACGGCGCGGGTCACCCCGTCCCAGCCCTCCCTGGAGCTCGTCCTCCCGGCGGGCCAGAAGCGCACCCGCACCCTCGAACTCACCAATACGGGCACCATCGACTCGCGGTTCACCGTGGCGGAGGACGCGGCCTGGCTGACGGCCACCCCCGACTCCGGGAACCTGGTGATCGGGGGCAAGGCCACCGTGAACCTGGCCGTCGACACGACGGGGCTGGCCGCCGGCTCGGTCCTCACGGCGAACCTGCGGATCAGCTCGGTGAGCGGGCGCAGCCCGGTCCTCACCGTCCCGGTCAAGGTCGTGGTCCCGCGCTACCAGGTGGCCCTGGACGCGGGCTCCGACTCGGCGGCCACGGACACGCTCGGGGACGGCTGGTCCCCGGACCGCAAGTACACGGCCGGCTCGTACGGCTACCAGGGCAGCTCCTCGACGCACTCCACCGGGCGCACGATCGCCGGAACGGCCGATCAGAAGCTGTTCCGCAACGCCCGTGAGGGCATGTACGAGTACCGCTTCGACAACGTCCCGAACGGCACGTACACCGTGGAGCTCGGCTTCGCGGAGCTGTCCTCGACGAAGCCGAACAAGCGGGTCTTCGACGTGATGGCGGAGGGCACCCAGGTGCTGCCCTCGCTGGACATCGCGCTCGAGGCGGGCACGTACACGGCCCTGACCCGGACGTACACGGTCACGGTCACGGACGGCGTGCTCAACGTCCGCTTCGTCGCACACGGGGGGTACGGCAAGCCGCTGCTGAACTCCCTGCGCGTGACGGACCGCCCCGACAAGAGCTGACGGGCACCGGCTGACAGCGGGGGCGGGGCGCCGGAGGGCGCCCCGCCCCTTGTGCGTGCCGCCGGCGCCGGCGCAGGAATTCCCGGCCGCGGTCCGCGAAGGAGTCCGGCGGGGCGGCGGCGCGCAGGACGACGTCGAGGGCGCGCCGCGGATCGCACGGGTACGTGCCGCCGGCCCACGCGGCGTTGTCCTCGATCACCGGCCGGCGGCCGTCCGCGACACCGACGTCGACGACGATCGCGGACGGGAGTGCGGCGAACGGCAGCCGCCCGGCGAAGGCGACCGCTTCGGCGGCCGCCGGGCCGAGGCTCAGCCGACCGTCCTCGGCGTAGCGGCTCGCGGTGTGCACGGCGCCGTCGAGGAGGTGCATCCGGTACTCGGCCGTGAAGCGCGTGGCATCGCTGACCAGCACCTCGGTCTCCGGGCCCACGGCGTCCGGGCCGGGGAGGCGGGAGCCGTCGGCGTAGACGAGGGCCGGGATCGACTCGTCGTTGGGCGACTTCACGTAGACGGGCCGGCGCAGGGCGTAGGCCTCGCGGATCGGGATCAGGCGGACCTCCCGGCCGGTGAACTCCCGGGGCAGCCGCGCCAGTCAGTCGGCCGGCGCCTCCAGCAGCCCGATCCCGAGCCGCGGCGCCACAGCGCCGGCGAATGCCGGACCGGCATGCAGATGCCGTGCCCGCAGCCCGTCGGGCACGGCGAAGGACTCCAGCTGTACGGTGCCCAGCCCGCGCGCGCGAGCCGCTTCGCGGAGCCGGGCGGCGGAGTCGGTGATACGGGGCGGCAGGACCAGGGTCACCGGGGAGGCCCTGACAGGAGCCCCGGCGGGAGGCACGCGGTTTTCCGGCGCCAGGAGTGCCGGGGGCGCGGCTGGCATTCGGGTGGCCCGGGCCGAATCCGAGCCGCCTCCGGGGCGCCGGACCGGCGGGCCCCGCCGGGCGGTGGCTAGCGTGGAGCCCATGACGCTCCAAAGCGACCGCGCGGACGCGGCCGACGCAGCCGGCGCGGAAGTCCGGATCAGGGGAGTGCTCCAGGCTGCGGATCCCGAAGCGGTCTGGGCAACCGGAGGGCCGGACGGGCCGCACGCCGGATCCGCGGACGCGGCCACGGTCCTCGACGTCGGCGGGCTGATGCCCGTACTCGCCCTGTGGCCCGTGATCGGGAGCCTCGTGGCCGAAGAGGCGCTGCGGCTGCACACGCCCCTGGCGGCGTACGGGGTGGGGTCCGACGCCGGGACCACCACGCACCACCTGCTGAGCCACTCCACCGGCCCCGCGGCCCACGCCGCCCTCACCCGACTCGCCGAGCACCTCACCGGCAGCCCGCTCGCCGAGCTCGCCGCCACCCGCGTCTGGCACCCCCTCGGCATGACCGGCACCGGCTTCGCCGACGCCACCCTGCACTCAACCCCGGCCGACCTGGCCCGCTTCCTCGGCCACCTCCTCTCCCCGGCGGAGCACCCCCTCACCCGGGCCTGGGTCACCGAGTCCCTCCGTATCCGCACCGGCGAGCTGACCCCGGCCCGCGGCCTCCTCTGGCACCCGGCCCCACACGGCACCTGGTCCTACGGCGAAACCCAGACGGTCTGGCTCTCCCCCCGCCTCCACCGCTGGGCCCTCCTCCACCCCACCCACCCCCCGGGCCCCCTCCGCACGACCTTCCGCGAAGCGGCCTTCGCGCCCGTTCCCTAGGGAGTGGCGTCAAAGTGGCGCCGGCCGCCCGAAAGGGCGGGCCGGCCAGACGGGACTTTGACGACACGACCTGGTGCTGTGGCCGGAAAGGTTTGCCGGGTCGCGGTGTTCGGTGCGGTGCATCGCAAGGCGGAGGGCCACGGCTCGTACTGGACGTACTGGCGTGGTCCGACAACGCGGCGAGGGGCCGTGCCGGGCGCCGTGACCCGGTGAACCTTTCCGGTCGCAGCACCAGCGGCGGGCCCGAGTACCGGATCCACCCGGGTGGTGCTCGGGGCGCGGGGGGCGCTGGGGGGACGTACGGTGAGGGCGATGTCACCGAACGTTGGTTTCCGGCCGCGCGCGGAGGTACCCGGATGCGCACGCTTCACGAGGCCGCCCTGGACGTCCTGCCGGAGGACCTCGTCCCTGCGGCCCGATCCGAGGGAGGTGGTGCGGCCATGACCGGTCCCGGTACGACCCAGTCCGCCGTCTCACGCGGGCAGCGGGCGCGGGCCGGCCGCGCCGGCGCCGTCCGGTTCGCCGCCGGCCGCGCGCTTCCGCTCCTCGTCCGCGGCCTCGGCTCCGGCGGCGCCCGTCCGGCCTTCTCCGCCGACACGCTGCGCGCGCTGCGGGCCCGCCACGGCGGGGCCCCCGTACTCGTGCGCGGGCTCTCCGGAGTGGTGCTCGTCCTGCTCGACCGGCAGGAACTGCGGCAGTTCTACGGAGCCGAAGCCGAAGCCGCACCCGTCGCCGCACTCTCGCCGGGCCCCGGCGGAGTCCGTTCCCGCGCCGCCGTCCGCGCCGTCATCGCCGAAGAGGCCCGGCACCTCACGGCCACCGCCACCCTCGACCTGGCCCGCGCCCGGCACGCCGTGGCCCGCGCCGCCCGCCGGATCGTGCTCGGCGACGGCGCGGCCGCAGGAGACGTGTACCCCACCGGCCTCCTCGGCCGGCTCCGCCACCGCGGCTCCACCGGCGGGCACAGCCTGCTCGGCCACCCCGCCGCCTGCGCCGACAGCGAGGAACAGGCCCTGCGCGCCATGGACGGCATCCCCGCCACGATGCTGCGCACCCTGCTCCTGCTCGGCGCCCACCCCGCCGAACAGGACGCCGCGGCCGCCGAGGCCGCCGGATGCACCGCCCCCGGGGAACTGCCCCGGCTGCGCGCCTGCGTACGGGAGTGCCTGCGCCTCTACCCGGCGGTGCCCGACCTGATCCGCGTCACCCGTACCGAGACCGAGTGGCGGGGCGTACGCCATCCCGCCGGCACCACGGTCCTGCTGCCCGCCCACTTCCACCAGCGCGACGCGGAGCACGTGCCCGCCGCGCACGTCTTCGTACCGGGCCGCTGGAAGACCCCCGGCGCGGACGAGGACATCCGGATGGCCCCCTTCGGCCACGGCCCGGGCCGCTGCCCGGGCGACCGGCTCGGCCTGCTCATCACCACCGCGCTGTGCGCCGAGGTCCTGCGCCGGCGCCGGATCACGGCCACGCGGCCGGTGCTCGACCCGCCGGGACCACTGCCCGAGGCACTGGATCCGCGCGGCATCCGGCTCACCCTCACCCGCCGCTGACGCGCCCCGACGACCACGCCGAAGCCACCCTCCCCACCGACATCCCGCGAGGATTCCATGTCCGACGCCGCGAGCTCCGCGCCCACCGACCCGGACGCCGAGCTGCTGGACGCCCTGTGCCGCGAGCTCGCCGAGGCCGCCGACGCCGTCGGCGAAGCCGCCCGGCACGCCTCCGAACTGGCCCTCGGCACCCGGCTCCCGGCCGCCGCCCTGGGCCGCCGCCACACCCGCTCCCGGCACGGCTGGCGCACCCTGCTGCGCACCCTCACCGACCCCGCGGGCCTGGGATGGGCCCCGCGCGGCCGGGGTGTGGCGCGGGCCGGCTGGTTCGCCGGGATCCTCACCGGCCGCGAGAGCCTCGCGGTCAGCCTCGCCGTCTGCGGACTGAAGGCCCGGATCCGGGCGGCGAGCGCGGAGCGGCCCAACCTGCTGGACGACCCGGACTGCGCGGCCATCCTCCGGGCCGTGGACGAGGACCGGCAGGCGGCGGCCGCCCGGGTGTTCCGCCGGCTCATGCGGGACCGGGGCGCCGAGCGGGCGTTCGCCCTGCTGTCCCCGTCGTTCGCCGACCTGTTCGCCTGGAACGCCCTGACCGACGCGAACCCCTTCAACGACCACGCGGGCTGGCAGGTGGCCACCGGCCGGGCCGTGCCGGCGGAGCCGCTGCTCGGACTCGGCGCCGCCGTCCGGGCGTTCTTCGACCGAGACCGAGACCGGGACCGGGACCGGGACCGAGACCGAGACCGCGACCGATACCGAGACCGGGATCAGGGGCAACGCCCCGCCCCGGCCGCCCCGCACAAAGGCTGCGTCCACACCCTCGGCCTGATCGGCACCGGCGGCATCCTCCTCGTCCAGCCGTGGCGCAGCCGGTGAAGGCCGCCCCCCGGCTCCGGCCCGGCCCGCCGGACCCGGCCGACGGCCTGCGCGGCCACTCCGCCGCCCTGCGCGCCCATGCGCTCCGCCTGCACGCGGCGGCCGAAGCGCTGGACTGGCAGGGCCCGCAGGCCGACGCGTTCCGCGCCGAGGTCGCCGCCCTGGCCGACCGCTGCGCCACCGCCGCGAACGGCCTCGCCGTGGCGGCCGCGCAGCTGGAGGACGGCCACTGAGGCCGGGGCGCACGCCGGTTCCCGGCCACGCCGGAGGTCACCGGTTCCCGTAGTCCTCGACCAGATCGGCGATCAGCGCGTGCAGGGCGCCGACGCGGTGCCGGTCGTCGTCCTGGTTGCGCAGGGCCTCGTCCAAGGCCCGGAGCCGCTCCAGGGCGGCCGGTACCCGGTCGCGCACCTCGTCCAGCAGCCGTGTGGTGACCAGGTCCATGCACGCGGTGAACAGATGCCGGGTCGCCAGGGCGGGAGGAGCCGGGTCGGGCTCGGTGAAGGCGACGGTCAGGTACCGCACGGGGTCGGTCAGGCTCCAGCCGACGACGGTGCCGTGCTGGACCAGGAGCGCCACGTCGGGGGCGATGCCGATACGCGCCTGGAGCGGTTCGTCGAGAACGTCGAGGTCGCGCAGACAGGTCAGCACGGAGTCCCCGGGGCCGCGGCACAGGTCCGAGGTCACCTCCAGGCGGAAGTCCCGGGCCTCGTCGGCCCGCAGACCGCCCGGGCGGACGAGGGGTGCGGCGGGAACGCGGGCCGAGTCCTCGGCAGCGGCGACCCAGGCGGGCACCCGGAACTCCGCCCCGACCAGCTGCAGGCCGGCAGGATCGAAGCGGAGTTCGTCGGGGGTGTCCCACACGTGGTCCTGGCTGCCGAAGGTGTCCAGCTGGAACCGCTCGCGCTCCTGCACGTCCGCGTACGTCGCGACGCACACGGTGAAGTCCCGGAAGACGAAGCGCGGCGCGATGCTCAGGGGTTCGCCCGTCACCGTCGCGGTCCAGTCGTCGTCGAGGGTGAGTCTCATGGGGAACGCCGCCTCATCGGATCTGTACGGCCGGAGCCATATAGCCTTGCTTGGCCGGAATCCTGCCCTCCACGACGTCTTCGTGGGTAATCGGATTGCCGCGGTCGGTGGGCAGGCCGCCCGTGGCCTTCGCTCCGGACTCGCCGAGGACGCCTGACGGACCGTACGCCGTGATGGCGTTGCCCGCTCCTGGAGGACCACCCGTCGTCACCACGATGTCCTCGCCCTGCCTGAAGATCAGGTTTCCGCTGTTCGCCGTCGAGTGGTACACCGCGTCGGGGTTCTTGAGGATCTCGAGGACCCGTTCATCGGTGAAGCCGTGCCTGGTGTCCCCGTGGTAGTTGCCGGCCTTCTTGATCTTCCCGTCCTGCGCCCTCTCGATGACCTCGTCCGTGGCCTTGAGGGCGTCCTCCCTGGCCTTGGCCGCCTTCTCCTCTTTCGTGTACTTGGGCATCAGGCCCAGTGGGTCGCACCAGCTGTGCGGGTTGTCCACGTACGCGAGGGGGTTCGGGGCGGGGGCCAGGCCGAGGGGGTCCGGGGAGGTGTAGCGGCCGGATTCCGGGTCGTAGTGGCGGAAGAGGTTGTAGTGGAGGCCGGTTTCCGGGTCGTAGTACTGGCCGGGGAAACGGAGCGGGGTGTAGGCGCTGCTGTCACGGGCCCAGGCGGTGGTGCCCCAGAGCGTGGCCCGGGCTCGCCAGGCGATGTCACCGGACTCGTCGATGAGTTCCGTGGGGGTGCCGACGAGGTCGGTGGCGATGGCGAAGAAGCGGCGGTCGATCTCCTCCTGGTGTGTGTCGGGCGTCAGGATGCGCTCGGTCTGGGCCAGGGGGACGTCGAAGCGGTGGTCCCAGGTGAGGGCGATCGTGTGCGGGAGGTCCGGCTGGTGGCTGGTCTGCTCGCACAGGGTCAGGCCGTCCCAGGTGAACCTGACCTCCTCGACCACGGTCTCGCCGTCGGCCGCCAGGCGCTGCTTGGCGGTGCGGCGGCCGAGCGGGTCGTAGCGGTAGGTCCACCGCGTTCCGTCGGGGGTGGTGACACAGGTGAGGCGGTTCTCGGAGTCCCACGCGTAGTGCCAGGTGTCGGGTTTGCGTGAGAGCCGGGTCTTCTGGCGCAGGACGACCCGGCCGAGGGCGTCGTGCTCGAATCGGACGCCGCCGGCGCGGGTGAGGGAGGTGCCGCTGTAGGTGCGGGACCCGGTGGCCTCACCGCCGGGGTGGCCGGACGGCCAGGCGGCCGAGGTCTGGTTGCCGGCGTCGTCGTAGGCGTAGCGCTCCGTCCAGCCCCGGGCGTGGACGGCGGTGACCCGGCCCGCCCGGTCGAGGTCGAAGGTGCGGGTGCCGGACAGCCGGTCCGCGACGGACGTGAGGTGGCCGTCGGCCCGGTAGGTGTAGGCGCGGCTGTTGACCGCGTTCCCTCCGGCCGCGATGTGCTGCTCGGAAAGCCGCCCGGCTTCGTCCCACGCGGAGGTCACGGTGACCGTTTCGCCGACGACGCGTGAGAGCTCCCTGCCGGCGGCGTCGTGGGTGAAGTCGACGCGGTGATGGCCCGTGGTCAGGCGGTTCGGCGCTCCGTCGGCGTTGTAGGCGTAGGTGGTGACGTGGCCGGTGGGGGTGGTGCGGCGCGTGCGGCGGCCGAGGACGTCGTAGGCGTAGGTGAGGGGACGGCCGTCCACCAGCTCGGTCTTCACCTTGCCGCGGCGGTCGTACTGGTAGCGGAGCTCGCCGTCGGGTCCGGCTGCCTCCAGCAGGCGCCCGGCCGTGTCGTAGGCATAGGCGGTCACCCGGCCGTCGACGTCCTTGGTGATCGCCCGGCCGAGCAGGTCGCGTTCGAACGAGATGCTCCCGCCGAGCGCGTCGACGCGGGCGGCGAGCCGGCCCGCGGCGTCCAGCCGGTAGGTGAGGGTACGGCCGTCGAAGTCGGTCTCGGAGACGATGTTGTCGGCGGCGTCGTACGCGTACGTCCAGGTCAGCCCCTGTGGATTGGTGACGCGGGTGAGGCGCAGCGCGGAGTCGTGCTCGAACTCGTAGCGTGCGCCGTCGGGTCCGGTGCGGGAGACCGGCAGGTCGCAGTGGGTGTACTCGTAGCGGGTGACCCGGCCGGCGGCGTCGGTGCGGGAGAGCAGGTTGCCCTCGCCGTCGTACGTCCACGACTCGGTGGCTCCGTCGGGGCCGGTACGGCGGGCGAGCCGCCCGTCGGCGTCCCACTCCAGGCGGGTGACGCCACCGACCGGATCGGTGATGCGGACCGGCCTGCCGAGGGCGTCCCGCTCCGTGCGGGTCACGGCGCCGGCGGGGTCGGTCACCTCCACGGGCAGCCCCGCAGCGTCGCACACCACGTCGGTCGTGGCCCCGGCGGCGTCGGTGAGCGACGTGAGGCGGGCTGCCTGGTCGTAGGTGTAGCGGGTGGTCGCGCCGACCGGGTCGGTGACCGCCGTGCGGTTGCCGCGTTCGTCGAACTCGTGGAGCATGCGTGCGCCGTCCGGACCGACGACCTCCACGGGCAGGCCGAACCGGCCGCGTACGGTGTGCAGTTCGCTGCCGTCGGGGCGGAGCGCGCGCACCACCCGGCCTGCCTCGTCGTACGAGAAGACCGTGGTGAGTCCCAGCGGGTCGGTGCGGGACAGCAGGTTGCCGCGCGGGTCGTGGGTGAAGCGGGTGGTGTGGCCGAGGGGGTCGGTGATCGCCAGGAGTTTGCAGCCGGGGCCGAACAGGTGACGGGTCGCGTGACCGTCGGGGGTGGTCAGGGTGGTGGTGTGCCGGCCCGTCCGCGGGTCCGGCTCGGTGTACGAGAGGGTGATCTGGATGTGGCCGGCCTCGCCGCCCTCGGCCACGACGCGGTCGCGGTCGTCGTAGACGTAGTCGTAGCGGCTGCCGTTGGAGTCGATCCAGGCGATGACGCGCCGGCGGTCGTCGTAGACGTAGGAGGTGGTGGCGCCCGACGGCTTGGTGACCGCGGTGAGGTTGTCGTCCTCGTACCCGTATTCCATCAGGGGCAGGTCCGCTCCGCCCTCGCCCGCGCCGGCCAGGGACAGGGCGGTGATCAGGCCGTCCGCGGCGGTGAAGTTCACCCGATGGCCGGCCGAGTGCACCAGGGCCAGCGGCAGGCCGTCCTCGTCGCGGTCGACGGTGATGGTGTGGCCGTTGCGTTCGGTGATGGCGGACAGCCAGGCTTCGCCATCACCGCCCGGCTCACTGCCGGCCGGGGCGGTGAAGTGGAAGGCCAGGCCGCTGTCGGGGTCGGTGACCGTGTAGTCGCCGTCGCCGTCGCGTGCCAGCAGGGTGCGGGCCCTGCCCTTGTCCGGCCGGGTGGGCACGCCGGGCGCCGGGTGCGGGTACGCGATCAGCAGGCCTTCGGCGGTGACGTGGATGACGCCGGCCTCGTCGATCTCCAGTCGATCGTCGACCGTGGACGTCCAGTCCGGCCCGAGGAAGCGCCCGACCGGGCAGCCGGATTCGGTACGGCGCGCGAAGACCAGCGGCAGGATGCCGGGGAGTTCGACGTCGGTCTGGGGCAGGTACATCCGGCCTGTGGCGAGGTCCACCGGGTCGCCGCCGCCGTCGCGGTCGCCGTCCGCGGTGTTGTGGGTGCCGTCCGGGGCCTCCTCCACCCGGTCGCGCACCTTGGGACCCTTGATGTCGTCGAGGTGCTTGGCGGCGGAGCCGACCTTCTTCAGCGAGCCCAGGCCCTTGGAGCCGACGAGTTCGGGAATGAGCTTGCCGACGCCTTCGGAGGGGTCCTTCATGAAGTCGTCGAGCATCTGCTTGCCCGCGCCCCAGGGGTCGTTGGCCATGGTGACCAGGCCCGCGGCCGTCGAATTCAGGCTGGTGAGGTACTCGGCGGGGTGGGTCAGGTTGTACGGGTCCATCGGATTGAGCGCGCGGGCGAAGTCGACGATGCCCGCCGTGCCCTTCACGACGCCGCCGAGCAGGTGGGTGGTGGCGAGGTCCAGGTAGTCGAGGCCGTCGCCGAGCTGCTCGGTGTACGAGGGCTTGGGCGGGGCCGCGTCCCGGGCGGCCTTGATGGCGACGCGGAGGTTCTCGGCGACCTCGTTGCGCTGCTTACGGGCGTTGTCGAGCTTGTCCTGCGCGGCGGTGGCCATCGCCTTGCCCGGGTCGGCGTAGTCCTTCCCTGGGCGGGCAGGCAGGTTCTCCTTCTTCGCCTCGTACGCGTCGTTGTACTCCTTGACGAGCTTGTTGTGGGCGGTGCGGGCGTCCTCGGAGGCCTTCTTCGCCTTGTTGTAGTCCTCCAGGGCCTCCTTGGCCCTGCCCTGCGCCCATTCGACGGTCTCGGCGAAGCGGCCCATGGCATCGGCGGCCTTCTCGAAGGCGGAGGCGGCCTTGAACCAGCGCGGAGGCTCCTTCGCGACGGAATCGCGGAACGCCCCGGCGGTTTGGCCCTTGAGCCCGTCGGGGCGGGTGAGGCTCTTGAGGCCGTTGCCGACGGATTCGAAGGCCTTCCTGAAGTCGTCGAGGTGGGCGACCTGCTCGCGGATCTTCGAAGGGCTGCCGTAGACCAGTTTCTTCGGGTCCTCGGTCTGGCCGAGTTCGAGTTCCTCCACGTCCGCGCCGAGCCGGTTGGCCGCCGAGCGGCTCTTCTCCCGGATCCAGTCACCCGCGTCATCGAGGCCGACTTCCTCCGCCAGGTCGGCCGTCTTGTCGCCGGCCCACTCGATGGCGTCGCCGACCCCCTCTGCGGCGTCCTCCGCAAGGTCCTCGACCGAGTCGGGTATGTAGTCGCGCCAGCCCATCAGTTGTCGCCCCCGTCGCCCCGCGCCTGGTCCAGCAGGTCCTTCAGCGAACCGATCTTGCCGGTGGAGGTCACCGTGTCCTTGGTGTCCGACCAGGTCTTCTTGATGTCCTGCGCGCCCTTCTCGAACGACTCGGCGCTGTAGTCCGGCTTGTAGACGTCCGCGCTGAAGATGTCGCCCCAGGACTTCTGCTCGATCTCGTCCTCGCCGGCGTGCGGATTGCCGTACGCGGCGTTCGCGGCCACCTTGAACGCACCCTGGATGTACTGGTCCTCCTCCCACATCGTCCCCGCGGCGATGCCGAGGTTCGCGGCGAGGGTGGAGGCGTCCTGGATCAGGGCGCGTACCCCCCATTCCCAGCGCTCGCAGAAGTCCTCGAAGTCCGTGGCCAGCCCCGCGTGCCCGGTCTCCATCCCCGTCATCGACAGGTTCTCGAAGCCCGCACCCTGGGAAGCCCCGGCCGCGTCGCCGGACTCCCGCAACTCCGCTATCGCCGCCCGCAGACCGACCTGGATGGACGCGACCGCCGCCGGCGAGACCTCGAGGTCCCCATCGCCCGCCATCAGGCCACCGCTCCCTCGGGTGCGACGTCTACGGCGCAGGCGTCGGGAACGATCCCGGCCACCGGCGGGAACAGCATCGACCCGTCCCCGTCGGCCACGTTCACCGCCACTCCGGCCGGCCCGTCCACCTGCGGAACGACCGCATCGACCAGCCGCGCGCCGAGGACCGCCAGGTACGGCCACTCCCGGCCGTCCTCCCCACGGGCCCCGGCGAACCGGAACAACGACTCCTCGTCGGTGAACGCGTAGAACCAGCGGATCCCGCCCGACAGGGCCGACATCAGGCCACCGGCGGCGTCACCGGCAGCCGTTCCCGCTCCGGCGGCGTCGGTGACCGGAACGAGCAGGACCGTGCGGCGGAACGAGCCGACCAGCCGCCCCGGATCCCCCCGGCCTTCCCGGTAGTCGGATATCTCCTCGGTCAGTCCCATGGCGGTGCGCCCCCTCCGCGTGATCCATGTGCGAGGAGCGAAATAGTATCTTGATCGCCAAATGGCCCGAAGTGGCGAGGCGGCACACGCGCGCGGCCGCCGCGGCCGGCGGCCGGTCCCCCGCTCCTCGCTGTGGTGGAAGCGCCGTCGGCGCTCTCACAGCACCAGCGACAGCAGCAGGACGAAGCCCAGCCCGACCACCGAGATGATGGTCTCCATCACCGACCAGGTCTTGACCGTCTGCCCGACCGTCATCCCGAAGTACTCCTTCACCAGCCAGAATCCGGCGTCGTTGACGTGGCTGAAGAACAGCGATCCCGACCCGATGGCCAGCACCAGCAGGGCCGTCTCCGTGGTGGACATGCCCGCGGCGAGCGGGGCCACCAGCCCCGCCGCCGAGATCGTGGCGACGGTCGCCGAGCCCGTCGCGAGCCGAATGGCCACGGCGATGAGCCAGGCGAGCAGGAGGGCGGGGACCGACCAGTTCTCCGACAGCTCCAGGATCATCCGGCCGACACCCGCGTCGATCAGGGTCTGCTTGAAGCCCCCGCCCGCGCCCACGATGAGCAGGATGCCCGCGATCGGAGCCAGCGACTTCTCGACCGTCGTCGAGATCCGCGCCTTCGTGAACCCGGCCGCCCGGCCGAGGGTGAACATGCCCACCAGCACCGCCGCGAGCAGTGCGATGAGCGGGGAGCCCGCGACGTCCGTGACCCGTTGCAGGCTGTTCTTCGGATCGTCGACAACGATGTCGACGAGCGCCTTCACCAGTATCAGCGCCACCGGGAGCAGCACGGTGAACACCGTCGCCCCGAACCGCGGACGGTGCTCCGGCTCGGCCGAGGGCCGCTGCGGGATCATGTGCTCGGGCGCCGGGATGTCCACCCAGCGGGCCGCGAACCGGGAGAACACCGGCCCGGCGATGATCACGGTCGGGATCGCCACCACCACACCGAGCGCGAGGGTCACACCGAGGTTCGCGTGCAGCGCGTCGATGGCGACCAGCGGACCGGGGTGCGGCGGGATCAGCCCGTGCATCACGGACAGTCCGGCCAGCGCCGGGATGCCGATCCGCATCAGCGAGTAGTTGCCGCGCTTGGCCACCAGCAGCACCACCGGGATCAGCAGCACGATGCCGACCTCGAAGAAGAGCGGCAGCCCGATCACCGAGGCGATCAGGACCATGGCCCAGGGCATCGCCCGGCCCTTGGCCTTGGCGAGGATGGTGTCGACGATCTCGTCCGCGCCGCCCGAGTCCGCGAGCAGCCGGCCGAGGATCGCGCCGAGCGCGATCAGTACGCCGACCCCCGCGACCGTGGCGCCGAGCCCGGCCGTGAAACTCGCGATGGTCTTGTCGAGCGGGGCGCCCGCGAACACCCCGAGGGCGAGCGAGCCGACCGTCAGCGCCAGGAAGGCGTGCAGCTTGAGGCGGGTGATGAGCAGGACGATGACGGCGATACCCGCGAGGACGGCCACGCCCAGCTGGGTGTTCCCGGCCGAGGTGATCGGGGCGGGCGCCGCCGCTGCCAGTATCTCGACGCTGAGACCTGTCACGGTGGGGGTTCCTCAGTTCTCTCGGGAGGGAGCGGTGTTCGGGCAGACGCCGGGCAGCGCGGACAGCGCGGCCAGGGCCCGTTCGGTGATCTCCTCGGGTGATCCGGACACGTCGACGACGACGCCGAGTTCGTCCTGCTGGAGGGGCTCCAGCGTGGCGAACTGCGAGTCCAGCAGCGCGGTCGGCATGAAGTGGTCCGTACGCGCCGCCATGCGCCGCTCGATCAGGGAGCGTTCGCCGGTCAGGTGTACGAACACGGCGTCGGGCGCGGAGCCGCGCAGCCGGTCGCGGTACGCGCGCTTGAGCGCCGACGAGGCCACCACCGCGCCCTGCCCGGCGGGCCGGGCGCTGATCCAGGCGCCGATGGCGTCCAGCCAGGGCCGCCGGTCGGCGTCGTCCAGCGGAATGCCGGCGGACATCTTGGCGACATTGGCCGCCGGGTGGAACGCGTCGCCCTCCACGTAAGGGAGGTCGAGCGCGTCCGCGAGCAGCCTGCCCACGGTCGTCTTGCCCGTGCCGGCCACTCCCATCACCACCATCACGCGCTGGGTGCCGCTCACGTCGTACCTCGCTGTCTTCGTCGACATCGGTTCGTGCGCCCTCACTGAAGCTATTAAGTAGTACTTATTCAAGAGCCTGACGGAAAACATCACATCTTTGGTCCGCCGGGAGGTCGCCGTACGCTTACGCCATGACCACCGAAGGCCAGGGACTCCACTCCCACGTGCTGGACACCCTCGGCCTCGCGATCACCGCGGGCGAGCACCCGCCCGGCAGCGTCCTGCGCACCGATGAGATCGCGGACCGCTTCGACGCCTCGCGCACCGTGGTCCGCGAGGTCGTCCGCGTCCTGGAGTCCATGCAGCTGGTCGAGTCGCGCCGCCGGGTCGGCGTCACGGTGCGGCCCGCCGAGGAGTGGAACGTCTACGACCCGCGCGTCATCCGCTGGCGCCTCGCCGGCGCCGACCGCCCCCGCCAGCTGCGCTCACTGACCGTGCTGCGCTCCGCGATCGAGCCGGTCGCGGCCGGCCTCGCCGCCGCCCGGGCCACCCCCGAGCAGTGCGCCGCGCTCACCGAGGCCGCCCTCGGGATGGTCAGCACCTCGCGCGGCCACCAGCTCGGCGCGTACCTGCGCCACGACATCGACTTCCACCGGATCGTGCTCAACGCCTCCGGCAACGAGATGTTCGCCCGGCTCGGCGACGTGGTCGCCGAGGTGCTGACCGGCCGTACGCAGCACGCGGTGATGTTCCCCGACCCCGACCCGGCCGCCGTCACCCTCCACGTCCGGGTCGCCGAGGCCGTACGGGAGGGCGACGCGGACCGTGCCGAGTCACTGACCCGGCAGATCGCGGTGGGCGCCCTGGAGGAACTCGACGTCCTCGCCCCGGCGCCCACCTCCGCGTGACGTACGTCCTACTGGAACGGGCTCAGGACGCCGTCCCCGCGGGCACGGTCTCGAAGCCCGCGTAGTAGGCGGCGGCCATGTCCTCCTCGGCGTGGCCTCCCGCCGCCGCGCGCCGCATGCGGTCTCCCGTGGCCCGGGCCAGGTCGACCGCGACCCCCGCGCCGTCCGCCGCCTCCGCGATCAGACCGGTGTCCTTCTCGGCGCCGTACACCGTGAAGCTGGGCGCGAAGTCCCGTTCCAGGACGGCCTTCATCTTCGCCTGGAGGTACGGGTTGTCCATCGGGCCGCCGGTCAGCGCCTGCGCGAACAGGCCCGGGTCCACACCCAGTCCCTCCGCCAGCGCGAGGGCCTCGCCGACCGCCGCCGTCAACGTGATCGCGTACCCGACCGTGGTCAGCTTCAGGCGGGTCGCGGCCCCCGCCTCGGCCCCGGCCCACAGCGTCTTGGCGCCCACCGCGTCGAACACCGGGGCCAGCCGCGGATCCGCCGGCCCGGAGGCCAGTACGACCAGCGTCCCGGCCTCGGCCGGCTGCCGGGTGCCCTGCACCGGGGCGTCCACGAACACCAGGCCGTGCTCCCGGGCGAAACCGGCCAGTTCGTCGAGCGCGACCACGCCGACCGTGCTCATCTGCGCCCACACCTGCCCCGCGCGCAGCCCCGGCGCGGCGGCGGCCATCGCATCGGCCACGGCCGCGCCGTCCGTCAGCATGGTCAGCACGACATCGGCCCCGGCCACCGCCTCGGCCGGGGTGTCCACGACCACCGCGCCTACTGCGGCCAGCGGTTCGGCCTTCTCCCGGGTCCGGTTCCACACCCGCAGCCCCAGCCCGGCCCGCAGCAGGTTGCGGCCCATCCCCGAGCCCATGATCCCGGTGCCCAGCAGTGCGACAGTGTTCACGGCGTCACTTCCCTTCCGGATGCGTACAGTGCGTCCAGTCTCGGCGCCGCACCCCGCCCGGCGGGTCATCCCACGCCCGGCGCCGCGGACTTGACCGGAGTGATCCGAAAAGAGGGCGACCGCCGGACACCCCCTATGCGGTGTCCCCCCGGCCCTCGGCCGCCGCCGTGCGCGGGGTCGTCTGCTGGACCGCCCAGCCGTTGCCGTCCGGGTCGGAGAAGTAGACGAACGAGCCCCACGGCATGTCCTGGATCTCCGTCACCTCGATGCCCCGGCCGCGCAGGTCCTCGTACGCCTCCTCGATGTCGGTGACGACGACCTGCATGTTGTCCAGCGATCCCGGGGCCATCCGGGTGAGTCCCTTGCCCAGGGCGATCGAGCAGGCCGACCCCGGCGGGGTCAGCTGCACGAAGCGGATGTCCTCGCTCACGGTGACGTCGTGGTCGGCGTGGAAGCCGACCCGCTCGTAGAAGGCCTTGGCCCGGTCGACGTCGGTGACGGGGACGGCGACCAGTTCCAGCTTGATGTCCATCGGTGCTCCACGTGCTCCACGGTCGGTGCTCGGCGGCGGCCCGCCGCTCGCGGACCTTCCGGCATCATGCTCCCGCAGCCGGTACGGCGCCGCCCGGGGCGGCTTCCGCCGCCGTGTCCGCCGCCGCGAACTGGGTGCGGTACAGCTCCTCGTACCGCCCGCCCGCGGCCAGCAGTTCCGGGTGCGTACCGCGCTCCACGATCCGGCCCTCCTCGACGACCAGGATCAGGTCGGCCGCCTGTACGGTCGACAGCCGGTGCGCGATGACGATCGCGGTCCGGCCGGACAGGGCCTCGCCCAGGGCCTCCTGCACCGCCGCCTCCGAGGTGGAGTCCAGGTGGGCCGTGGCCTCGTCCAGGATCACCACCCGCTGCCGGGCCAGCAGCAGCCGCGCGATGGTCAGCCGCTGCCGCTCGCCGCCCGAGAGGCGGTAGCCGCGTTCGCCGACCACCGTGTCCAGGCCGTCCGGCAGCGAGGCGACCAGCCCGTCGAGCCGCGAGCGGCGCAGGGCCTCCCAGATCTCCTCCTCGCCCGCCTCCGGCCGGGCCAGCAGCAGGTTGGACCGCACCGACTCGTGGAACAGGTGTCCGTCCTGGGTGACCATGCCGAGCGTCTCCCGGATCGAGTCGGCCGTGAGGTCCCGTACGTCGATCCCGCCGAGGCGGACGGCGCCCGCGTCGGCGTCGTACAGCCGCGGCAGCAGCTGCGCGATGGTCGACTTGCCGGCGCCGGACGAGCCGACGAGGGCGACCATCTGCCCGGGCCCGGCGCGGAACGACACCTCGTGCAGGACCCGCGTACCGCCCCGGGAGTCGAGGACCGCGACCTCCTCCAGGGAGGCGAGCGAGACCTTGTCGGGGGAGGGGTAGCCGAAGGAGACCCGGTCGAACTCCACGGCCACCGGCCCCTCCGGCACCCGTCCGGCGTCCGGCTTCTGGGCGATCAGCGGCTTCAGGTCGAGGATCTCGAAGACCCGCTCGAAGCTCACCAGGGCGCTCATCACCTCGACGCGGGCGCCGGCGAGCGAGGTCAGCGGGGCGTACAGGCGCGTCAGCAGCAGGGCGAGGGCGACGACGTTCCCGGCGTCCAGGGTCCCGCGCAGGGAGTAGTACCCGCCGAGCCCGTAGACGAGGGCGAGCGCGAGGGCCGAGACCAGGGTGAGTGCCGTGATGAACGCGGACTGCGCCATCGCCGAACGGATCCCGATGTCCCGCACGCGCGCCGCCCGCGCCGCGAACTCGGCGGACTCGTCGGCAGGGCGCCCGAAGAGCTTGACGAGGGTGGCGCCGGGCGCGGAGAAGCGCTCCGTCATCTGCGTGCCCATCGCCGCGTTCAGGGTCGACGCCTCCCGCTGCATGGCGGCCATCCGCACGCCCATGCGGCGGGCCGGCAGTACGAACACCGGCAGCAGGACGAGGGCCAGCAGGGTGATCTGCCAGGAGATGCTCAGCATCACGGCCAGCGTGAGCACCAGGGTCACCGTGTTGGCGACCACGCCGGAGAGGGTGTTGCTGAACGCCCGCTGGGCGCCGATCACGTCGTTGTTGAGCCGGCTGACCAGTGCGCCGGTGCGGGTACGGGTGAAGAAGGCGACCGGCATGCGCTGCACGTGGTCGAAGACGGCCGTGCGCAGGTCCAGGATCAGCCCCTCGCCGAGGGTGGCCGACAGCTTGCGGGTGAGCAGCCCGAGCCCCGCCTCCGCGACCGCGATCACCGCGATGAGCAGGGCGAGCCGGGTGACCGTCCCGCCGTCCCCGCCGCCCCTGCCGTCCACGATGGCGGTGACCACCCGGCTGGCGAGGACCGGGGTGGCGACCGCGAGCAGCGCGGTCACCACGCTGAGCAGCAGGAAGAAGGTGAGCCCGCGGCGATGCGGGCGGGCGAATGCGGCGACCCGGCGCAGACTCGCCCGGGAGAGCGGGCGCCGTTCCTGCCGGGCGTTCATCGCGCTGTGCAGCGATGTCCAGGCGGTGACTTCCATGTCCATGCGGGGAACGCTAAGACCTCAACCAAGCTTGAGGTCAATGTATTGGCCGGATCCGGACCGAACCCCCGCTCGTACGGGGGATGTTCGACACCCTGCGGACTGTCGGTGGCGGGTGCCATCATCGGGGAATGACGCAGGGATCGACGCAGGAACCAGGTTCCGATCGCTCCGGTCGCACGACCGCCGACACCGTCCTGCACCTGTTCGGGCAACAGGTGCGGGACACCCCGCAGGCCTACGCCGTCATCGCCGGCGCGGACAGTCTCACCTACGGGCAACTGGACGTCCGTGCCAACCGGTTGGCCCATCACCTCATGGCCGGCGGACTGCCGCCCGGCGCCGTCGTCGCCATCGGGACCGCCCGCCGGACCGAGATCGTCGTCGCCCTCCTGGCCGTCCTCAAGGCCGGCGGGGCCTACGCCGTCCTCGACGTGGAGGTCCCGATCACCGGGCAGCGGCAGCTCGCCGCCCTCACGCCGCACGTCCTGCTCACCGACGCCGCGCACCACGCCCGACTGGACGACGGCAGCGGGCGGTGGGTCATCCGCCTCGGGGCCGAGGCGGCCGAGGTGTCCGGCCGGCCCGCCGAAGCACCGGAGCGGCCCGAGCCCGGGGAGACGGCCGCCGTCCTGTTCACCGGAGCGGCGGTTCCGCGCGCCGTCCCCGTCGGGCACGCCCGGCTGCTCGCCGCCCACGAGGGGTGGGCCAAGGTCATGCGGCCGGTCCCCGGGGACCGGCATCTGATCACGCACGGCCCGGACGTCGTCCCCTTCGCCGCCGGCTGGACCCGGGCCCTGTGCTCGGGCGGCGCCCTCGTCGTGCCCGAGCGGACGCCCTGGACGACCGACGGGATCCGCCGGGCGGTCGAGACCGAGCAGGTCACCGTGGTGCACACCGACCCGGCGGGTGCGACCCGGCTGCTCCTGCGCGATGCCGGAGCCGCCGTCCGGCCCGGCGCGGGAGCCGCGGACGGCAGCGCGCGCGGACGACGCGACGACGACCCGGCCCTGCGGTCCCTGCGCCTGGTCACGGTCACCGGCGACCGGCTCTTCCTCGACGAGCAGGACGCCTTGCAGAGCAGGCTCCGGGCCGGCGCCCGGCTGCTCAACGTGTACGGGCTCACCGAGGCGGCGGGCGCCGGCACCTGGTTCGAACTGTCCCAGCTGCCCGGCCCGTTGGACGACCCCGAGCAGCTCTCCCTGATCGGCGCCCCCTTCCCCGGCTGCCGCGCCGACGCCCACGACGGGGAGCTGCGCCTCACCCCGCCCGCCGGCGGCGACGCGATCTCCACCGGCGACCTCGTGGAGCTCCGCCCGGACGGGCTGCTGGAGTTCCGGGGCCGGATGCGGGACCGGATCACCACGGACGGGGGCGTATTCGACCCGCACACCGTCGAAGCGGTCATCCGCAGCCACCCCGCCATCGGCGCCGCGCTGGTGGCCGAGGTCCCGGACGGTCCCGGCGGTGCGCGCAGGCTGATCGCTCACGTGGCACCGCCCGCCCGGGCCCAGTCCGGGCCCCCGGCCGTCGACCTGCCGGACGGCGGGCGGCTGCGCGAACACCTCGCGGGGAAGGTGCCCCGGGCGCAGATGCCGCAGGCCGTGATCCGGCTGCGCACCCTGCCCCGCAACCGCGGCGGCCAGGAGAACCGGGAGGCCCTGCCCCAGCCCGTGCTCACGGGGAAGCCGGGCCGGAGCGGCGCGGGGGGCTCCGGGAAGTACACGGCCGTCGGCGCCGCCACCTTCACCCCGGCCGGGCGCATCGGCTGCGGCATCGCGTTCCTGGTCTTCACCGGCCTGCTCTTCTTCCTCCTCTCGAAGATCTTCTGGCCGGGCTCGACCGACCTCAGCGGTGTGCCCAACCCGTGGGCCTTCCTCTTCTTCGTGCTCTACCTGTTCGAAGGAGCCTCGTTCGCCGCCGGGCTGGTGTTCCTCTTCGACGGCCGCGCGATGATGCGGCGCCGCAGCCCGGGCGGGAGCCCCGGCCTCACCGCGGCCGCGCACCTGGCGGTGGTCTACCTGCTCATGGCCTGGTGGCCGCAGGACAACTTCTACCGGCTCGCGGCCAAGCACGACTGGCCGGTCCAGGCCGCCCTCGTCTACGTCTTCAACATCCCGCTGATGATCGCGGCCGTCGTCACCGCCTTCTACGTCACCCGCAAACCGCCCTCGCCCTTCGACTTCGAGGAGGCCGACGGCCCCGCCCGCTGATCGTCGGCGAACGCCGCCCCCACGGCGAGCGCCTCCGCCCGCACCAAGGCCTCGGCCGCGTCCAGCGCGTCCGTGCTGTACGCGGCCACCAGCACGCCCAGCCAGGGCGCCGGGTCGAAGGCGCCCGTCGGGATCGCGGGCAGGAACACGGCCCCGAGCTCCGCGCAGCCGCGCTCCAGCGTCTCGCACAGCTCGTCGAGCGCGGCCTCGGGCAGTCTGGCCCCCAACTCCACCCGGTCCGCGATCCGTACGAAATGCCCCGCGCCCCGCAGCGCGTCGAGCCGGGCCGCCACCATGAAGGCGATCGACGGCCCGGTGAGCCGCAGGTTCGTCTCGGTCGGCGCCAGCCGTCCCGCCCCGTCGGCGACGAAGTCCACGTCGAACCAGCCCCGGTAGCCGGCGGCCGACAGCTCCCGGCCCACCGCCTCCCCGAACGCGAGCAGCGGTTGCTCCGCCCACGCGGGCACCACCCCGGGGCCCACCGTCGCCCCGCGGTACCCGGAGCCCGCCACGTCCATGACCGCGCCGCCCACCTCGTGCACGCGGCCCGCCCCGTCGACGAACCCGTCGTACGTCAGGTCCCGCGGCTCCTCCGGCCCGGCCGGACCGGACACGTACTCCTCCACCAGCAGGGGCCCGCGCGGGAGGGTGCGCAGCACCGCGCGGGCGCTGCCCGCGGCCCGGACCCGGTCGGGCGTCACCACGGTGGTGCCGGAACCGCCGACACCGTGCTCCGATTTCAGAACGCTGCTCTCGCCCGCCTTGGCCCGGGCGGCCAGCAGCCTGGCCGCCGCCCGCCGGGTGGGGGCCGGCCACTGCCCGGGGAGCAGGATCCGGGGGTGCCCGCCGCCCGCCAGGATCCGCCCGAACAGGCCGTGCGACGCCGACTTGGACTCGTACCGCAGCTCGGAGGGGCGCCACGGCCGCCCGGCCAGCCGCGCGAAACCCGCCGTCCGCCCCCACGGTACGAGGGGCAGCCCGGCCGAGGCCAGCAGCCCGGCCAGCGCCGGCCGGGCCCGTACGGCATCCGACAGTCCGGCAGCGTCCGGCAGCCCGGGACCCCCGTCCGCCAGGCCGTCGTACACCTCCACCCCCTCCCATTCCAGAAGGCGTCCGATCCGCCCGATCCACCCCGGCGGCACCGCCGCGGGCAGCACCAGCGCCCCCGGACACGGGCTGTAGAAGGCGGCCAGGCAGGCGTAGTGGCCCGCTGCCCGCTGCTCGCGGTCCAAAGAGGCGTCGGCGAACTGGGCGTTGAACTCGGCGACATTGCCCACGTGCACGGCCGGCCCGCCGCCCGTCCAGGCCTGCGCCCAGTCGGTCGGCGGCGCCGGCGCCGCCTCGAACCGCACCAGCCCGGCGCACGGTTCCTCGCCGCCGGCCGCAGGGGACCCCGGCGAACTCCGCGCCCCCATCGCCCGGTAGAACCCGGCCGCATGCGGATCGGCGTCGATGAGCAGTCCGCGGAACCCCAGTTCGGCGGCCCGGCGCAGCGCGTCCCGGTACAGCCGCCGCCCCACGCCCCGGCCGATGGCCCCCGGCTCCACGAACAGCAGACCCAGCCGGGCCACCGGCGGCGCGCCCTCCAGGGAGGCGAGCCCCAGCACCCGGCCGCCGGACGCTTCCTCGGCCACCACGATCCGGCGGTCCGCCACGTCCCCGGCCGCAATCCGCAGCTCCGGCGTACACGAGGCCAGGAACGCGGCGTCGTACCCCCAATACGCCTTGGAGCGGAGCACGAGCGCGGTGAGCTCCTCCGCCTCACCGGGCCGCGCCGCTCGGAGCTTTACCATTCCCTGACCTCCCCATGGTCTGCAGCGAGACCGTGCGATAGATTCGGCCACCCTGAGCCCCCCCCTGGCGGGCGGTGTCCCGTCATGTACGGCAGGTCCTTCCTACCCCCGCGGAGAACGGCTTCTCAATGAGCGACATCATCAACGGACTTGGCCGCACCAGCGCCTACGGCGCCCTCGGCCTGGTCCTGCTGATCCTCGGCATCGTCCTGGTGGACGTGCTGACGCCCGGGAAGCTCCCGAAGCAGATCTGGGAGGAGCGCAACCGGAACGCGGCCGTCATGCTGAGCTCCGCGCTCCTGGGCGTCGGCGGGATCGTCTTCACCTCGATCTGGACCACGTACGACGACTTCGGCAAGGGACTGCTGTCCACCGCCGTGTTCGGGCTGCTCGGCCTGGTCCTGATGGGCCTCGCCTTCCTGGTGCTGGACTGGGTGACCCCCGGCAAGCTCGGCGCGATCGTCGTCGACCCGGAGCCGCACCCGGCGGTCTGGGTCACGGCCTCCTGCAACCTGGCGGTGGCCGCCATCGTCGCCGCGTCGATCGCCTGAACCGCGCGCCCGCCGCGCGGACACGCCGAGAGCGCCGCTCCTTCCGGGGAGCGGCGCTCTCGGCGCATCGTCGAACCGTCGTGCACCGGTGCTACGCGAGCCCCAGCGCGAACACCGCGAACCCGGCCGCCAGCACCCCCGCGAGCGTCCGCCGTACCGCCGTCGCCCGGGTCCACGGCTCCTCGAACCGGCGCGCGTACCGGGCGATGCCCACCAGCAGCACCGCGAACACCGGCATCCACGCCAGCCGTGCCGCGATCCAGACCGGGCTGTCCGGCGCCGTCGTCAGACCCGTCAGTCCGCCCGCGAACGAACCGGGCACGGCCGCCGCCAGCATGGCCGTCTGGTGCCAGCACAGGATCGTCATCGCGCACAGGTTGACCACGACCACCGGGGCCCACAGCGCCGGCCGGGCCAGCAGCCGCGCCAGCCGGTCGCGCAGCAGCATCGCCGCGCCCGACTGCGCCGAGGCCAGAGCCAGCACCAGCAGAGACGGCGGGTGCGAGTTGGTCCGCGCCTCGCCCGGAACGCCGACCATCGACGCCGGGTAGTGGAACACCGCCAGCAGCGCCGCGAACAGCAGTGTCCCGCCCGCCAGCAGCAGCCAGCCCCCGCGCCTGCCGATCCGCCCCTCGCCCCAGTCCACGCCGAGCTGGTACGCGAACAGCCAGCCCGGCAGGATGTTCACGACCGCCAGCCAGGAGGGCACGGACTCGGCGAACGGCCCGTACCGCAGGAAGTCCACCAGCGCGACCGAGGCGAGCAGCGGGGCCGCCGCCCAGCCGCCGAGCCGGCGCGACGCCCGCACGCAGTACGGGGTCAGCGCGGTGACCACCACGTACACCCCGACGAACCACAGCGGCTGGACCACCAGCGTGGCCCCGGTCCGCAGGGTGGCCTCCGGCACCCCCGCCGCGTACAGCACCGGCGCGGCCAGCGCCCACACCGCCGTGACCCCGAGCACCGGCCGCCCCAGCCGGGCGATCCGGCCCTTCAGCCAGTCCCCGGCGGATCCCTTGCGGCGGTGGTAGGAGAGCACCGAGGCGTAGCCGCCGACCAGGAAGAAGATGCCGAGCATCTGGAGCACCCAGCTCGCCGGGGCCAGAGCGCCGAATGCGGAGAGCGGGCTGGCGTTGTGCAGGCCGCCCTCCGCGTCGCGCGTGAACCCGCCGAGCAGCCAGTGCCCGGTCGGCACGGCCAGCAGGGCGAGGGCGCGCAGCCCGTCGACGGCCCGGTCGCGGTGGGCGGGGGTCTGCCGCTCGATCCGGTCGGCCGCCCTCCGGAGTGTGGTGAGCGTGTTCACCGGACCTCTCCCTTCGCGATCGCGGCGAAGGCCGCCAGAGACCGGGTGCCGGGCGCGAGGTACCCGGTGTGGCCGTGCACGTCGCCGGCCGGCACCTTGCGGGCGCCGAAGGCGGCGGAGGCCGGATCGGCGCCGTGGCCGATCCCGGCGAACTCCACGTTCGGCACGTCGCCGATCCAGTCGGAGGGCCCCCGGGCCGCCCAGACGCGCGAGCGGGTGTGCAGATCGGCGACGGTGTCGGCGCGCATGCCGGGGGAGCCGAACACGACGATGTCGCTGGCGTCCGTACGCCCGGCCGCGAGCCCCCCGACCACCGAGCCGTAGCTGTGGCAGAACAGCACCGGGTCGGGTGCGCCGACCGCGTCGAGCCCCGCCGTGAACCGGGCCAGCCGGTCCGCGCCCGCTTCGGCGAGCCGCCCGGAGGCCGCGTCCAGTCCGACCCCGACGGGGGTGGTGTAGCCGGCCCAGGCCACCACCGCGGTGTCCTCGCCGGCCGCGGCGCGCAGCGCGCGGGCCATCCCGGCCGGCCCGGTGTCCGGCGCGCGCTTCGCGTCGTACGTGGTGGCGTCGCTGTCCGAACCGGGCACGATCACCGAGACGTGCGCGGCCCGCCGCAGATCCCCGAACACCTCGACGACCTGGCCGCGCCCGCGCGGGTCGAAAGCGAGGATCCGGCGCCCCGGGGAGGCGAGCGAGGCGAAGCGCGCCTCGCCGGTCGCGAGGACGGCCAGCCGGTTGGCCTCGTACCTGAGGGTGACGGGTGCGCCGTCGAGGTTGCCCACCACCAGCGGGTGCCTGCGTACGAGCTCCCGGCGCTCCGCGTCGTCCAGCCCGGCGAAGAACCGGGCCACGTCATGCGGCGAGGCGCTCGCCGGATCGGGCAGCGACCGGCCTGACACGGTGTCGCCGCGCCAGGCGGCGGTGCCGGGCGGCGGTCCGGTGACCGCCTGCTGGCTGTCGCCGGAGGCCCAGCCCGCGGTCCCCCCGACCACGGCCACGGCCAGTGCGGCGGTGGCCAGGGTCCTTCCGAAGCGGCGCATGCCCCTTCTCCTCTCCTCGTGACGAGGAGGAAGGTAAGGAGAAGGTGTCGAAGCGGACATCGGACCGTGGAGCCAAGTCGGATGTCATACCCCGGTAGGGGGTGGAGGAGAAGCCGGTCCGTGGCGGGGGGAAGTCAGTCCGAGTCGCCCGGCCGCACCAGCCCCGCCTCGTACGCGAAGATCACCGCCTGGGCCCGGTCCCGCAGGTCCAGCTTGGCCAGCACCCGGCCGATGTGCGTCTTCACCGTCTGCTCGGCCAGCACCAGGTGCCCGGCCAGCACCAGGTGCCCGGCGATCTCCTGGTTCGACAGCCCGCGCGCGATCAGCTCCAGTACCTCGGTCTCCCGCGGGGTCAGCCCCTTCAGCCGCAGCGCCGGGTCCTTGCGCGGGGCCGGCCGCTGCTGGACGAAGTCCGCGATCAGCCGCCGGGTCACCGAGGGCGCGAGCAGCGCCTCGCCCGACGCGACCACCCGGACCGCCGCGATCAGGTCGGCCGGCGGTGCGTCCTTCAGCAGGAACCCCGAGGCGCCCGCGCGCAGCGCCTCGTACACGTAGTCGTCGATGTCGAAGGTGGTCAGCATCAGCACCTTCGGCCGGTGGACCACCCCCGGCGGCGGGCTGAGCAGCTCCCGGGCCGCCGTCAGACCGTCCATCTCCGGCATCCGCACGTCCATCAGCACCACGTCGGGGTGCGCGGTGCGCGAGACCTGCACGCCCTGCCGCCCGTCGGGGGCCTCGCCCACCACGTCGATGTCGGCCTGTGCCGACAGCAGGGCGGCGAACCCCGCCCGCACCATGGCCTGGTCGTCGACGATGATCACACGGATGGTCAACTGGCTTCCTCGGTGGCGTCGTTCAGGGGCAGGCGGGCCGCGACCCGGAAGCCGCCGTCGGGCAGCGGACCGGTGTCCAGCGTCCCGCCCGTCAACCGTACGCGTTCCCGCATGCCGACCAGGCCGTGCCCGGTGCCCGAACGGCCCGGCTCCACCGCCGCGTCCCGGGCCGCCGGGCCGTTCACCACGAGCACGAGGACCTCCCCGGCCTCGTGCGTCACCGAGACGCGGGTCTGGGCTCCCGGCGCGTGCCGCACCACGTTCGCCAGGGCCTCCTGCACGATCCGGTACGCCGACAGGTCCACGGCCGGCGGCGCCGCCCGCTCCGCCCCGGCCGCGAGCGACAACTCCACCGGCTGTCCCGCCCGTACGGTCGCCTCCACCAGCTGCTGGATCCGGCCGATCCCCGGCTGCGGGGCCGGTGCGCCGGTGCCGTCGGACGTCCGCGTTCCGTCCCCGCCGTTCGCCTGGTCGCTGCGCAGCACCGTCAGCAGCCGCCGCATCTCGCCCAGCGACTCGCGCGCACTGGCCGCGATCGCCGCGAACTCCTCCTGCACCGGCTCCGGCATGCCCGGCAGCCGGTACGGCGCGGAATCCGCCTGCACGGTGATCACCGACATGTGGTGGGCCACCACGTCGTGCAGCTCCCGGGCGATCCGCGCCCGCTCCTCCAGGAGCGTCCGCCGGGCCCGCTCCGCCTCGCTGATGCTCTCCTGCTCGGCGACGCGCTGCTGCGCGTCGCCGACCCCGCGCAGGGCCCCCGTCACGGCGAGGACGCTGCCGCTCAGTACGAAGAGCAGCGCGGCCGTGGTGGTCACCCCGTCGGGCTCGAAGAAGCCGAGCACCACCCCGACGGCGCCCGTCACCAGCCACACCCCGATCAGCGTGCGGATCGACTCGCGCAGCCCCAGGCAGATCATCAGCGCCAGGTACCCGACGATGCACATCGGGGTCCACGGCCAGGCGTGCCCGGCCACCTTGTCGGCGTGCGTCAGCACCACCGCCCCGACCGTGTCCGCGACCAGGATCAGGACCCAGGCGGCCAGCGGCCGCGTCACCGCCAGCAGCAGCGGCACGGTCTGGGCCACGCCCAGCGCCCCCGCCCAGCCGCCGCCCGCCTTGTAGTCGCCGGCCAGCACGGCGATGGTCGCCGGCAGCAGCGACACCACGAAGATGCCGGCGACGACGTACGGCAGCATCCGCTGCCAGGCCTTCGGCGCCCGCGCGAAGAGCGGCTCCGCCGCCCGCGCGGGCGTGCGCAGCACCACCGCGAACCGCATCGGCGCCCGGTCCCCCTTCGCGGGGGCCGGCGTACGGGGGCGTGCTTCGTCGCGATCGCTCATGATCGGTCCAGCCTATGCTCCGGAGGTCCTCCAGGAAGGCAGGAGTACGCTGCTCGCGGTCGATCACAGGGGGAGCCGGTACACATGGGCACGGCGGCAGCACTCGAAAAAATCGTACCGGTGCTGCTGGCCTTCGGCGGAGGTGTACTGCTCGCCCGCCGCAAGACCGTCCCGGCCGAGGCCTCCAAGGCCTTCGCCGACTACGCCTTCCTCTTCGCCGTCCCCTGCTACCTTTTCGGCAACATCTACGGCAGCGACCTCGGCGCCCTGTTCAACTGGCACGCGATCGGCGCCTACGCCGCGGCCGCCGCCCTCGCCGTGCTCCTCCTAGCCTTCGCCTCGGGTGCCCGGGGCCTACGGGACCCCCGCGACGTGGCGCTGCGCGTGATGGCCGGAGTCCAGGTGAACACCGCCTACTTCGCCGTCCCCGTGTTCATCACCTTCTTCGGGACGGCCGCGCCGATCTTCCCCGTCCTGCTCTTCCAGGTCTGCGTGCTCTCCCTCGTCGTCATCTCCATCATGGAGCTGGGCCGCGCCGGCCCGGCCGCGGGCGGCCCCGGGCAGCGGCTCTCGCGGGCCGTCGGCGCCTCGCTCGCCACCCCGGTGGTCCTGGCCTGCAACGCCGGGATCGTCCTCAACCTCCTCTCGGTGCACCTCCCGAAGGTGGTCCTGGACGGGGCCGCCTTCGTCGGCGACAGCGCCTCCCCGATCGCCCTGTTCGCCCTCGGACTGCACCTCGGCGGCGTGGGGCTGGACGTCCGGGGCACCTCCCGCGAGGAGATGGCCCTCATCGCCTTCAAGTGCCTCGCCTTCCCCCTCCTGGCCTGGGCGGTGTGCGGACTGCTGTTCGGCGTACGGGGGGAGTGGCTGACGTATCTCGTCCTGATCGCCGCGATGCCCACCCCGCAGAACCTGTTCGTCTTCGCCCAGCGCTACGACGTGGGCGTGGACCTCTCCGCCTCGCTGGTGATCAAGAGCTCGGTCGTGTCGCTGCTGTTGCTCCCCCTCTGGCTGCAGACCGTGGCCTCATGAGCACACTGGGAAATCCCGGGCGGCACGCACGGCCGGCAGTTCGCCCGCGCCGTCGGGGTGATGGGCGTCGTCGTGGCCGCGGCGGCCGCCACGGGTGCCCGGCGGCTCGGGTGACCCGCGCCCGGTGAACCGGCGGCGAGACGGTCGTTCCCCGTGGCGGCCTCGGTCGTTGACCCGGCATGGAGCTGCTGCCGACCATCGCGGCGCCGGGCGTCGGTGAACGGGCCGACGCCGCGGCCGATGCCGCCTGCCACCTCTACGACGCCGTCGCCCCCTGGAGTTGTGCCGAGCCCGGCGGGTGGAGCCGTACGGCCGCCGAGGACGCCGCCGAGACCATCGAGACCACCGCGCACGCGCTCGCGTACGCCCATCCGCGCGCCGAGGTCCTCCTGGCCCCGGTCCACGCCGCCCTCGCCGACCTGCGCCGCCAGCTCGGGCTGCCGCCCGCCGACCGGCTGACCGCCGACGGGCTTCCCGCGACCCCGCGCACCGTGGGCAACCCGCGACGGACCCGCTGGGTCCGGGTGCTCACGCCCCCTTCGCCCCGGCAACCGCCTGCTCGTACAACTTCTTGATCTCCGGGCCGAAGTACGAGCTGTACGAGGTGTCGGCGGTGTCCCCGCCCGTCTTCCACCCGCCGATGACCCCGACGACGTCCCCGGTCTCGGTCACCTTGTCGTAGTTCTTCAGGAACGGGCCGCCGCTGGTCCCGCCCGGGTATCCCGTGCAGTCGATCCGCAGGAACGAACCGGGGATCCCCGCGTCCTTGCTGGTGAACTTGGTCGTACGGTTCACGCACAGCCTCGGGCGCGCGGCCGATGCCGGATAGCCGATGAGCGACACCTTCGCGTGCTCGTAACCGGCGCCGGTGACCAGGCGGTTCCCGCCGACCACGTCCTCGACGGGGAACCCGTCGGCGTCCGGCCCGACCTGCGCGAAGGCCACGTCGAGCGTGGCGCCCTTGTCGGCGCCCAGGCTCTTGTAGCGCGGGTCGATCCACACCTTGGACTTTCCGTCCGCGGCCCGAAGCACCGGGAACATCCCGTACGGCTGAGGGTTGTCCGCCGTGTACAGCGGTACGAAGGCCACCTGCCGGGCGTCGGTGCCGAGCAGGCAGTGCGCCGCGCTGAGCACCAGGTCGCGGCCGGGGGAGGAGACCACGCTCGCGGTGCAGAAGTACGCGCCGCCGCCCTTCATCACGAACATCCGGCCGACGACCGGGATCCCGTCGAAGTCCTGCCCGGTGCCGGGATCCGTGGCCGCGACCGCCGACGCGGGGGTCATGGGGGCCGCGGACGCCATCCGGTCGGCCGTCCAGAAGGTCTCCGCCTCGCGGGCGGACCACCGGCCGGGCGGCGGGATGGCGCTCCCGGCCTCGGCCACCGGCAGCGGCCCGGCGGGCAGCAGCAGGGCGGCCGTCGCCGCCGCCACGGTCAACGTACGTCGCATGTCGAGCTCCTCTAGATGGCCTGCGGGAAGCGGAACAGCCGGTCCGGGTCGTAGGCGCGCCGGACCTCTTCGAGGCGGCCGAGGTTCGGCCCGTAGTACGCCTCGCGCCAGGCGGGCAGTTTCGGATCGATGTAGTTCTGGTACGCGCGGCCGCTCGCCCAGGGGCGCAGGTCCTGCCACAGGCCGTCGAGCCAGCCCTGGTGCGAGGCCACCTGCGCGGGCGTCGCGGAGACGGGCCAGTAGGCGAGGTACTGGGTGAGGAAGGCGCTGTCGCGGTGCACGAACGCGGTGTCGGCCGCCGCCGGGCGGTTCACGGCCCCGCCGCACTCGCCGGTGAACTGGACGACGCCGATGCCGCCGGCCGGGACGGTCCGCCCGTAGCGGCGTACGGCGGCCAGCACCGCGGCGACGCCCGCGTCCGGCAGCCCGGCGGCGCCCCAGAAGTCGGAGCGCCCGCCGTACGAGTCCCGGCCGATCCGGCCCTCGGGGGTCCGGCCGGGCAGGGTGCCGGGCAGATGGCACTGCGTGGCGCTCTGCTCCGGGCAGCCCGACATGGCCCGCACGGTCTCCTCGTAGGTGCGTACGACGATCCAGCTGTCCCGGAGCGGCCGGCCGACGAGGTCCGACAGGCGGGTCAGCTGCCGTTCGAGCTCGGCGCGCCCGTCGAGGCACAGGACGCGGACGGCGGGGGCCGGGGCCGGGCCGCCTTCGATCAGGAACTCGACCTGGCTCCAGAAGGGGTCGGGGAGGGCGGCCAGCCAGCGCTGCCAGCCGCGCAGCAGGACGGCGGAGTCGGCTTCGGGCCAGTGGAGTTCGGCGTAGGCGCAGTCGGCGGCCGGGTGGGTGCGGAAACGGAACTCGGTGACCACGCCGAAGTTGCCGCCCCCGCCACCGCGCAGGGCCCAGAACAGGCCCGTGTCGCGCGCGGCGTCGACCTCGCGCACGACGCCGTCGGGGGTGACGACGGTGGCACCGGTGAGGGCGTCGGAGGTGGTCCCGTGGGCGCGGGAGGCCAGGCCGAGCCCGCCGCCCAGCGTGAGTCCGGCGATGCCGACGGTGGGGCACAGGCCGGTCGGGACGGCGAGGCGCCGCGTGGCGAGGCTCCGGTTGACGTCGCCGAGCCGGGCTCCGGCACCGATGCGTACGCCGGACCCCTCGACCGCCAGCCCGGCCATGGCACCGGCGTCGACGACGAGCCCGCCGGCGCGGGTGGACCAGCCGGCGTAGCTGTGGCCGCCGCCGCGCGGTACGACGGGGACGGCGGAGCGACGCGCGAAGTCCAGGCAGACGGCCACGTCGGCGGCGTGCGCGGGGTAGGCCACCGCGCCCGGGGCGATGGTGTCGTACCGGGGCTGGAACAGCCGCCGGGCCTCGGGGTAGTCGGGGTCGCCCGGCAGCACCAGCCGCCCGTCGATGCCGCGGCCGAGCGCCGCCCAGTCGGGGGCGCGGGCCGGCGCCGCCGCGACGGAGAAGGCGGCCAGCACGGCTGCGGACACGGTGCCCAGCAACTGGCGGCGGTGGAGGCTCATCCCTCCTTCCTGCCATCGTCCGGCCTGATCGCGGCGAAGGCGGGCCCAGGGGGCCTGCGCTGCCCCCCGAACGGCCCACGGCCCCCCGCCGGGAGCGACGAACGCCCCCGCGCCGCAGGACGCCCGGACCGCACCGCCCGGACCGCGGCGCCTGGCCCGCACCGCCTGGCCCGCGGCGGCGCTCGTCCGCACGGTGCCCAGGGCGGTGGCGCCCGGGCGGCGGCGGTCAGGCCGTCGAGGCTCCGGCGCTCCCGCCCTGCGCCGTCCGCTCATGCCGTTCCCGGATACGGGCGACGACGCGCTCGCGGCCCAGCCGCCGCGCCTCGCGGAGTCTGCCCTCCGCGACGAACACCGGGATCCGGAACAGCCGGCCCCACAGGCTGAAGTCGAGCGTGCCGCTCAACACGAGCGCCTTGTCCAGGCCGAAGGAGAAGGCGAAGGTCAGGACGTACGCCGCGACCCGGTGGGCGAGCAGCAGCCGAAGCAGCGCGTTGCTGCGGCCCTGCAGGAGCTCGACCGCGGCCGCCGGCTCCGCCGCCCGGAGGTCCCCCCCCGTGGTAGGCGGCGGCCTCGCCGCGGGCGGCTCGCCGCAGCGCCTCGGTGACCTGCACGCTCTGCTCCGCGACGGCCGCCTGCCGTACCCCCCTGGACGGCGCCGACCACCAGGTCGTCCCAGTAGCGCGCCCGGCCCGGCCCGTCGCGTCGTCGACCCGTCGCGCTCGGCCGATCCGGGTGGTGCGAGCTCCTCGATCCGCGCCCGCACGACCACCGCCCGGTGGGAACGTCCCGGGTGGGTGAAGGAGTCGGACCGCAGGCACAGCTCGGCGTACGACACGAGGAGGCCGAGGTCGTCCGGCGCGAGCGCCAGGCCCTTGCGGTACGCGTCTTGGCTTCCGCGTCGTGGTCGTCTTCGTCCTCGGCCGCGTGCGCCTGCCCGAGCCGGCGGTAGAGGACCGGATCCGGCCCGAGCTCCGCGAGCCCGGCCGCGGCCGTCGTCCTGACCGCAGCGTGGCCGCCGGCCGCACGGGTTGATCGAGTGCCGCCGGGACCGCCGGCCGGACGAGGACGACCGCGGTTGGCGCGAGGGCATCGATCCGGACCACTTCTGCAACGGCCGGTCCTCGGCGGCGTTCGGGGCCCTGTTCGGTGGCCGCAACTCCGCGTCGTTCCGGCCTCACGCGCCCGATCGCGGGCTGCCGCCGGACGTGACGCAAGATGCCCCTGCGGCCTACGAAGAGTGGAGCGTCACCCACAGTGCGTCCTGGACCGGCTGGACCGCCTGGGCCGAGCTCAAGGCGGCCGATGGGGACGAGGGGGTGCGGCTCGCCGTGTGGTTCGGCTGCTGACGGGCGGGGGCGCGGGAGCACTTGGCGGGGCGCCCGGCAGGGCCTGCGGGGAGCGTGCCTACGGGTAGGTTTCGAACCCCTGGGCTGCGACGGGGGCGTGAGGTGAGTACGGTCTGCCCATGCAGATCGACGGAGCCGGCAGGCAGCAGCGGGGGCATGTTCTTCTCATAGCGGGTGACGCCGCCGTACGGAGGCGGGCCGTTCAGGTCGCGCCCAGTGCGAATCTGGCCGCGCTCGGAGTGCTGCCCGCGTCCGCGCTGCTGAACAGCCACGTCCCCAGCGACACCACGTACCTCGACGGCGCCCGGGACCCCAATACCGTGCTGATGCGGCTGCGTGCGGCCGCGGCGACCCCGGGGCCGCTGCTCGTCTACCTCTCCGGCCGGCTCACGCTCGACCGCCGCGGGCAGGGCCTGCACCTCGCGCTGGCCGGGACCACGGCCTCCACCGTCCGCTACACCGCCCTGCCGTGGGACTGGCTGGGGACCGAGCTCGCGGCCCGTCCCACCGGCCCGACCACCGTGGTGCTCGATCTCGTCGCCGACAAGTCCGCCTGGCCGGTGCTCCAGGAGTACGGGAGCCTGCCCGCCTCACCCTCCGCCAAGGTGTACGGGGTGGTCGTCCCGCCCGCCTTCGCCGGCGGGCCGCACCAGGTCAGCGCGTACACCCGGCACTGGATCGACCAGCTGCGCCGCAGCCCCACCCGCCCCGCCGACCTCCAACTGCACGCCTTCGCCGTGGGAGCGGCGGCCCTGCCGCCCGGCACCCTCGTCCTGCCCGCCACACGCGAACTCGGCGCCACCGCCGCACAACAGGCGCCACAGGCGCCGCAGGGACAGACGCCCGACCCGCGGCCGCACATCCACGCCCTCGCCTCCGGCGGCCGGCACCAGGAGGCCGCCACCCTCGCCCAGGCCTGGGAGCAGCACGTCCTCCAGACCCACGGGTACACCTCGCCCGAGGCCACCCACTGGGCCGAGATCCGGGCCGACCTCGCCCGGATGGCCGGGAACTACCGCTCGGCGACCCAGCTCTGGATCAACGCGGGGCACACCCGCCTGGAGCACCAGCCGCCGGACGCCCCCGAGGTCCTGGCGGCCGCGGCGGGCGCCCTGTACTGCTGGACCCAGCTCAAGGACCAGGCCGCGGCCCGGGATTCCGGTCCCGAACTGGTCCGCCTGCTGCGGGCCCTGCCGAGCCTCGAACCCCGCCTGCTGCGCCTGACGCAGCAGCGGCTGGAGGTGCTGGAGGGCGCCGTCGACAGGGTCGGCTAGACACGGCCTAGACCTGCTTGCGGGCCAGGAGGAAGGCCTGCGGGGACTTCTCCCGGCCCGCCGGCTGTCGCACCAGGCGGGCCACCTCCTCCAGGCCCGCCCCGGCGAGCAGGCCGGCGATCAGCTCCGGCGGGGTCCGGTACACGTCCAGCTCGACGGGGTGCCCGTACGCGTGCTCCAGCCGGAGCTTCTCGTCGCCCGCCTTGAACGCGATCAGCAGGTGTCCGCCGGGCGCGAGCACACGAGCGAACTCCTCGAACAGCGGAGGCAGTTCACCCGGCGGGGTGTGCACCGTCGAATACCAGGCCAGGACCCCGCCGAGTACCCCGTCGGCCACGTCCAGCGCCGCCATCGAGCCCACCTCGAAACGCAGCCCCGGATACGTCCGCCGGGCCACCGCGACCATCGCCGGGGACAGGTCGATGCCGAAGGCCCGTACGCCGAGCCCGTCCAGATGGGCCGTCACGCGACCCGGACCGCAGCCCAGGTCCGCGACCGCCCGGGCCGCGCCGCCCGCCTCGCCGCGCACGCACTCGGCGAAGGCGGCCAGCATGGCCCGGTCCAGCGGCTTGTCCGCCAACTCGGCGCCGAGGAGCCGGGCGTAGTCGACGGCGACGGCGTCGTACGACGCCCGTACGGAGTTCAGGTCCGAGGTCCCGTTCATGCCCTGTGACACTATCCCGCCCACCCCCGCCCCCGACCGTCGGCCCCGGCCAGCGGATTGTCCAGCTCCGTCCACTGGTCGCCCGGGATTCCGGGGCTCAGCCGCATGAGCGTCAGGGCTTTGGTCGGCAGCGGAGCGGTCAGCAGGGCCTCGGTGTCCGCGGTGA
The DNA here is from genome assembly GCF_042752335.1 of Streptomyces sp. NPDC059355. Lineage (NCBI taxonomy): Bacteria > Bacillati > Actinomycetota > Actinomycetes > Kitasatosporales > Streptomycetaceae > Streptomyces > Streptomyces sp. NPDC059355. The sequence continues at coordinate 197,221 of NZ_JBHYXN010000005.1, read as the reverse complement.
CCGGCAGAGCGGCGGCTTCCGCCAGCATCTCGCCGAAGGCCGCCGCGGAGCCGGCCGTGGCACCCAGGGTCCCGGTCAGCAGGGAACCGAACAGCTTGCGCCGCAGCACGGTCACGTCGTCGGTGACCAGCCGCCCCGAGAGCGGCGGCACCGGCAGGCCGTGCCGTACGAGCCGCTGCGGGCTGATCCGGATGTCGGCGAGGTCGCGGTAGACCAGCCGCACCGGGGCCCCCGTCGCGGACAGCACGACGAGCAGGTTCTGGCCGTGGGCCTCCAGCGCCACCCCGAGGTCCAGAACCCGCAGGCACACCGAGAGCGCGAGGCGGGCGAACCCGGCCCGCCACGACGCCGAACGCGCGAACGCCGTCCCGCCCAGCGCCGCCACCGGCACGACCCGCTCGCCCGCCGCCGTGTCCGCGTACACCTCGGGCGGCTCGCGCAGCACCGCCGCGAGGTCCGGGCTGTGCGCGGTCGCGGCGCCCAGGGTGCGGGTGATGTGGAGCTGCCCGTCGAGCCGCTGCGACAGGGTCTGCGCGAAGGCGGAGACCGCGGCGGCCGTCTCGATGGAGTACTCCGAGATGTCCCGTACGGAGGAGGTCAGCCGGGTGCTCAGCGCCGTCTTGACGTGCGCGCCGCCCGCCGCGGGGGCGAGGGTGCGCAGCGCCATCAGGGGATGCGCCGCGAATCCGGTGCGCAACACCCCGGCCGACCCCCGGCCCGTCTGTTTCAGGACGTGTTCCGCCTGCCAGGGGTGGACCGGCAGCAGGAGCCGGCCACCGTCGCGCAGCCCGGCCGGCCAGGCGCCGGTGACCAGGCACTCCTCGGCCCGTACGGCGACCAGCCCGAGCTCGACCAGCGGGCGGTGCTCCGGCGCGTACGCCAGCTGCTCGGCCACCGAGAATCCCGGCCGGGAGCGGCAGTTGGGGTGGTACGGATGGCCGTCGACCACCCGCTGCTCCCACTCCCAGGCGGCCTGCGGAGCCGGCTCGGGCGCCGCCGGCCGCCCGGCCCGGGACAGCGCGAGCGAGGCCGTGCTGTCGTCCAGCTCGGCGGCGAAGGCATCCCCGTGCGGCACACCCAGCGCCGCCATGAGCCGCCAGGCCTGCCGGTACGGGACGCCGTCGAGCAGCACCTCGCCGACGTACGGGTCGGTCGCGTACGGGTCCGGCGGCGGGCCCTCCAGCCGGCCGCCCCCGTGCAGCCGGACCGTCAGGCCGCCGGGCCCGTGCTCGCGGCGCTCCACCCACGGGAGCGGCTCGAAGGCCAGCGCCCGCCACAGCCGGGTCAGCACGGCGGCCCGGGCGCCGCCGAGCGCGGAGCCGTAGGCGGAACCGAGGGCGGGGCGCACCTCGGCCAGCTCGGCGGAGACGGCCTCTTCGGCCGGGGAGGCGGGGAGGTTCATGCTGGGGTGCAGGGCCCTGTTCCTCTCACGGGACTCTCACGGGTCTCTCACGGATGACGTGATGATCACGTCATCATCGCGGATACTGAAGATCACGGCCGGAGGTACGCCCCGCGAACCCCGGCACTTGGGATGGACCGAATGGAATCCGTGGACCTCAACGCCGCAGCCGACGCGTACGCCGCCACCCCCCTGCTGAACTGTCTGCTGCGGGAAGCGGCCGATCCCGCCGAGGGGTCCGCCGCCACGCCGGACGACGGCCGGCCGGTCCACCGGCTGCGCGGCAGCGGCCGGCTCCTGCGCGTGACGGGCGGGCGCCGGCCGCTGCACCCCGAGCTGCGCACGGCGGACGGCTGGCGTCCGCTCAGCCACACCGAGCTGGTCAAGCTGACCGCCGACGAACTGCACCGGTACACGGGCGTCCCGAACGGCGAGCTCCCGGTCGAGATCGCCGACAGCCGCGAGGCCGTCGCCGCGCTGCTGGCCGCCCGCGCGGCCGCCGAGCCCCCGCGGGACCCGTACGTCCGCTCCGAGCAGTCCCTGGTCATGGGACATCCGTACCACCCCGCCCCCAAGGCGCGGGGCGGCGCGCCCGCCGCGAGCTGGCTGCCCTACGCGCCGGAGGCGTACGCCCGCCACCCGCTGGTCTTCCTCGGGCTGCGCGAGGACCAGGTGGCCGAGGAGGGCGGGCCGGGCGCCGCCGACGCGATCGACGCGCTGGCAGGGCTGCTCGACGGGCCGCGCCCGCCGGCCGGATACCGGCTGCTGCCCGCGCATCCCTGGCAGCTGGACCTCGTCGGCGGCTCGGCGGCCGTACGCACGGCCTTCGCCGACGGGCGGCTGCTGCGCCTGGGCCCGGGCCGCCGTCCGGTCCGGCCGACGGCATCGGTGCGCACGCTGTACGTGCCGGGTGAGGCGGACCTGTTCGTCAAATTCAGCCTGGACGTCCGGATCACCAACGACGTGCGCCGGCTGTGGCGGCACGACCTGCTGAAACTTCGCCGTACGGACGCCGCGGTCGAGGCCGGATTCGCCGAGCTGCGGCGCTCCGGGTCGAACGCGGTCTGGCTCCGCGACCGCGGATACCGGACCGCGTCCTTCGCCTTCGAGGAACTCGCCGTCCTGGTCCGCGACGGACTGAACGCGCAGTTGGAGCCCGGGGCCACGCCGCTCGCGTCCGCCGCGCTCGCCGAGGGGTTCACCGGCAGCCCGCTCACCGCGACGGCCGACCCGGCCGGCTGGTGGCGGGCGTACCTGCGCCATGTCGTGCCGCCCGTACTGGACTTGTTCGCCCGGCACGGAGTCGTACTGGAGGCGCACCTGCAGAACAGCCTCGTCGCGGTCGACGCGCGGGGCGTCCCGGTACAGGCCCTGTTCCGGGACGCGGAGGGGGTGAAGCTGCTGCCGGAGACGGAGCGTGCGGCCGCCTGGCAGCGGCTGGTCTACTGCCTGGTGGTCAACCACCTCACGGAGGTGGCGGGGGCCCTCGCCGAGGCGCACCCCGACACGGCCGCCGCGCTCTGGCCGGCGGTGCGCGAGGAGTTCCTGCGCTACGACGCGGAGCACGGCCTGCCCGAGATCGCGGAGCTCCTCTCGGCCCCGTCCCTGCCGGCCAAGACGAATCTGCTGCTCCGCTGGACCCGCGCCGACGGCGCGGCCGCCCGCTACATCCCCCTCCCCAACCCCCTGAACGGGTAGGCCGCGTCTTGCAGATCACGGCGGGAGCGCCGTGATCCGCAAGACACGCCCCGGGGCCTTCCCCGCATGCCGGACCCTCAGAAGCGCAGGGCCCATGCGTCGATGTGGCCGGTGTAGCCCGCGAAGGCGTCGAACACCCGCAGTTTCCAGACGCCGTTGGCGGTCTCCGACGAGGCGTCGATCCCGAACACCCCGCGGAGGTCGGCGTTGCCCCAGCCGGTGTAGCTGTCCTTGATCGGGTACACCGTGCCGTCGGGCGCGATCACGTCGACCTGGAGGGTGCCGGAATCCGGGTGCCTGATGTCGAGTTCCACGTCCAGCTGCGCGGGTGCGTGCCCGGTGATCCCGCTGACCGTCACCGGGGATTCGACCGGCTCCAGGTCCTCGACCGGATAGTCCGCGGTGTTCGCGAAGCGCGGCCCGGGCACCCGGTTCGGCTGGGTCCCCACGTAGAGCAGCCGGTCGGGCGAGCCCGGCCCGGCGTCGACCACCGAGCCGGTCGTGGCCGCGGAGGTCAGGGCGCCCGCGACCTGGGAGGGCGTGGCCGTACGGTGGTCGGCGAGGTAGAGCGCGGCCGCACCCGCCACGTGCGGGGAGGCCATCGAGGTGCCGGACATGGTGGTGCTCCAGTCGTCTCCCCAGAAGACCGCCGAGGTGATCGAGTCGCCCGGGGCGAACAGGTCCACCAACGGGCCGTAGTTGGAGTACGAGGCGCGCGCGTCGCCGTCGTTGGTCGCCCCGACGGTGAGCGCCGCGGACACCCGGGCGGGGGAGTGGGTGGAGGCGTCCGCGCTCTGGTTGCCCGCGGCCACCGCGTAGGTGATGCCGGAGGCGATGGAACCCCGGACGGCGGCGTCCAGCACGTCGTCGGGGTCGCCGCCCAGGCTCATGTTGGCCACCGCGGGCTTCACGGCGTTGCGGGTGACCCAGTCGATCCCGGCGACCACCTGCTCCGTGGTGCCCTCGCCCGCCCAGTCGAGGACCCGCACGGACACGACTTTCGCCTTCTTCGCGACGCCGAACGTCGTGCCCGCGAGGGTCCCGGCGACGTGCGTACCGTGCCCGTGCAAGTCGTCGGCCTCGTAGTCGTCGTCGATGGCGTCGTACCCGTACGAGGCGCGCCCGCCGAAGTCCTGGTGGCTGATGTTGACGCCGGTGTCGATGACGTACGCGGTCACACCCTGCCCGGCCGAGTCCGGATACGTGTAGCTCGCGTCGAGTGGGAGCCTGCGCCGGTCGATGCGGTCGACCCCCCAGGAGGGCGGGTCGGGCTGGGTGGCGTCGAGCCGCAGCTTCCGGTTCTGCGCGACCTCGGCGACGGCGGGGTCCGCGGCGAGCCGGCGGGCCTGGCGCTCCGGCAGCCGGACGGAGTAGCCGTTCAGGGCGGCGTCGTAGGTCCGGCGGATCGTGCCGCCGAAGCGTGTGACCACGGACCGGCCCTGTGCCGTACGGGCGCTCGCGCGGGCCGGGTTCAACAGCACGAGGTAGCTGTCGGCGACGGCTCCGGGAGCTCCGGCGTACCGGACGGCCCCCTCGGGCGGGCTCGCGGCCGAGGCCCCGGTGTCGGCGCCGAGGGCGAGCGCCGCGGCGAGCGCGAGGACGGCCCCGCACCGCCGCAGTCCGAACTGCCGTGATCCGTGCCGTCCCTGAAATCGCTGCGATCCCCGTGATCCGTGTGACCTGTGTAACTCGTGCGATCTGCGCAATTGGTGTGATGCATGCCATGTCTTGAGCATCCGGGTCGAACCCCCCTGTGAGTCGTGCGCTCAGACTGGGGGCGCCGCGAGGCCCCGCGCAAGGCTGTGCACAGAGGAGGAACCCGACCCGCCGGTCCCACGCGTGCGCGCGTGTAAGCGGACGGCCGCATTTCCGGCAATTCTTGACGTTCAAGCTGAAACAGACCACCATCTACGGCAGTCAAGGTCCCGCGCCGCAAGCCGACAAGCCCAAGGAGCGAACCCCATGCCCGCCTTTGCCCCGTCCTCCACTTCCGAAACCGCCGCAGTCGTCCCCCGTCCGCGCCGCGACAGCCACGCCGCCCGGATCGCGGACCTGCCGCGGATCGAGGAACCCAGGGAGGTGGCCCCCGCAGATGCGAGGGAGCTGTCACGGGTGTTCTTCCGGCGGCTGCGTGAACTGCCCCAGGGCACGCCGGAACACCAGTACGTCCGCAACGCGCTCATAGAGATGAACGCCTCACTCGTCCAGTACGCCGTCCGCCGTTTCCGCGGCCGGGGTGACGGAGGCGACATCGAGGACATCGTCCAGGTCGGCACCATCGGCCTGATCAAGGCGATCGACCGGTTCGAGCCGGCCCGCGAGAACGAATTCGCCACCCTCGCCATGCCGTACATCACAGGCGAGATCAAACGGCACTTCCGCGACACCTCCTGGGCCGTGCGCGTCCCGCGCCGCCTCCAGGAGCTTCGCCTCGACATCGCCAAGGCGAAGGAGCAGCTGACCGCCACGCTCGACCGCTCGCCCACCGTCGCGGACCTCGCCGGCCACCTCGGCCTCGCGGAGGAGGACGTCATAGAGGGTCTCGTGGCCGCCAACGGCCACACCACCGGCTCCCTGGACGCCCCGCACGCGGAGCACACCGACGGCTCGGCCGACGGCCACACCCTCGCCGACGTCATGGGCGAGGAGGAGCCGGCCCTGGAGCGCGTCGAGGACATCCAGACCCTCGCGCCGCTGCTCGAACAGCTCTCGGAGCGCGAACGCCGGATGCTGCGGATGCGCTTCGGCGAGGAGCTCACCCAGGCGCAGATAGGCGCCGCGCTCGGCATCTCGCAGATGCAGGTCTCGCGCCTGCTGACCCGCATCCTCGCCCACCTGCGCGCCTCCATGCTGGAGGACCCGGACCCCGAGGCGCAGGCCGCCCGGCACCACGCCTGACCGGACCACCCGGCGTGAGGTGGATCACCTCGGCGTTTACCCCGCAGGAGCGTGGGCACCCGCGGATCCGGAGCGGACCCTTCCGCCGGCCGTCACGCGGCCGGCCCGGGTGCGGGCGGATCCCGTGCCGCTCCACGGCCCGCGCCCGGCCCCGGTGGCCGGGCGCAGGCCGTTTCCGGTACGACCCGCGAGGTGTATGTGTCCACGCTCCAGGCCGAGCACGTCTACAAGGTGTTCGGAAGACGACCCGGCGACGCCGCAGCCGCGGTCCGCGCGCTCCGATCCGGCGCAGGCCGCGACGAGCTGCGCGCCGACGGTACGACGGCTGCTGTGATCGACGCCTCGTTCCGCGTCGAGCCCGGCGAGATCTTCGTCGTCATGGGTCTGTCGGGGTCCGGCAAGTCCACGCTGCTGCGCATGCTGAACGGACTGCTCGAGCCCACCGAGGGGCGCATCCGCTTCGACGGCCAGGACCTCACGGCCCTCTCCCGGCGTGAGCTGCGCCACGTCCGCTCCACCAAGATCAGCATGGTCTTCCAGCACTTCGCGCTCTTCCCGCACCGCAGCGTGCTCGAGAACGCCGCCTACGGGCTGGAGGTGCAGGGCGTCGCCCGCGACGAGCGCCTGCGCCGCGCCGCCGAGGCGCTGGAGCTGTGCGGGCTCGCCGGCTGGGAGACTTCCTGGCCCGACGAGCTGTCCGGAGGCATGCAGCAGCGCGTGGGCCTCGCCCGCGCCCTGGCCACCGATGCCGACCTGCTCCTGATGGACGAGTCCTTCAGCGCGCTGGACCCGCTGATCCGCCGCGACATGCAGGACCAGCTGCTGGAGCTGCAGCAGCGGCTCAAGAAGACCATCGTGTTCATCACGCACGACCTGAACGAGGCCATGCGCCTCGGCGACGGCATCGCCGTCATGCGCGACGGCCGCATCGTCCAGCAGGGCACCGCCGAGGACATCCTCACCCGCCCCGCCGACGACTACGTCGCCTCCTTCATCCAGGACGTCGACCGCTCGCGCGTGCTCACGGCCGACGCCGTGATGACGGACCCCGTCGCCGGAAGCTGCGCCTGCGGCTGCCCCAGCGTCACCACCGACACCCCGATCGCCGACCTGTGCTCGGTCAGCGCGCGCGTCCCGCACGCCGTCGCCGTCACCGACGGCGCCGGGGTCGTCGTGGGCTCCGTACCGCAGGACCGGCTCGTCGCCTTCATCGGCGACGAAGAGCGCGCCCCGGTGCGCTGCGCGGAGGTGGCCGCCTGATGCCCCGCCTGCACCTCGGCGCCTGGGTCGACAGCGGAGTCGACTTCCTCCAGCGCAACCTGTCCTGGCTCTTCGACGCCATCAGCGCGCTGGTCACCGGCCTCTACGACGGCATCCACGCCGTGCTCGACGCGCCCGCCCCGCTGCTCTTCGCCGGCATTCTCGCCGTCGCCGCCTGGTGGCTGCGCGGCCTGCTCGCCGCGCTCCTCGCCTTCGCGGGCTTCGCACTCGTCGACTCCGTCGACCTGTGGGCCGACGCGATGTCCACGCTCTCCCTGGTCCTCGTCGCGACGCTCGTCACCCTGGTGATCGCGGTCCCGCTCGGCATCGTGGCCTCCCGGTCAGACCGGGTCAGCGCCGTGCTGCGGCCCGTCCTGGACTTCATGCAGACCATGCCGGCCATGGTCTACCTGATCCCCGGCATCATCTTCTTCGGCGTGGGCGTGGTGCCCGGCATCATCGCGACCATCATCTTCGCGCTGCCGCCCGGCGTGCGGATGACCGAGCTCGGCATCCGCCAGGTCGACGCGGAACTCGTCGAGGCCGCCGACGCCTTCGGGACCACCCCGCGCGACACCCTCGTACGCGTCCAGCTGCCGCTGGCCCTCCCCACCATCATGGCGGGCATCAACCAGGTCATCATGCTGGGCCTGTCCATGGTCGTCATCGCCGGCATGGTCGGCGGCGGCGGGCTCGGCGGGGCCGTCTACCGGGCCATCGGCAACGTCGACATCGGCCTCGGCTTCGAGGCGGGCATCTCCATCGTCATCCTCGCCATGTACCTGGACCGGATGACCGGGGCGCTCGGCCGCCAGGTCTCCCCGCTCGGCCGGCGCGCCCTCGCCAAGGCGCAGGCCGCGGCGAGCGGCGCCGCCAAGCTGTGGAACCACCGTCCTCAGCCCGCCTACGCCGTCACCGGCGCCGTGGTCCTCGCCCTCGTCGCGGGCGGCCTGAACACCTTCGGCGGCTCCGGACAGCCGACCGCCGCCGGGGCCGACGCCGTCGGCAAGGGCCGCAAGATCAGCATCGGTTACATCCCCTGGGACGAGGGCATCGCCTCGACCTACCTGTGGAAGGAGCTCCTGGAGCGCCGCGGCTTCCAGGTGGAGGCGAAGCAGCTGGAGCTCGGCGCCCTGTTCACCGGGCTCGCGGGCGGCCAGGTCGACTTCCAGACCGACGCCTGGCTGCCGCTCACGCAGGCCCAGTACTGGGAGAAGTACGGCAACAAGCTGGACGACCTGGGCTCCTGGTACGGGCCCACCTCCATCGAGCTGACCGTCCCCTCCTACATGAAGGACGTCACCTCCCTCGCCGACCTCAAGGGCAAGGGCGGCCGGTTCAAGGGCCGGATCATCGGCATCGAGCCCAGCGCGGGCGCGATGGGGATCCTGAAGGGCAAACTGCTCAAGGAATACGGCCTCGACGGCGAGTACCAGGTCGTCGACGGATCGACCCCCGGCATGCTCGCCGAGCTGAAGCGGGCCTACGAGAAGCAGGAGCCGGTGGCGGTCGTGCTCTGGTCGCCGCACTGGGCGTACGCCTCGTACGACCTGAAGAAGCTCGAGGACCCCAAGGGGGCCTGGGGCAAGGGCGACGGCATCCACACCCTGGCCCGCAAGGGCTTCGCGCAGGACGAGCCGGAGGTGGCCTCCTGGCTGCGCTCGTTCAAGCTGACCGAGGCCCAGCTGACCGGCCTGGAGGCGAAGATCCAGGAGGCGGGCAAGGGCAAGGAGCAGCAGGCCGTCCGCACCTGGCTGCAGGAACACCCTGAGGTCGCGAAGGCGGCCTGACCCGCGTGCGGAGGTGAAGGCGCCGGCGGGCCGGTGGAGGAGCACGCTCCCACCGACCCGCCGGCGCCTTCGTCCGTGTCTGCGCCGCGGGCGCCGGGAGCCGCACCGGCGATCGGCGGGTCCGCTTCGGGAACGTACCTCTGACCTGCCGGAATACTGGACGATCCGTCCCGTGCCCCGGAGGGGCCGGCCGTGGCACAGTGCCTGGAACAGCACCGCCGGACCAGGGAGCCTCCATGCGTGATCCGCACGCCGTGCCACGGCTCGTGGCCGCCCCCGAGGCTCCGGCGGAGCCGGGCCCGCTGCCGCGCTGCCCCGTGTGCGGGAGCGCACCGGAGCGGATCTCCTGGCGTCAGTGCCCGGGCCGGCCGGTGGCGCTGGTCTTCGACCCCTGCGGCGACCGGTACACCTCGCAGGCCGCGCCGATCATGGCCGTCACCCCACCGGTCGGGCCGCCGGTACCGGCTCGGCTCCCCGTACCGCTCAGCAGCTGAGGAACGCGGCGATCCGCTCGGCGAACGCTTTCTCGCCGGCGCGCCCGTCATCTTCCCCGTGACCACCACGGTGCCGATGACCCCAAGCGCGCAGAACACCCGAGCCGGCGGCCTGCCCTTCGCCGCCTCGATCTGCTCCAGCAGCTTCACGGCCCGGCGCCCGCTCCCGGCGGCCTTCGCCAGCGCCGAGTGGTCCGGCCCGAACAGGTCCGCCAGGTCCCGGACCCGGCCGGCCGCGACCAGCGCCCGTGCGTACCGGCTGCGCGCGCGGGGCGAGGAACTCCCATCATGATGCGTTCAGGCGTACTCCGATACTCAGGCGCCCGGCCGATGAAGTCGCACAATCTTCTCCCCCGAGAGTCGGGGGATCACTCCCGCGGCTACGCCACCGCTCACCGACCGGAGTAGTGACGGTCTGTTTCGATGGCAACTGCTCAGTCGGGCCGGTGGACAACGGCAGTGGAGAGCAACCGTTTCCACACGGGGCGTAACCCACGCATGGCACGATTGCCTCTGCTCGTCAGCACGTTTTCGGGGGGACTCCAGTGAACGATGGCATGCAACACCTCACCGGATTGGTGTGGTCTGTCTCTGACCTGCTACGTGGTGACTACAAGTCATCGGAGTACGGGAAGGTCATCTTGCCGTTCACCGTGCTGCGCCGGCTGGAATGCGGTCTGGAGCCGACGCGCGAGAGGGGGGCGGACCCAACAGCCGCGTACGAAGACGGCGAAGAGGTGCCCGAGGTTCTTCTGCGGCGGGGATCGGGACAAGGCTTCCACAATGCGACCAAGCTGACGCTGGAGAAGATCGCGGCGGATCCGCTGACCGCGGCCCACAACCTTCAGACCTACGTGGAGGGCTTCTCGAGCAACGTTCGGGGGATCTTCCATCGCTTTGAGTTCGCGCAGCAGATCCTCAGGTTGGAGAAGGCCTGTCTGCTTCACCGAGTCGTGGACAAGTTCGCGGCTCTAGACCTGCGCCCCGACGTCGTGCCGGACAACAGCATGGGCTACCTCTTCGAGGAGCTCATCCGCCGGTTCGCGATCAACTCCAACATGGTCGTCGGTGAGCACTTCACCCCGCGTGAAGTGATCCAGCTGATGGTCAACCTTCTGACGGACCCGGACGCCGACAGCCTCTCCGTTCCGGGAGTGACCCGTACGGTCATGGACCCGGCCTGTGGCACGGGCGGCATGCTCAGTGTTGCCGAGGACCACATGAAGGCGCTGAACCCGGATGCGAAGATCGAGGTGTACGGCCAGGAGCTCAACGCGGAGACATGGGCGCTGGTTGGCTCGGATTTGATCCTCAAGGGACACGATCCGCAGAACATCGCCTTCGGCAACTCCCTCTCCGACGACGGCCAACCGCAGCAGAAGTTCGACTACCTCCTTTCGAATCCGCCGTTCGGTGTGGAATGGAAAAGGGTGAGGGACGAGGTAGAGCGCGAACACCGGATGCTGGGTGACGCAGGGCGTTTCGGAGCCGGTCTGCCGCGTATCAACGACGGCTCGCTCCTGTTCCTGCAGCACATGATCTCCAAGATGAAACCGGTCGAGGCCGACGGCCGAGGCGGCTCGCGTCTCGCGATCATCTTCAATGCTTCGCCCTTGTTCGCAGGTGCGGCGGGCTCGGGCGAGTCGGAGATTCGTCGCTGGATCCTGGAGAACGACTGGCTGGAAGGTGTCATCGCACTTCCGGACCAGCTATTCTACAACACTAGCATTTCTGCATACTTCTGGATTCTCACGAACCGCAAGAGCCCGCAACGTCATGGCAGAGTCGTTCTCTTGGACGCGCGCGACCATTGGCAGAAAATGCGCAAATCCCAGGGAGATAAGCGCAAGGAACTCGGGATTGAGCACATCCGCGAGGTCACCGAGCTGTACAGGCGAGCACTGGAAATTTCGCAGGACTCCGAACATCCACTGAGTGCCAAAGTCAAGGTATTTCGCAACGAGGATTTCGGATACCAGCGCATCACAGTCGAGCGGCCGTTGCGGCTGAACTTCGCGGTCACAGCAGAAACATTGACTGCGCTGGCATCAGCGAGGCAGGTGCAGAAGTGGGAGAAGAGCGAGGAGTTTCTGGCTGCGGCGGGGACCCTGCTGGGCTCCTCATGGAACACGAAGGCTCAAGCACTGGCGGCGCTCAAGGCTGCTGTGACAACGGCTGGCCTCTATTGGCCGACGGGGGCTCCTTTCGGCAGAGCAGTGCGCGATGCGATCGGCGTGCGGAGCTCGAATGGCGAGGTTCAGAAAGTCAAAGGCCTACCGGAACCAGATACGGGAAGACGGGAGTTCAGGCGGATCTCGCTGGGCGAGAGTGCTGATGAGTACCTCCACCGCGAGATTCGACCGCAGGAATCGGACGCTTGGATCGATCCCACCAAGACCAGAGTCGGATTCGAGATCCGGCCGGAGCTTTTCTTCTCGACCCGGTTCACGTCTGCTTTTCGTCCGCTCGAAGAGTTCTGTCTTCTTGAGGCCGCACGAATCCAGACTCAGCGCGAGGCCGACGAAGAAGAAGTCGACGAGGGTGGGGAATCATATCTGAGGGAAAATCTATTCCATCTGCGGACGCAGGACTTGCATCTGGTGGACTCTGCGCTGACTCTCCCCTCTCCACCCGAAGACGTACCCGCCCTGACGCCTTGCGGCGGTGGAGATATAGTCGGGCGACCGGGAAGCTGGCGCCTGTTGCCTGCAACTTTCGGGGAAGCCGTCACGCACCTGACAGTCCTCCATCCCTTGGAGCAGCGCACCGGAAGAGCTCTTTGTGAATGGTTGAATTCACCCACTGCTATGGAACACTTTCCGGCAGGGCGTAATTTGATGAACCTTCCAGTTCCTGCCGAAATAATTCAGGAACAAGATTTTGACGATCTCCTGGAGAGCGTGCAGTCTGCCCGGCACAGACTCAGGGTGTCAGTATCGAGCCTGCTGCCGAACGTATTTTCTGGATCAGGCACGAATGTCCAAGAGCTACGCAAAACTATACAGGCTGCTGATGCCGAAGCGCGGTTGATCGGCGGCCTTACGCAAACGCTGGAGGACCCCGTATCGCGTGCGGAGTGGAGTTACCCGTTTCATGTGGCGGCGCTCGCCAGGCGATATCGGATCAGTAGCATCACCACCAGTACCCACCCGGCCGAACGGATGGATTCTCTACTGAAGCTGGGGGAAGGCATTGCTCGTTCTCTTGGGATTCTCGCGTTGGCGGAGTTGGCGGCGACGAACAGGGAGGAATTTACAAAGACTCTCCGCCAAAAATTTCGTACCGGCGCCACCTTTGGAACGTGGACAACCATCCTGAACTGCTACGCCGGAATTAAGGGTGGGTCGATTGTTGATCCCGATGGGAATGGGAATGGGGATGCTCTCGCATTCCTGAAAAGGATCAAGGATTTCCGGAATAATGGTCCAGCTCATGCTCATGGTGTTCGCGAAATGCATGAAATCGGGAAATCGGCCGACGAGCTCGAGCAGCTTGTTCTGTCGACCTTGACAGCGGTTTCTTGGCTCGCCGCCACGCATTGGGATTGGGTTGAGAGGTGCGAGTTTTTGGACACGGCCTCATACACGCTTGTTAAGCAGCGCCTACGGGGAAGTCACCCGGCCTGGGAGCCAATTGAAGAATCCAGTCAGTACCCGTTGAAGCCGAGACGTGTGTACGTCGGTAACGGATTCTCCCGATCTCCATTGGACCTCTGGCCGCTTGTGTCTGTCGACGTGTGTTCTGTATGTAACAGTCGGGAACTATTTCTGATCGATAAAGCACAGCCGGGTGGCGTCATTACTCTACGGAGCCTGAAAGAGCATCCAAAAGAGATCGAATACCCGGATGTCTGAGAACCTCTATCGTCATGATTCGGGCATCGCGTTCATCATTGCCGACGCGGCCCCAGCGATGCTCACGTGCCGCGGCGGTCGACCGCGAGGACGAGACGATGCCGAACTGGAGATGATCGACTGGTTCGAAGGCAACCTGACCGGTGAAGCGAGCTGCGTCGCCAGCTGACTCCGCGGCCTCCTGGCCCGTGTCCATCCCTCGTTGGAGCGGGTGCTGGGCCGCGATTGCAGCGCCTGGCCGTCCTCATGCTGCTGGAGTGGTGCGGGTCTTCTGCCCAGGTCTGCAAGGCTGGCCAGCGGCGCATGGTCACGTCGAAGGGCCTTGCAGATCAGAGCGGCTGGCCAAGGAGGCCTTCACGGCCTTGGACGAGCAGACCGTCGTCGTTCCGGGGGCTGAGGCGGCCGCGCTGACCGTCCCGAGCCCCGCCAACTCGCTGATGACGGGTCTGGAACAGCGGAAACCGCTCGCCGGGTGGATCGAGGAACTCCAGGCGGCCCACCAACCGTCGACGGTCCCGACGTCCATGTCGGGCGCCGATTACGCCGAACTCGCCCGAACAGCCGTCAGTTCCGAGTCCTCAATCCTCGGTGAACAGCCCTCCCCGAGAAGGAACTTCGCAATCTCGATGCGAAGCCGGTACCGAGCGTCCTGTGCCCAGGGGGCGGAGCCGTGAGGGACTCCGACCAATCATGCTTCCTCGGCGCTCTGACCACGCGGCGAGGGGGGAGTCAGAGGTGATCTCATGCTGTGGACGATGACACCAAGCGCCTCGGCTTCCTTCTCGTTCAGTTCGTCCAACAAAGGTGCGAGCTGCATGACGCGGGCCGAGACCTCGGTGCCGGGCTGGACGCCGAACCAGTCGGAGGCGATCATGGCACACACCTGGTCTTCGGTCGTGCCGAACAGTTTCGCGATCCCGGCCCACTCGTCGGGTGTCGGCGGCGCTGTTCGCCCCTGCTGACCCTTCCATGGGCCGTGTTCCACGACGTTGCGCCACCAACTGTGGGAACGCGCCCTGTCGCAGCCAACCTGCATGGCGATGTAGTCCATGCGCTCAGTGAGTGCCTTCGCTGTGTCCCTGAAGGGAGTGCTCGTCATGGCCCGACTCTAGAAAATATCAACGACGCGCACATGAAAATGACAGACGAACTGGGCATCGTGAATCTGTACCGAGCTGCAGCCGGGCCGCAGGGCTGCGATCCGGTCGACCCGCTCCCACACCTCGGCGGCGGTGGCCACCGTACGGACTCCCGCGGCCGTGACGAAGGCCATCACCTCCGCGCGGGAGGCGTCGGGCAGCCGCGCCGCCCCGCGCGTTCGCGAACGGCCCGGCGCCGTGCGCGGCGCGGATGTCATTGGCCCGCTCGAGCTCGCCGGCCGGGGCCCCTTCGGACGGGCCCCGGCGGCGTGCTGGTGAGCATGGGCGATGGTGGAGTCGACCGTCACGACCTAGCCGAGATCGCCTTCGGCGTCGGCCTGGGCGAGGAGAGCAGTGGAAGCCGGCTCGCTTCGTGCCCACTGGGCGTCAGCCAACAACACACATCAACCAACAATCCGGTGATCTGAAACGAGCGGTCTAGGTGGCGGTGAAGAACCGCCACTGCTGGCTGTCGTTGTCCTGGTTGCGGCAGCTCCACTGGTGGATCTGCGCCCCGTCGTTCACCGAGGGGCCCTCCACGTCCGCACACTTCGCGCTGTAGGCGCTGACCAGCTTGAAGAATTCGGTGGTCGTGGACTGGAGTTCCCACTTCTGGCTGCCGTAGCCCAGACAGGTCCACTGGTGCAGGTGGGCTCCGTCGGCGTAGGAAGGGCCCTGGATGTCGAGGCACTTGCCGCTGTTCTCGTTGACGACGTTCCAGTAGCCGTCGGGCGTGCGGCGGAACGTCCACTTCTGGTTGAGGTCGTTGTCCAGCCGGCAGCTCCACTGGTGGACGTTGCCGCCGTCGTCCTTGGACCACCCCTCGACGTCGGCGCACTTCGACGAGTTCCTGTTCACGAGCTTGGTCGGCCCGACCGGCGGCAGGGCCGCCGCCTGCGCCCCGTGGGCCGGTACGGAGGTCATGAGCAGGGGCAGGACGGCCGCGGCGAGTGCGGTCACGGCGTAGTTCTTCAGGTTCATGGTCACGGCACGGATTTGTAGCGGTCCAGCGCATCCCGCCGGAAGGGCACCGGCCCTGCGGTCACCCGATCGGACGGCCCGGTTCACCGCAGAAACGGCACGCCGCCCCTGGCGCGGGATGCAGCTGACGGATGCTCAAAGATGCTTGATCGGAGACGATTTCGAGCATCATCCTTCAAGTGATCTCCGTGGGCCGCTATCTTGCCAGGCGCATGCCAAAGCGGTGTGTCCGCAATCCGGACCGCACGAGGAGCTGCCCCATGAGACTCATCCGCATCCCCAGGCGCACGCACAGCCGTATCCCCACCGGCACACGCAAGAAGGCCGAGCGGCAACGGGCGCCCCTCGCCGCCCTGCTCGCCGGGGCCCTCGCCGTCGCCGGACTGGCCGCCGCCGGCCCGATGACCTCACCGGCCGCCGCCGCTCCGGCCCCCGCTGCTCCGGCCCCCGCCACGGCGGGCAACGCCACCGGCCTCACCCGGTCCGGGAACACCTTCACCGTCAGCACCTCCGCCGGCGCCAAGGCCCGCGTCGTCATCGCCCGCGCCGACATCTTCCGGCTCTGGCTCTCGCCCGACGGCGCCTTCACCGACGACCCGGCCGGCACCGACCTCGCCCCGACCACCGACTTCGGACCCGTCGACGCCTCCTTCACCGACGCGGGCGCGTACTACCGCATCACCACCGGCGCCCTGAACATCCGCGTCAACAAGACACCTCTGCAGTTCTCCGTCTACCGCGCCGACAACGCCACCCTGGTCTGGCAGGAGACCCGTCCCACCTCGTGGACGGCCGCCCAGACCACCCAGTACCTGGCCCGCGGCGCCGAGGAGCAGTTCTACGGAACCGGCCTGCGCCTCGGCGAGTGGGCGCTGCGCGGCAAGACCGTCCCGGTGGCCGTCGACAACAAGTGGCGGGAGAACAACAACGCCAGCCCGGCCCCCTTCTACATGTCCACCAACGGCTACGGCGTCATGCGCAACACCTGGGCCCCCGGCTCGTACGGATTCAACGCCCCCACCACCCTCACCCACGACGAGAAGCGCTTCGACGCCTGGTACTTCACCGGCGATTCACTGAAGTCCGTACTCGATGCCTACACCGATGTGAGCGGCAAACCGTTCATGGCGCCGATGTGGGGTCTGGAACTGGGCAACGCCGACTGTTTCAACGCCTCCAACCCCGCATACCAGGGCGACCACAACCGGCTGCGCCACCAGACCACCCCCGACGTGGTCGGATACGCCACCGACGCCCGCGCCGCCGACATGCCCTCGGGCTGGTTCCTGCCCAACGACGGCTACGGCTGCGGCTACACCGCGCCGCTCAAATCGACCGTCGACGCCCTGAAGGCCAAGGGCTTCCAGACCGGACTGTGGACCTCCACGGGCCTCGGCTCCATCGCCGACGAGGTGGGCACGGCCGGCACCCGCGGCGTGAAGACGGACGTCGCCTGGATCGGCGGCGGCTACAAGAGCGCCTTCACCGGCGTCCAGCAGGCCGTCGACGGCATCGAGAAGAACTCCGACGCCCGCCGCTACGTCTGGACGGTCGACGGCTGGGCCGGCACCCAGCGCAACGCCGTCGTCTGGACCGGTGACACCAACGGCACCTGGGACGACATGCGCTGGCACGTCCCCGCCATCGCCGGCGCGGGCCTGTCCGCCCTCAACTACGCCTCCGGCGACGTCGACGGCATCTTCGGCGGCAGCCCCAAGACCTACACCCGCGACCTCCAGTGGAAGGCCTTCACCCCCGCCTTCATGACCATGTCGGGCTGGGGCGCGACCAACCCGGCCGCCGGCTACCAGGACAAGCAGCCCTGGCGCTTCGCCGAGCCGTACCTCTCCGTCAACCGCAAGTACCTGCAGCTCAAGATGCGGCTGATGCCCTACCTCTACACCATGGGCCGCACCGCGCACGAGAGCGGTGTGCCGAGCACCCGCGCCCTGGTCCTGGAGTACCCGGACGACCCGGTGGCCCGTGGCAACCTCACCAGCGGACAGTTCATGGCCGGTGATTCCTTCCTCGTCGCGCCGGTCGTCTCCGATAGCTCCGTTCGCGACGGTATCTACCTGCCCGCCGGGACCTGGACGGACTACTGGAGCGGGAAGACGTACGCGGGACCGGGCTGGCTGAACGGCTACCGGGCGCCGCTCGACACCCTGCCCCTGTTCGTCAAGGGCGGCGCGATCGTGCCGATGTGGCCGCGGATGAACCACACGGGCGAGAAGCCCGTCTCCACCCTTACCTACGACATCCACCCGCGCGGGAACTCCTCCTTCAGCCTGTACGAGGACGACGGGCTCACCCGCGCCTACCAGTCCGGCGCGTACGCCCGCCAGCAGGTGGACGTCACGGCCCCGGCCGCCGGCTCCGGCACGGTCACCGTCTCCGTCGGCGCCCCCACCGGCAGCTACACCGGCAAACCGGCCGCCCGCGGCTACGAGTTCAGCCTCCACGTGGCCTCCGCCCCGGGCGCGGTCGCGACCGACGGCACCGATCTGGCCCGCCAGACCTCCAAGGCCGCCTACGACGCGGCCGCGTCCGGGTGGTTCTTCGACCCCGCCGACCGCGGCGGCATCCTGTGGGTCAAGTCCGGTACGAAGTCGGGCGCGTTCGGCATCACGGTCACCGGCACCTCCGTCCCGGCGGCCGACCCGATCCCCGTGACCTCCGCCCCCGTCCCGCAGTCGGCGTGGACCCTGGTCTCCGCCGACAGTCAGGAGACCGCCGCGGAGAACGGCGCGGCCGAGAACGCCTTCGACGGCAACCCGGCCACGCTCTGGCACACCGCCTGGTCCTCGGGCACCCCGGCCGGGCTGCCGCACGAGATCCGCATCGACCTCGGCGCCCGCTACGCGGTCGACGGCCTCGGCCACCTGCCCCGCCAGGACGGCGGGGTCAACGGCCGGATCGGCGGCTACGAGGTGTACGTCTCCGACAGCACCACCGACTGGGGCCAACCGGTGGCGACCGGCACCTTCGCCGACACCGCCGCCGCCACACCGGTCCGCCTGGCGGCGAAGACGGGCCGCTACCTCCGCCTCAGGGCCCTGACCGAAGCCGGCGGCCGCGGCCCCTGGACCAGCCCCGCCGAGATCAGCCTGACCGGGCGGGCCGCCCCGCTCCCGGCCGACGCCACCCTCGTGAGCGCGGCATCCGCCCGCTGCGCGGACCTGCCGTACAGCGCCACCACGCCCGGCACCGAACCCACCCTGTACACCTGCCACGGAGGCCCCAACCAGCGCTGGAGCCTGACGGCCGACGGCCGGGTCACCGGCCTGGGCGGGGTCTGCCTCGACGGTACGAGTGCCTCCTCGGTCACCGTCCAGACGTGCGGCGCGGCCGCCGGGCAGAGCTGGCAGCCCGGGCCGGACGGCAGTCTCCGTACGCTCGGCCAGTGCCTGGCCCCGGTCGGCGCGGGCACCGCGAACGGCACCGGGCTGACCCGCGCGGCCTGCGACGGCAGCCCCGCGCAGCGCTGGACCTTCACGCCCTGACGAAGCCGGCCGTCAGGGCGCCGGGCCGCCGAGCACGGCCTGGCAGTCCCGCCAGGCCGGCTCGGTCAGCAGCCCCCGCATCCGGGTGAACAGGGAGAGGAGGCCCGGCCCGTGGGCCGCGCGGAACGCCGGGTCGATCCCGGCGAGGTCCAGCTCGTTCGCCGCGGACAGCTCGGCGAAGTCCCGCAGGGACTGCCGGTCGGGGGAGTGGACGTGGCCGGTGAACCGGTCGCGGAACGCCGGCGCCACCGACGACACCGCCTCGTTGTCGGCGGCGCCGGCGGCCCCGGCCGGGGCGTCGGCGGCGAGCGTCGGATAGGAGGCCGCGCGGTCACAAGCGGCGTAGAAGCAGACGATCTCCTCGGCCTCGGCCCCGATCACCACGGCCAGTTCGGCCCGCCGGCCGACCGGCAGCAGGGCGGTGGCGAAGCCGTCCGTCCCGTAGACCGCGTGGCACAGGCCCGCGAGCCGGAGCGCCGGCCGGGCTCCCCATGCCCCGAGCCGCGCGTGGACGCGCTCCAGATGCGCGAGGAGTGTGCCACCGGGGTGGTCCAGATGCCCGGCGCCCAGTTCGCGCAGCAGCGCGAGGGCGCGCGCCTCCCGGTGTTCGGCCCGGGTCGGTGCCGGCATGGGCGTGGTCCTTTCCCGAGCGCGTGAGCGAGGTGGGTGAGCGGGCGGGTCGACACCCGTTCGCGTCCGCGCCGGGTCCGGACCGTGGCGCGGGCGCGAACGGGTTGCCGCCCTGGGCCCTGAACTGATCGTTGTCCACCCTCAGACCCAAGTCAATCCTCTGATTCCCTATCAAGACCCAAGCTGTAGCTTGGAGTAGCCTGGGATCCGTGACTCTCGACGATCTCCGCGTCTTCGTGGCCGTCTGCCGGGCCGGCAGTCTCAGCGCCGTCGCCCGCGACCTCGGCCGCACACAGTCGGCCGTCAGCCAGCACGTCCGCCGTCTCGAAAAGCAGACGGGAACCGAGCTGCTGGAGCGGCACGCCCGCGGAGTCGTCCCCACCGAGGCCGGGCGCATCCTCCAGGCTGCCGCCGCCGACGGCATCTCCGGACTCGACGGGGCCCTGCGCCGCCTCGACGAACTCGTCCACGGGGACGGCGGATCGGTGCGCATCACCACGGGCGCGACGACCGTACGGCACTTCATGTCCGAGGCCGTCGTCGACTTCCGGCGCCGCCATCCGCAGGTCAGTCTGGAGTTCCAGACCGAGAACTCCAGCCGCAGCTGCTTCGACGCGCTCGCCGCCGACGACCTGGACCTCGCCTGGATCACCATCGGCCGGCCCGTGCGCGGCATCGAGCAGCGCCCGGTGATGGAGCTGCCCTGGGTGCTCGCGGCCCGCGCCGGCGATCCCCTCGCCGCCAGACCCCGCATCGAGCCGGCCGACCTCACCGGCATCCGCCACATCCGGCTGCCGGAGAACTCCGCGTCCCGCGCCCACCTCGACGCCGCCTTCGCGGAATCCGGCATCCGGATACGGTCCGACACCAGCGTGGCCGACTGGGACACCGCCCTGCTGCTGGCCGAACTGGGCCTAGGCCACGCCGTCGTGCCGGCCCTGCCCGGCTGGCGGGTCCCCGGATCAGACGGCCCGCTGCGCCTCGTCCCGGTCCCGGCCCTGCCCCCGCTCCCGGTCGGCTGGGCCGTCCGCCGCTGGGCGTCGCTGTCCCCGCTGGCCCGTGTCTTCGCCGACGACGTCGCCCGCAGCTGTACGGCGCGTGCCGCGCGGCAGCAGTGAGGCGGGCAGCAGTCCCACGGCGGCCAGCGCCGCCAGGGCGAACAGCGCGGCCGGCGCGGTCGCGGAGCCCGCGCCCCCGCCCGCCGCGACGGCGATGCCCAGGGCCGGACCGACGCTCATCGCCGTCTGCTTGAGCCCGCCGACGACCCCCGCGTACCCGGCCGGGGCGTCCCCGACCACCGTGCCGGTGGCGGTCACCATGACCGCGGCGAACCCGGCGCCGAGCACCGCGAAGGCGGCCATGACCGCCGGGCCCGCTCCCGCGCCCAGGCCGGCGACACCGAGGACGACCAGACCCGTACCGGCCAGCGCGGTCCGGCGCGGCCCGTACCGGCGCAGCGCCAGGCCCGCCAGCGGCGCGCCCACGACCATGCAGGCGGTCAGCGGGAGCACCAGCAGGCCGGTGGCGAGCGGATCGAGACCCCGTACGTCCTGGAGCAGGAAGGCCGCCGTGAACAGCGCCCCGAACATGCCGGCGGAGACGGCCAGCAGCAGCGCCATCGAGGCCGCGACCGGCCGGGACCGCGCCACGGCCGCCGGTACGAGGGGCCGCGCGGCCCGCCGTTCGCAGCGTACGAGCACGGCCGCGAGGGCGGCGGCCCCACCGAGCCCGAGCAGCGTCGGCGGCGCGGTCCAGCCGTGGGCGGGCACGCCGGCCAGGGCATGGACGAGTACGGCGAGGGTGGCGGCCAGCAGCGCCGCGCCGGTCAGCGCGGGCCGGTCCGACCCGGGGCCGTCCGATGCGGCCCCCTCGGCTCCCGTCCGGTCCGGCGCGGGCATCCGTACGGTGAGGGCGAGCGCGGCGATCGCGAGGGCGATCGGCACGTTCAGCACGAACACGGAACGCCAGCCCGCCTGCGCGACCAGCACGCCCCCGAGCAGCGGACCGGCCGCCGCGGCCGCGCCGATGGCACTGGTCCGGACCGCCACCGGGGTGGCGAGCCGGTCGGGCGGGTAGGCGAGGCGCAGCAGCGCGAGGGTCGCCGGTTGCAGCAGGGCCCCGAACACCCCCTGGGCGGCGCGCAGGGCGATGACCCAGTCGACCCCCGGCGCCAGCGCGATCCCGGCGGAGCTCGCGGCGAAGCCGAGCACGCCGACGAGGAGCAGCCTCGTATGCCCGTACCGGTCGCCGAGGCGGCCGGCGATGACGAGGAAGGCGGCCACGGCGAGGAGGTAGGCGGTGCTCGTCCACTGGACCCGCGCCACGCTCGCCCCGAGGTCGTGGCGCAGGCTGGGCTGCGCCACGCTGAGGACGGTGCCGTCGAGGGCGACGAGCATCGCGCCGCCGACGCTGACGAGCAGCGCGATCCGCTGCCTCGCGCGGGTCATGCGGGGTCCGGACCGAGGTGGGCGTCCAGGGCGGCGCCGACGAGCCGTTCGACGCCGCCGGCGTGACCGGCTTCGAGGACCAGGGGCAGACTCCCCCAGGCCCACAGCTGGGCCACGCCGTGCAGGTTGGCCCACAGGGCGCCGGCGATGACCTCCGGGTCCGCGTCGGTCCGGCAGCGGGAGACGAGCCCGACCAGGAGACGGAAGAGCGGGATCGTGGACTCGCGCAGCCTCGGCTGCTGCGGCCCGGCGGCTTCCTCCCCGGTGTCCTTCTCCGTTCCCTCGCTGTCGAGCAGGTCGTGGCGGAACATCAGCTCGAACATCCCGCGGTGCTCCAGGGCGTAGCCCACGTACGCGCACCCGAGCGCCCGCAGCTGCTCGCGCGGCGAGGACGCGCGCGCGGTCGCCGCGTCGAACCGGCCGCCGAGGTCGGTGAATCCGCGCCGGGCGATCGCCGAGAGCAGGGAGTGGTGGGTGGGGAAGTAGCGCCGGGGTGCGCCGTGCGACACCCCGGCGCGGCGGGCGATCTCACGCAGACCGAGGGCGGCTGTGCCCTCGGTCAGCACGAGGTCGACGCCGACGTCGATCAGGCGTTCCCGGAGCGGGTTGTGCGGGTCCATGGACAGTGTCTACCAGTGCGGGTAGACACTGTCTACTCGCACTGTCCGCGCACCCGTTCCGCTCGGTGGCAGCCGTTCGCCGGCAACGGCCCTCCGGTGACGGGCCGCGAGGCGCGGGGGCTACGCGCTCGTGCTCCCCTGGGTGTTCCGGATCGCCCGGACCAGTCCGGCCATGAGGTTCGCCCGCTCGGCCATGGCTTCGACCATCACGTACTCGTGGTCGGCGTGCGCGCCACCACCCACCGCGCCGAGGCCGTCCAGGGTCGGCACCCCCAGCGCCGCCGTGAAGTTGCCGTCGCTGCCGCCGCCGACCGAGCGCCCTTCGAGGCCGGGGAGCAGCCGCTGGGCCACGGCGAAGAGATCGGCCGACGCCGACTCCGGCATCGGGGGCCGGCCGATGGACCCGTGGACGGAGATCTCGGCGTCTTCGAGGTGCGGGGCGAGCGCCGCGAACGCGGACTCGATGCGTGCTTGTTCGCGGGCCGATTCGACCCGTACGTCGGCGGTGACGGTCGCCTCGGCGGGCACGACGTTGTCCACGCCTCCCGCGGACGCGACGGTCGGGGTGACGGTCGTGCCGATCTCGGGGCGGCCGAGCGCGGCGATGTCCAGTACGAGATGGGCCGCCTCG
Source organism: Streptomyces sp. NPDC059355 (assembly GCF_042752335.1). Taxonomy (NCBI): domain Bacteria; kingdom Bacillati; phylum Actinomycetota; class Actinomycetes; order Kitasatosporales; family Streptomycetaceae; genus Streptomyces; species Streptomyces sp. NPDC059355. Next base: position 173,874 of record NZ_JBHYXN010000005.1, on the reverse strand, counting down.
ATCAGGGCGTTGACCCCGGCCTCGGGTTCGAGGCCCGCGTGCGAGGCCCGGCCCGCGACGGAGACGTGGAACGAGCCGCAGCCCTTGCGCCCGGTCTTCAGGGCCCCGCCGTCGGCGGCGCCTTCGAACACCAGCACCGCCCCGCAGGCCAGGGCGCGCTCTTCGATGAGGGTGCGCGAGGAGGGGGAGCCGATCTCCTCGTCGGCGGTCACCAGGATCTCGACGCCCGACAGGTCGTCGAGCAGTGCGAGCCCGTGGACGGCCTGCACCAGTCCGCCGAGCATGTCGAAGACCCCGGGGCCGGTCACGCGCCCGTTCTCGACCGCGAACGGGCGGCGTTCGAGGGTGCCGAGCGGGAACACCGTGTCGTGGTGGCCGAGGATCAGGACCTGCGGCTCGCCGCCGCCCGACCAGTGGACGTGCGGGCCGGTCTCGCTCTCGATGAGGACGGCCTCGCCGCCGAGGCGGTTCTCGATGACGGCGGCGACGGTTTTGGCCGATACCCGCAGGGCGCCGAGGTCCCGGGAGGGGGACTCGATCTCGACGAGTGTCCTGAGGTCCTCGATCATCGCGTCCACATTCACATGGACAACCGCACGCATCGTCATGGCGACAGGGTAGCCGCAGCGCCACGGCGCGCAGTCCGGGGGAAGGGCGGCTGAATCAGGTGCGGCCGGGACGAAAGGGGCATCGGAGGGGATGATGGAGGGGAGGAGGTGTACGGGCCATGCTGGAGCACGACGGCGGTCCCTCGGCGGCGAACCTGGAGGAAGGCAAGCTGCTCAAGGAGCTGGAGGCCATCCACCGGACCCGCCACGAGACCCTGCTCTACGGGTCGGACGAGGCGTTGGTCACCCACACGCAGCGGATGAACGAGCTGGAGCACGAGTACGTGCGCCGGCACCCGCAGCGGGCCCAGACGCCGGGGCGGACCCGATCGGGTGCCCGTGCCCGGACCGGCGAGGGCTGAGCTCCGATTGTGAGCCTCCTTCGCCCCGAATGAGACGTTGATGTATCATTCGGGGCGAAGGAGGCTCACTGCTGTGCGCAGCGGTGGGCCTCCCCGCCCGCTCACCCGAACGGAACCCCATGCACGCCCGCCGCCCCACCGCTCCACTCGATCCGCGCCGGTGGATCGTCCTCGCGATCCTCTCCGGCAGCCTGCTGCTGATCTCGATGGACACCACGATCCTCAACGTGGCCTTCCCCTCCCTCGTCGGCGACCTCCAGCCCGGCGCCGTGCAGCAGCTGTGGATCATCGACGTCTACGCGCTCGCCCTCTCCGGCCTGCTCGTCACCGCCGGCGCCCTCGGCGACCGCTGGGGACGCAAGCGGCTGCTCATGGCGGGCTTCGCGATCTTCTCCGTCGCCTCCCTGATCGCCGTCTTCTCCACCGAGGCCTGGCACGTCATCGCCGCCCGCGCCCTCCTCGGCATCGGCGGCGCGGCGATCATGCCGTCCACCCTGTCGATCCTGCGCAGCGTGTTCACCGACGCCAAGGAGCGGGCCTTCGCGCTCGCCGTCTGGGCGGCCGTCTTCGGCGGCGGCATGGCCTTCGGCCCGGTCGTCGGCGGGCTCCTCGTCCAGGACTACGGCTGGCACTCCGCCTTCCTCCTCAACCTCCCCGTCGCCGCCGTGATCGTCGCGGCCGGCCTGCGCTACCTCCCCGAATCCCGCTCCCCGCGCAGCGGCGGCCGCTGGGACTGGTGGGGCGTCGGCCAGTCGATCGTCGGCATGCTCGCCCTCGCGGGCGGAATCAAGCAGCTCGGCAAGAGCGGGGTCGCCGATCCGCTCCCGTGGGCCCTGCTCGCCCTCGCGGCCGTCGCGCTGACCGTCTTCGTGCGCCGCCAGCTGAGCCTGGACAACCCGCTGCTCCAGGTCCGGCTCTTCGCCCGGCCCGCCTTCGGCGTCGCCGCCACCGCGATCTTCCTGCCCATGGTGGGCATGGGCGCGATCCTCTTCCTCGTCACCCAGTGGTTCCAGTACGGCCAGGGCTACACCCCGCTCGAAGCCGGCCTGCGCCTGCTGCCCGCCCCGCTCGCCCTGATCTGCGCCTCGATGGCCGCCCCGACGCTGATGCAGCGCTTCGCGATCCGGCACGTGCTGGGCGCCGGACTGGTGCTGCTGGCCGCCGGCATGGCCCTGCCCTGGACCTTCCAGCAGTTCGCCGAGCTCGGCTACCCGGCGTTCGCCGTGGCCCTCACCGTCATGGGCCTGGGCGCGGGCATCGCCACCACCGTCGCCTCCGTCACTCTGATCTCGACCGCACCCGCGGAGGAGGTCTCCAGCGCGGCCGCCATCGAGGAGACCTGCTACGAACTCGGCTCGGCCATGGGCGTCGCCGTCCTCGGCAGCACCGCGGCCGCCCTGTACCGCGGCAACCTGCCGGCCCTCGGCCTGGACGGCGACACCTCCGCGGCCGTCCACGAGTCCGTGGGCGCGGCCGCCCACATCGCCGAACGGCTGGGCGGCGCGGTGGGCGAGGGCCTGATCGAGGCGGCCTCCCGGGCCTACACCCTCGCCATCACCCCGGCCTTCCTCATCGCGGGCCTCCTCGCGGTGGCCGCGGCGGCCACGACGTGGACGATGATCCCGCGCGACCTCCGGCCCACCGAGAACCACTGACACGGCCCGGGCCGCCGGTGTCACCGCCGCAGCGGTGACGCCGGCGCCGGGCCCAGCGTGGTCGTACCCGGCGCCGCGCGGTGGCCCAGCCCCGTACGGTACGCGTCCAGCGCGGCCTCGATCCGGCCCGTGCGCCGCAGCAGATCGCCCAGCAGCCGGCACAGGTCCGCCAGATCCCCGCTGGCCCCGCTGCGTTCCAGCAGGGTCAGCGCCTGGACGTAGTGCTCCTCCGCGGCCTCGGCCTCCCCGCGCTCCTCGGCCATCAGCCCGAGCAGCCGGTGGGCGCCGCCCGCGTGCACGGCGCCGTGGCTGTCGCCCAGTTCCAGCAGTCCGGAGAGCAGCTCGGCGGCCTCCTCGCAGCGGCCCAGCCGGCGCAGCACATCGGCGAGTTCCACCTCGACCTGCGCCGTGTACAGGGCGGCCCGACGCGCCGCGAGGATGTCCCGGGCCGTGCGCAACTCCGCCTCCGCGGCGACCAGATCGCCGTTCTGCGCCTGTACGTACCCGCGCATCCAGTGGCAGTGCGCCAGATCGGTGCGCAGCCGCAGCTGCCGGTAGATCGCCTGCGCCTTGGCGAGAGAGGCGTCCGCGTCCGCCGGCCGGCCCGCGGTGAGGAACGTACGCGCGACCTGCCGGTGCATCCCCGCCACCAGCGCCGGATCGGCCACCTCCGGAGCCAGCGCCAGGGCCAGCTCGGCGGCGTGCGCGGCCCGGGCGTGGGCGCCCATGTCGATGTACGGGCCGATCACGGCCGCGTACAGCAGCACCAGCGCCTCCGGATCGCCCAGCCCGCTCGCGTTCAGCTCGTCGATGGCGGATTCGAGCAGGTAGCAGGCGTAGCGGAGCTCCCCCGCGAGCAGGTGCGCGACGGCCCGGCCTCGGATCGGGCGGGCCCGGCGGGGCAGCGGCTCGTCGGCCAGCAGCCGCTCCGCCGACTCGAAGTGGCCGATGGCGTCCGGCAGTTCGCCCGCCTCCAGCGCGCAGTCACCGAGGCCCAGCAGCGCCTCCGCCCGCTCGGCGTCGAGGCCGAGCCGTTCCGCGTCCGCCAGCAGCTGCCGGTACCGTGCGGCCGCCTCGGCGGCGGCCCCCGTGGCCAGCGTCTGCTGGGCGTCGGTGAGGGCCAGGCGCAGCTCGGTGGCCAGATGGGCGGGGCGCCCGGTGGCCAGCTCCTCGTACGAGGTGCCGAGCCGCTCGGCGAGGAAGCGCAGGGCCGTCTCGGAGGGCCGGACCTTGCCCGACTCCAGGGTCGAGATGTAGGCGGATGTGTACGAGGGCTCCGCCAACGCCCTTTGTGTCAGACCGCGTTCGGCGCGCATGCGCTGAACCCTGCGGCCGATCTCGGCCGGTTCGTCCATGTAGACCCCCTGATCGCTCCAACTCCCCATGGTGCAGGGGTGGTCGGCCATTGCGCACCTCTCGCGCGCCCCCTAGTTTAAGCAACTGGTTCAGCGCACTTATCGAGCCGTTTAACTTCCGGTGACTTCCGGCTTCTTCCCGGGGAGAACTCCATGGACGCGACCCTCCGTCTGACGCTGCGCGCCGCCTTCGCCGCGGCCTGTACGACGGCCCTGCTGCTGGCCGCGGGCCCGCTCGGCACGGCCGCCGCGGCGCCGCCGCCGCTACCGGTGAAGGCCGGGACCGAGGTGGAGATACCCGGGCCCGAGGACGGCACAGCCGCCGGATCCGGCCACGTCCGCGTCCCCGCCGCCGGGCAGGCGAAGAAGGCCCCGCAGCTCTCCGAGGCCGATCGGGCGGCCGACGGCGAGGTCGCCAAGCCGGTCGACAACGGTTCGACCGCCGACCGCCTCGACATCGTGGTCATCGGCGACGGCTACACCGCCGCCGAGCAGGACCGCTTCCACGCCGACGCCCGGGCCAAGTGGGCCGAGATCACCGCGGTCGAGCCGTACTCCACGTACCGCAACCTCTTCAACGTCTGGACGGTCGACGCCGTCTCCCACGATTCCGGCGTCTCCGGCGACCCCACCCCGGCCACCGTCCGCGACACCGCCCTCGGCTCGTACTTCTGGTGCGAGGACATCGAGAGGCTGCTCTGCATCGACCAGCCGAAGGTGGACGCGTACGTGGCGAAGGCGCCGGCGGCCGACCTGGTCCTGGTCCTCTCCAACAGCACCAAGTACGGCGGGGCCGGCTACAACGAGCCCAGCGCCACCCTCGGCTACGAGGGGATATCGACCGCCTCCGCGGGCAACGCCAAGTCCGGCCAGGTCGCCATCCACGAGACCGGCCACTCCCTGGGCAAGCTGGCCGACGAGTACTTCTACCCGGGCACCCCGGGCTACGAGAAGTACGAGGGCCCCGAGCCCGCCGACTCCAACACCTCCACGCTGCCCGCCGACCGGATGGCCGCCGAGCGGGCCAAGTGGTACCGCTGGCTCGGCGCGCAGTCGCCCGACGGCGGCACGGTCGGTGCGTACGAGGGCGGCGGCTACTACGTCACCGGCCTGAACCGGCCCACCGACGCTTCGATCATGCGGGTGCTCGGCAAGCCCTTCAACCTGCCGGGCGCCGAGGCGATGATCGCCGGCTTCTACCAGCACGCGAAGATCGCCACACCGCTCACCCCGACCGGCCGCACCCTGCGGCTGCGCAACACGGCGAAGGTCTCCGTACCCCGGCTGGCCGGTGCGGACGGCCGGCAGCCCGACGTCCGCTGGTACCTGGACGGCCGTGAGCTGAAGCGCTTCGCGGGCCGCACCGAGGTCGCGGTCGCCGAGCTGTGGCTCTTCGACCTGCGCACGCACAAGCTGTCGGTCACGGCCGAGGACCGCACCCCCTCGGTCCGGGACCCGAAGATCGCCCGCACCCTGAAGTCCACGGTCGACTGGAGCGTCCGCCTCTAGAACGGTGTCGGTCAGGCGCCGGCCGCGTACGTCCAGAAGTCGCGCATCACGGCGGGCGGGGCCGGACTGTCCATCTCGCGCTGGGTGAGCACGACGGAGACGGCGGCGGTGGCCGGGGTGATGTGGCCGGCGGTTCCCGTGCCGCCGATCCAGCCGTACCGCCCCGGCGCGTTCCACGGGTCGCGGGTCGTGACGTCCACCGAGCCGCCGAACCCCCAGCCCTGGCCCTCCAGGAACAGCTCGCCGGCGGTCCGCTGGGACGGGGTCAGCCAGTCGGTGGTCATCCTGCGCACCGAGGCGGCCGACAGGAGCCGTCCCCGGTCCCCGTCCAGCGCCCCCTCCGCGAGCAGCATCCGGCCGAACGCGCACCAGTCGTCGGCGGTCGAGACCAGGCCGCCGGCGCCGGAGGGGAAGGCGGGGAGGCCGCTCCACCGACCGTCGGGGGCGTCGGCCAGGGCGAGGCCGTCCTCGCCCCCGCGGTAGAGGCTCGTGAACCGGCCCAGGTCGGCGGCCGGTACGCAGAACCCGGTGTCGGCCATGCCCAGCGGCTCGAAGATCCGCTCGGCCATGAACTCGGGCAGGGGCTGACCCGAGACCCGGGCGATCAGCACGCCCAGGATGTCGGAGCAGGTGTTGTACAGGAAGGCCTCACCCGGCTGGTACAGCAGCGGGATGCCCGACAGCGTCTTCAGCCACGCGTCCGGCTCCGCGATGTCCCCCGGCCGCGGCGGGCCCTGCTTCAGTTCGCCGACCAGCGGCGCGACCGCGGGCAGCGAGAAGTCGGAGGGGAACCCGTACCCGGCGCGGGAGGTGAGGAGGTCGAACACGGTGATCGGGCGCTCGGCGGGCACCAGGTCGTCGAGCGGGCTCGCGGGTGTCCGGGCGACCAGCGGCGAGGCCAGCTCCGGCAGCCAGGGAGCGATCTCGTCCTCCAGGGCCAGCAGACGCTCCTCGACGAGCGCCATCGTGGCGGCGGCCGTCACGGGCTTGGTCATCGAGGCGATCCGGAAGATCGAGTCCCGGACCATCGGAGCCGTGCCCTCGAGGTCGGCCGAGCCGACGGCCGCCACCTCCACCCGGTCGCCGCGGGCCACCAGGCCCACCGCCCCGGGCAGCGATCCGCTGCTCACGTGCCGTTCCAGGATGTCGCGCAGGTCACTCATCACTCCACCTCTCCCGATCCCGCTCCGGATGCCTCCTACAGACTCCCGCAGCGCCGCGCATTCATCGGCCGGACGCGCGGCGGACGACCGGACGGGTCACCACCAGTAGGCGGGGTACCTGGGCGCCTTGCGCCGGATGCGTGAAGCGGCGTACCCGGTCAGGACGAGCAGCACCGTCGCGCCGAACAGCAGGGGGACGAAGCGGGCGGGGTCCGGGCCCTGGAGCACGATCACCACGGAGGTCGCGCAGGCGGGCGAGTGCGGGGTGCGGGCGGCCATCAGCAGCGCGAGCGTCACCCCGGCCGCGACGGCCGCGGCCCAGGCGCTGCCGCCCGCGGCGGCCAGGACGCCGTAACCGACCGCGGTGCCGAGCAGATGGCCGACGACCACACCGCGGGGCTGGGCCAGGGGCAGGGTGGGGGCGCTGTGCACGAGGGCGGCGCTGGCGGCCAGCGGCGGTATGAGCACCGGCTCGTGGAGCAGCGCGCCGATCCCGACGAGCCCCAGCAGCACCGCCGTCACGGCGCTGATGCTGTGGAACGCGGCCGCGGTGGTGGGGCGGGCGGGAGCCCGGGCGGCGGTGATCCGGGCGCGGACCGGCCCGTCGGCGGACTCGGGGGCGGGGGCGGGGGTGGTGGCGGAAGGGGACGGGGAGGGCAGGACGGTGCTCATGTACGGATTTCCGGGGCAGGACGACGGGGTGAATGCGGTCGAGGCGGCACGGAGGCAGGGTGATCAACCGCGGCCTCGGCCTCGCGCCTGTACCTGGTACGGCCGGCGCTGACCGGCTACGACTTTATCCGTCAGGTGTGCGGGGCCCGTCCCGGGGGAGGGATACGGACACGGGAAGGAGGAATCATGACCACGCACGCCCAGGATCCGAAGGTGCCCCCGGCCGCCGCCGCCGTCCCCGGGGCCCCGGCCTCCACCCCGGCCGCGGCCCCGGCTCCCGTCCCGGCTCCCGAGCGCGCCGAGGGAGGTGAGCCTGCCTGCCTGCTCCACCTGGTCTGCCCCGACTGCGGACGGCTCGCCGACGAACGGGGCGCCCGGACCTGCTCCCGCTGCGGCGGCCCGCTCCCGGCCCCCGGCCCCTGACGCCACCACGACGGCGCGCGGTATATCCGGTGGCCCGGGCCCGTGCGGCGGTCCTAAGGTGCGGGCCATGACGATCATGGGCTCCGAAGCCGTAGACCGATCCGTGTCCCTCACCGCACAGGCACTGCGGAAGGTGGCGCACCTCGACTGGTCCGTCCCCGCCGCCGGCCTGGAGTGGAGCTGTTACGACACCGCCGTCCACGTGGCGAGCGATTTCACCGGGTACGCCACCCAGCTCACCGGGCGCTCGACCAGCGGGTACGCCCCCTTCGACATCAGCGCCGACCCCGGCACCACCCCCGAAGGCCTGATCCAGGTCATCGAGGCCACCGGAGGGCTGCTGGCCGCCGCCGCGGCCGTGACCGACCCGGGGGTCCGGGCCTGGCATCCGTACGGAATGGCGGGCCCGGACGGATTCGCCGCGATGGGCGTCGTCGAGACGCTGCTGCACACCCACGACATCCTGAACGGTGTCGGCGTCCACGACTGGGAGCCCGACGCCGACCTCTGCGAGCAGGTCCTCGACCGGCTCTTCCCGCAGGCGCCGCGCGACATCGCCGGACCGTGGCCGACCCTGCTCTGGGTCACCGGCCGGGGCGAACTCCCGGGCCTGCCCCGCCGCACGGCCTGGCGCTGGTACGCCGAACCCGTCGCCACGGAACGCGTCGTGCTCTGCGAGATCTCCCCGCTGGTCGCGGGCGACCTCCGCGACGGAGGCACCGGCGGCTTCGCCTGGGCCGAGGACGGCCCGGGCGAAGGCACCCGGGTCGCCTCCGGGATGGTGGCCAAGGCGCGGGAGGAGGGTACGTTCCGCCCCGGGTGGGGCGCGTACGCCATCGTCCGTACGCAGGACCGGCGCGCGATCGGCGGGATCGGCTTCCACGGCGTCCCCGACGCCGAGGGAAACGCGGAGGTCGGCTACGACCTCGTACCGTCGGCCCGCGGCAACGGGTACGTCACCGAGGCGCTGAAGGGCCTGGCCGCCTGGGCCTTCGACCAGCCGGGCGTGAGCGCGCTGCACGCCAGGGTGGACGCGGACAACGCCCCCTCCCACGGCGTCCTCGTCCGGGCGGGCTTCGAGCGGACGGGCCCCACCGAGGACGGCGGAGCCCGATACACCCTGAGGGCGGCTGCCCTGTAGCGGCCTGCTCAGTAGCCGCAGTCGGTGACCCGCTTGTGCGAGGAGATGCGGTCGTTGCACTCCCACGGGACGTTGCCGGCCCCGCCGTTCGGGGCGCAGGTGGAGGCGCCGCCGTGGCCGATGTCCTCGTAGACGCGCACGTCCCCGCGAAAACCGCCGTACCCGTTTTTCCACCAGGACGGGGCCCGGTCGTCATACCGCCCGCCTGTGGCGGATGCACGGCACCCAAACCCCCGTCGCCGAGGCCACGCCGAGCGGCCACGGCGACGACGTCCGGACCGTGTCCCACCGTCCGGACGGCCGCACGCTCGCCAGCGGGTCCGTCGACGGGCTCGCCGGACACCGGGACGCCGTACGCTCCGTCGCCTACAGCCCGGACGGCCGTACACTCGCCGGCGCCGGCGAGGAACGGACCGTACGGCTCACCGGCGTGGCGGACCTGCGGCGCCCGGAGCCGCCGGCCGTCCTGGAGGGCCACGACAGCGCCGTGTTCTCGGTGGCCTTCGCCCCCGCCGGGCACCCGCTCGCCGCCGCCGGCCGCGGCCGTACGTCGATCCGCCTGTGGGACGTCACCGACCTGCGGCATCCCGCCCCGCTCGCCGTCCTCGCGGGCCATACCGACGTCGTCGGCCCGGTGGCGGTCAGCCCCGACGGGCGGACGCTCGCCGGCGCGAGCGACGACCGCACGGTGCGCGTGTGGAACGTGCTCCGGCCCGCCCACCCCGGCCTGCTGAGCACGCTCACCGGGCACCTCACCGCCGTCAGCTCGGTCGCCTACCGCCCGGACGGCGCGGTGCCGGCCTCCGGCGGCTTCGACACCACCGTCCGGCCGGCAGGGACCGAGGAGGCGCGGGTCATCGCCGGGGCGTGCGCGCACACCGGGCCGCGGATCACCCGCGCCCAGTGGACCGCGCACCTCCCGTACGTCGTGTACTCGCCACCGTGCGGCGGCTCGGAGCAGCGTCCTTGGAGGTGTCCTGTCGATCAGGCCGGGTGGGGGCGCCGGGCGATAGCCTCGGGGCGGACGCCCTTCACCGGCTCGGAAGGCAGGCCCCGATGGCGAGTTCCCCGATTTCCTCCGCTTCCGCCCGTTCCCGGGTTCCCGTGATCGACCTCGGGCCGTGGCGGTCCGGCGAGGCCGGGGCGCGGGAGCGGATCGCCGCCCGCGTCGATGAGGCCCTCCAGGCCGCCGGGTTCCTGCTGATCACCGGGCACGGGGTGGATCCGGGGCTGGCCGCGCGGATCAGGGCGGCCGCCAAGGAGTTCTTCCGCCAGCCGGCCGAGGCGAAGGAGCCGTACGCCGTCGCGGTCGGCGGCCGCGGCTGGCTCGGCCCGGGCGCCGAGGCCAACAGCTACGCGGAGGGGGCCGCCTCGCCGCCCGACCTCAAGGAGTCCTGGTCCTGCGCGGCCGACGAGCCCACCGGGAACCCGTCCGTGGACGCCGAGTGGTTCCGCCCGAACGCCTGGCCGGCGGAGGTCCCGGCGCTGCAGTCGCTGGTCGTCGAGTACATCGCCCGGATGCGGGCCCTGTCCGACGAGCTGCTGGAGCTCCTCGCCACCGCACTCGGCCTCGCCGACGACCACTTCACCCGCCACACCGGGCACCCCACCTGGGGGTTCAACCTCAACTGGTACCCGGGCACCGAGGTGCTCGGGGAGCCGCTGCCCGGCCAGTTCCGGATCGGGGCGCACACGGACTTCGGGACGGTCACCGTCCTCGACCGCGAGCCGGGCTCGGGCGGACTGCAGATCCACACCGACGCCGACGGCTGGCAGGACGCCCCGTACGACCCGTCCGCGCTCACCGTGAACATCGGCGACCTGATGGCCCGTTGGACGGGGGACCGGTGGCGGGCCGGGCGCCACAGGGTGCTGCCGCCGCCGGCCGACGCGCCGGCCGAAGAGCTCGTCTCGCTCGTCTACTTCTACGAATGCGACCCGCACACCCGGGTCGAGTCGCTCCCGGCGCCGATCGGACGGGTGGTCCACGATCCCGTGGACTCCCACGCCTACCTGCGGGCGAAGCTCGACGCGATCACCGTGTCCTGACCTCCTCCACAAGGGTGAGCCGGGTGTCCCGCAGGGGGAGGCCCCGCTCCTCCTGTGAGGTGACGATCATGTACGGCTTCCTGCGTAGGTTCGGCGTCATGAATCGACGCCGAACCGCCGCATCCCTCGCGTTACTCGCCCTCCTGCTGCCGCTGCCGATGGTGGCCGCCGGCGCTGCCGCGGCCGCCCCGGCGCCGCCGGCCGCCTCCGCGGACTCCCGCGTGGTGCTGCCGCAACTGCCGCGCCCCACCGGCAAGTTCTCGGTCGGCCAGGAGACCCTGCACCTGGTGGACCGCAGCCGGACCGACCCCTGGGCGGGGTCCGGGCCGCGCGAGCTGATGGTGACCATGCGCTACCCGGCCCAGCGCGGCACCGGCGGCCCGGTCCGGCCCTGGCTCACGTACGAGGAGGCCCGGCTGCTGCTGGCCGACCGGCAGCTGGAGGAAGCCGTCGCGGTCGAGAGCCTGGTCGGGACCAAGGCCTACGCCCGCTCCGACGCCCGTCCCGTGGCCGGCCGGTACCCGCTGATCGTCCTGTCGCCCGGATTCACCGTCCCGCGCGCCACCCTCACCTCGCTGGCCGAGGAGCTCGCCTCCCGCGGCTACGTGGTCGCCGCCGTGGACCACGCGTACGAGACCTCCGGGACGGCCTTCCCCGGCGGGCGCGTCCTGACCTGCCTGGCCTGCGCGAAGATCGGCAGCGAGGAGGGAGCCAAGCAGGTCGCCGACAACCGGGCCCGCGACGTGTCCTTCCTGCTGGACCGGCTCACCGGCCGCCACCCTGCCTGGCGCAACGCCGGCCTCATCGACCCGGGCCGGATCGCGATGGCCGGGCACTCCATCGGCGGCTCCGCCGCGGTCGCCGCCATGGCGAGCGACCCGCGGATCCGCGCCGGGATCGACATGGACGGCGGGGTGTTCTCGCCGGTCCCGGCGGGCGGACTCGGCGGCCGGCCCTTCATGCTGCTCGGCTCGGAGGAGTCCCGCCCCGGCAACACCGGGACCGGGGAGGCGAGCTGGGACCCCAACTGGAAGCGGCTCGACGGCTGGAAGCGCTGGATCACCCTCGACGCCTCCCACCACTTCACCTTCACCGACTGGCCGACCATGAGCGACCAGCTGGGGCTGCCCCCGCTGTCGACGCTGGCCGGAGCCCGGTCGGTCGACCTGACCCGGCGCTACGTCGGCGCCTTCTTCGACCAGCACCTGAAGGGCATCCCGCAGCCGCTGCTCGACGGCCCGAGCCCCGAGGCGCCGGAGGTCCGCTTCCACACCCCGTGACCCGCGGCCGGCGACGCTGAGCGGGTCCGCGGCGGCCGCCCGCGCGGACCCGATTACCGCTGGTCGGCGGTGTTCGGCAGGATGGGGGCATGACCGAGATCCGCACCCCCCGCCTGCTCCTGCGCCGCTGGACCGACGACGACCTCGTCCCCCTGTCGGAGATCAACGCCGACCCGGACGTCATGCGCTGGATCGGCGACGGCTCCACCCTCGACCTGGAGGAGACCGCCGAGGAGATCGAGCGGTGGGAGGAGGAGTGGGACGAGGAGGGCTTCGGCCTCTTCGCCGTCGAGCTGCTGGCTTCGGGCGAGCTGATCGGGGCGGTCGGCCTGACCGTGGCGCAGTCCCCGCCGGAGGCACGGGACTTCGTCGCGGTCAGCTGGCGGCTCGGCAGGCCGTACTGGGGCCAGGGCTACGCCTCCGAGGCGGCCCAGGCCACCTTGGAGTTCGCTCTCCAGGACCGCGGCCTCGACCGGGTGATCGCGGTGAACCGGTCGGGCCACGAGGAGTCCGAGAACGTGATCCGCAAGCTCGGCATGGTGCTGGACCTCGACACGACGGACCCGGAGCACGGCCATCTGCTCCAGGTCCACAGCATCGACCTCACGGAATACGAGGCCTGACCCGCGGCCCCTTCCGCGGCGGGCGGCGGGCCGGCGTCGGCTGGTCAGGGTCGGCCGGTCGGGCCCGCGGGCCAGGTCCCGCGGGTCAGGGCCGGCGGAACCAGCGGCGCCGCGGTGCGGCCGGCGGGCCGAACGGCGGGAGGGCCTTGAAGCGCTCGTCGAAGGCCACCGTCGGGGCGATCCGCCGCAGCGCGCCGCGGACCAGCGTCAGCGGGTGCCCGGGGAACTCCGCGTCCCACTCCTCGAGGTCGGCGACGTGGTACGGCAGGCCGCCCGATACGTCCGGCCCGTACGGATGCGGGAGGAAGTAGTTCTCGTGGCCTACACGGGCACCGACGACGGCCTCCCGCATCCCGGTCGTGCCCTGCTCGCCCGCCTGCACCTTGATCACCGTGCTGCAGCCCGCCTTCGGCACGGTCCAGGAGGCGAGGAACACCAGCCCGTGCTCGGTGCCCGGCCGTCGGATCTTGACCAGCTGCCGTACGGCCGGGACGGAGTCCACCTCGCCGGGCACAGCCTCGATCAGCCCTCCGCCCGCCCGGGCCACGGACCGGGCGAGGCCGTGCCGGAGCCGGTCGGTCTCGTCCAGCGGCGCCGGCAGGTCCGGGACCAGGGGGAAGAAGTGGACCGAGAGGACGAGGCCCTTCTCGTCGGTCCAGACCCCTTGCTCACGCTCGGTGAAGCCGGTGAGGTCCATGGCCGTGATCGGTGTCGGTGTGGATATCGGTGTCATGGGGATCATGATGCTGATCACCGGCCGGACCCGGCACAGCGGGTCAGGCCGGGGCCGGTCCCGCCGGCGGGACCGGGGCTTCGGCGGCGTGGCCCGTACGGACCGCGGCGAGGGCGGCGGCGTGGACGGCCGCCGGGTCCCCGTGGTGCAGGACCGGGCTGCCCGTCAGCGCGTACCACTCCTCCGCGTCCTTGTACTGCACCTCGATCCGGACCAGGCGGCCGTCCGGGAGCGCCGTCGTACGCAGGGTCAGGGGGCCCGTGATGACGCCGACCTCGTCCGTCATCGCCCCGCCGGGCCCGGCCAGGACCTCGTCGCACCACTGCTGCCGTCCGCCGCCGTGCTGTCGGCCGGTCATGCCGCGCAGCTGTCCAGCATCGCCTCGAGCATCTTCTTCTCCGCTTCCGTCACGGTCAGGCCGTAGGTGGATTTCACGGTGGTCCAGGCCCGCCCGTACTGGCACCAGCTCGCCTTGTCCGGCGGCTGCCACAGGTCGGGGCTCTGGTCCCCCTTCGAGCGGTTCGTGGCCGCCGTCACCGACAGCAGCTGAGGGTGGGTCAGGTCGTTCGCGAAGGCCTTGCGCCGCGCGGCGTCCCAGCCGGCCGCGCCCGAGCGCCAGCCCTCGGCGAGCGGCACGATGTGGTCGATGTCCATCTTGGACGCCTCGGTGACCACGACCCCGTCGTACAGGCTCTTCCAGGTGCCGGAGACCGCCTTGCACTCGGAGTCCTGCTTCACGTCCGTGCCGTCCCGCTTGAGGACGACCTCGCGGGTGTCGCACTTGTTGCCCTGCTCGGCCCAGTGCGTGAACTTGGCCCGGCTGTAGCCGGCCATGGTCCCGGGCTGCGCGACCTTCAGCGCGGCCAGCCGGGTACGGGCCGCCTGGACGCCGACCATGCCGGGCAGCACGTCCCCCGGGGCCGGTTTGGCGTCCCCGCCGCCGGGAGCGGAGGGCGAGGTGCCGGCCGCCGAGGGCTTCGCGTCCTTGCCCGGCGCGGCGCCGGTACCCGAGCACCCGGCCACGGCCAGCAGCACCGTCGCCGCCAGGGCCGCACCCCGTACACGTATCTGACGTCCCATGAACCCACCCCGAGCCGGTCCCGCACCGCACGCTGTCCCGGAAAGACTACCCAGAACCGGACATTCAACCGGACGGCCAACCCGCCCGGGACACCCCGCCGTCGAGCCCGGTGCCGTCCGCGCCGCCGGGGCGGGCACCGAGCGGGGCCCCTCGGCGGGCGTTGTCAGTGGCTCTCGCTAGTCTCCCGACATACCGCAGCTCAGGGGGATTCGTTCCCCCTGGTCGACGCTGCGCGCATCCGGGATTTCGGGCAGTCGGAGGGGCACGTACTGATGGCATGGCTGGCAGCGGGCGAGGGGTACGAGATCGCCCTGGTGGAAGGGAAGGTGGTGGCGCGCTCAGCCACCGGCCGCACGGCGGGGAGGCAGTTGAAGACGCTGCCGAAGGCCCTGCGCGACCATCCCGAGGTGGACCGGCTGCGCCGGCTCGCCGAATGGCTGGACCGGCACGAGGCCGCCTGCATCGCCCAGGTGGACACCTGGATGGTGTCCTCGCTGCCCGTGCCGACGGCGCTGCTCGCCCGGGTCTGGCCCGACGAGGCCTGGCAGAGCGCGCTGCGCGACATGGCCGTCGTCGGGGACGACCCGGACGAGGTGGGCTTCCTGCGGGACGCGACCGCGGCCGGCGAGCTGAAGGTGGTCAACCTCGACGGTGAGACCGTACGGCTCTCCCCGCGCACGGTGACCCTGCCGCACCCGGTGCTGCTGCCCGACCTGGACGACGTACGGGACTTCGCGGCCGAACTCGGCATCGTGCAGCGCGTCGAGCAGATCCACCGGCCGACCTGGGAGAAGCCCGAGGGCCTGGCGGCCACCGCCACCGAGGCGCGGGACTACGCGGGCGGGGTCTTCGCGAGCCGGTTCGGCCTGGCCGCGCGGGCGACGGGCCTCGGCTACCGGGTCTCCGGCGGCTACGCGATCTGCAAGGTCCGCGACACCGGCCGGGGCACGGAGGCGGCGGTCTGGATCGGCGAGCCGTACTACGAGGACGAGACGAGCACCGGCGCACTGAGCTGGCACGACGAGAACGGCCGGGCGGTGCGCCTGACGGAGGTCGGACCGGTCGCCTGGTCCGAGGGCATGCGGATGGCCGCGGCGCTGTACGCCGGGCGCAAGATCGAAGAGGGCGGGGACGCACGATGAGCACCACCACCGGCACCACCGGCGCGACCGGCACCGAGGCCGACGCCGAACTGCTCCTCAAGGCCGGCGCCGTGCTGCCGAGCGGCACCGGGGGCGCGGGCCCCTCGGCCGTCGACCTGACCGCACGCACCTACCGCCACGCCGCCCTCCCCGACGACCGCGTCGTCGTCCGGCTCGCCGCCGCCGAACTGGGCCCGGCCGAGGACCTCGCCGCCGGCTTCCTGGGACTCGTGCTCGACGAGGACGAGGGCGCGCCGCCCGTGGTCGGCCTCGGCCAGCGCCAGGCCCTCGGCTTCCCCGAATGGGTCCTCGTCCACCACCCGCAGGACGGACACCACGCCCTCGCCGTGGTCCCCGAACTCGACCGGCTCGCCCGTACGGCCAAGACCAAGCCCAAGGCCGCCCTCGACGCCTGCCACGAACTGGCCGGCCGGCTCGGCGCCGCCGTCCCGCACTTCCTGCCCGTCTTCTACGAGCAGGCCGCCCGCATCTTCCTCGCCGTCGAGAACACCACGTACGCCGCCCAGCTGTTCGGCCGCGCCCGGACCAGCGAGGCCCAGCACGGCCTCCCCGTCGACGAGGACCGCCTCGACGGCGTCTTCCTCGAATTCGCCCTGGTCGGCGCACTCCCGGTGAAGGTGCTCACCGGCTACGCCAAGGAGCTGTCCGCCCGCGTCAGCCCCGCCGAGGCCCACGAGCGCTTCCGCAGGCTGTGCGTGCGCCGCACCGCGGGCGGACTGCCGCCCTCCGCGCAGGCCGCGACCGAACTGCGCCGCCTCGCCCGCGCCGCCGGCCTGACCGGCACCGAGGCCGAGCAGGACTACCTCGCCGAGCTGCTCCCGCTGCCGGCCACGCTGCGCGCCGCGTACGGCTGGTGGAAGGCGCACCGCAGCGCGCTCGTCGCGCTGGCCCGCCGGGTCCCGTCCGTACGGGGCACCCTGCTCGGTCTGATGCCGCCCGGCGGCGGCGACGGCGCGCTCCCCGCGCTGTGGCTGGGCCTGCTGGAGGAATCCGGCGCCACCGACGGGCTGGTCCGCGCCGACCTGCCCGCCGAGCAGCGCTGCTCCGACGGCGCCGCCGGCTGGCTGGAGCGCTTCCACGCCGCCCGGCACAGCGGCTGGGGCTCGCGCCCCACCCTGCCCGCCCTGCTCGACCTCGTCGCCCGCGCCGCCGACCGGCTGCGCGCCGAACTCGCCGAGCCCGGCCGCGAAGCGGGCCTGAAGGTGGGCGTCGAGGACGCCGACCTGCTGGACCTGCTGCTCTCCCTGGACGTCCCGGTCACCGACCCCGAGCCGGACTCCGGCTCGCGCCGGCGCCACGACCAGCTGAACCTGGCCGACTGGGCGCGCTCCGACCAGCGGCGGGACCTGCTCGCCGTCGCCGCCGACCAGCGCTTCCGGCCTTCCTTCCGGCGGGCCGCGTACGGCCTGGGCGGCGACGCCCACGCGGTGGAGGTCACACGGCTGCTCGCCGCCTCGCCCGGCGGCCGCCCGATGCTCACCGAGTGGATGCACGAGGTGGCCGGCGCCTCCACGGCCGCGGGCCTGCCCGGCCTGCCCGACGCCATCCGCCGGCTGACCTGGCTGCCCGCCGAGGCGCTCGAACTCGCCCGCGAGGAAGTGGCTCTCGCTGCCGCCGCCGACCTCGGGGAGACCCTGGCCCGCACCCTGCGCACCGGCCTCTTCGAGGAACTCTCCTGGCCCGCCTGGGAGAGCGCGATCGCCGAGATGACGCCCGGCGGCCAGGGCGGCGGAGGGCTGACCGTCGTCGAGGCCTGGCCGCACCTGATCGTCGCCAACTCCACCCAGGTCCGCGTCATCGACGCCGACTCCACCGTGCTCACCCACGACCTGCGGGCGGCGAGCAGCAACGCGCGCCGGTTCGGATTCCACTACGTCGACGGCGAACTGCTCGTCTTCTGGGCCCACTACGGCTCCGGGGGAGTCGAGGGCTACTGGCACACCGCCCCCGGCAACGTCTTCACCGTCGACATCGACGGCGGTTACTGGAACCTGCGCTCCGAGGACATCAGCCTGCCCCTGCCCGGCGGCGGCCGCACCACCGGCGGCGGCGTCCTGCACGCCGGGGACACCAAACTGCCGGGCGAGCGGCGGCTGCTGTCCGACGGGACCTCGCACTGGGTGTGGCAGCACCGCGACCAGGAACACGAGGGCGGCTGGCGCGAGTACGACCCCGCGGGCGGAGCCCTCGGCCGGTTCTCCGTGCCCGGCTTCCTCGCCGACACCCTGCGCGAGCACCCCGGGAACGGCAACACCGTGCCCGCACAGTCCTGCTGGCTGCGGCCCGCGCCCGCCGTCGAGGGCTCGGTCCTCGGCACGCCCGCGAACGGCCTGCTCGGCTGGCGGGTCGTACACGTCCCCGGCGGAGGCTGGGAGGCCTCCGACACCGGCGGCCGCAGGATCGGCGTGCCCGAGGGCGCCGAGATGCCCGTCGCCGCGCTCACCTTCCCCGGCGACGAGCGGCCGCGCGCACTGACCCACCGCTGGCGCGAGCTCAGCATCAGCGACCCGGACGGCGTGGTCACCGCCCAGTCGCGCAGCGACTACCGCACCGCCGCCTTCGCCACCGGGAGCGTCGAACTCCCGCCGCTGCCCTTCTGGTACGCGCTGCGCCCGCGCGATCCGCAGGCCTCGGCCGCCCTGCGCGCGGCCGACGGCGCGGCGGTCGGCGCCCTGCTCAAGGCGGCCGCCGCCGCCGAGACGGCCACCGACCTGCCCGACCTGGTGCGCGCGGCGCTGCCGCAGGTCACCGCCCCGCAGCTGATCGGGGGCATCGTCGAGGTGCTGCGCTTCGCCCTCACCCAGCAGGAGGCGCTGGACGGGGTCGCCGCCCGGCTCGACCCCGACTCGGGAGCGGCGGCCGACGGGCGGCCCGAAGGCCCCACCGACGAACTGATCGCCGGCGCGCTGCACGGACTCGTCGGCACCGGCTACCACCGCTGGGGCGCCCAGACCGACGCCGTGTACCGCTACCTGGGCGGGCTGGCCCGGGCGGCCGCCGACACCGAAGCCGCCGGGGTGCCCGGCCGGCTCCACTTCGACCTGCCCGCCCTGCCGTACTCCGCCCTCCCGTTCACGCCGCTGCTGGACCGGCCCGCGGCCGTCGCCTACCGGGCCGCCGTCATCGGGACCACCGACGAGCAGCGGGCCGCCCTGTGCGCGGTGCTCGGCCAGGTGGACGCCCTCGGGCTGGCCTCCGCCGAAGGCTCCGCCGACCGCTGGCGCCGGGTCCTGGTCCACCTCGACCAGCGCCACCTGCGCACCCCCGACGGCATCGAGCGCAACACCTCGCACCGCAGCCTGCTGCCGCTGGGCGGCGGAGCCGTCCTCGGCCTCACCGAGCACTGCACGTCGGTGTCCGACGGGCACGAGTTCGGGGCGCTGCTGCACGACCCGGCCGGCCGCTTCGCCGTGCCCGGCCCCTACACCGTGCGCGGCGACGCCCCGCTCGGCGACCGCGAGCGCGGACCCGGCTGGCTCGCGGCCTTCCTGGCCGAGGCCGCCGAGCGCGGGGCCGCGCCGTTCCTGCCCGAAGCCGCCGAGGAGTTCGCCCGCCTCACCGGGGTGTCCGGCACGGTGGCGCGGCTGCTGCTGGCCGGCCTGCCGAACATCGACAGCTACGAGCACCACTTCCTGCCGGCCGAACTGCGCACCGCCCTGGGCGTCAAGGCGGCCGACGCCAAGCACGCCCGGACCGAGCTCAAGAGCCTCGACCCCGAGGTGCGGCGCGCGGTCGTCGGCGCACTGCTGCCGGCCGACCCGGCGCGGCTGTGGACCGACGGCCCGGACGTGGCCGCCGCCGCGCAGGAGTGGAACCTTCGCGTGGGCCGTCGTACGCCCGTGCCCGAGTGGCTCCTCGCCGAGGCCACGCGCGCCGCGAGCACCGGCTGGTCCACGCACCGGGCGCTGGCCGCGATCCTCGGCCCGGCCCAGTCGCCCTCGCTCGGCGTCGACGTCGCCTGGGAGGTCAAGGGGGACCACGTAGAGCCCCGCGAACCGGCCACCGAGCCGTTCACCTCGACCGTCCTGACCGGCGCGCTGACCCTGACGGCCTGGGCCGCCCACCGGCTGCCCGCGGGGGACCCGCTGCGGTCCGCGCTGCCGCCCGCCCTGAGCGCCGTACGGCAGCGGCTCGCCGCACCCGGACTGATGCTCAGCATCGGGCACTTCACCAACCTGCCCGACTTCCGGAAGGCGGCGGGCACGCCGACCGAGACGGGCGAGGGCTACGAGCGGTACGGCGCGGTCGTCATGGCCACCGCGGACGACCGGCCCAAGCCCGCGCTGCGGACGGCCCTGCTCGACTCGACCGGCTCCGACCCGTACCTGCCCGCGCTGCGCGGCGAGGACCAGCTGCCCTCGTCCGTGGAGACGGCGCTGCGGGCCGTCCACGACCCGCGGTTCGCGCAGCTCCTGGCGGATCCGGGCGCACCGGCCGGCGGCGCCGCCGACAAGGACGGCACGTGGTGGCCGCAGGACCCGAGCCGCTCGGTGCCCGAGCTGGTGGCGGAGGTGTCCGGGGCGCACGGCCTGGGCGCGGACGCGGCCGCCGTGTACCTGGCGCTGCTCGCCATGCCCGACCCCACCGATCGCAATCTGGCGCGCTGGACGGGCTGGAAGCCGGCCCGGCTGAAGGCCGCCCGCACCGAACTGGCCGCCACCGAACTGGTGGTGACGGCTTCCCGGACCCGGGCCGGGCGCACGCTGTTCCTGCCGGGCGGCTGGGCGGAGATGTCCTCGCCGGTGCTGCCGGTGGAGCGGTGGAAGCTGCCGATGTACGGGCTGGCCCCGGGCGGGCGGCCGGTGCTGGGG
The DNA here is from genome assembly GCF_042752335.1 of Streptomyces sp. NPDC059355. Taxonomy (NCBI): domain Bacteria; kingdom Bacillati; phylum Actinomycetota; class Actinomycetes; order Kitasatosporales; family Streptomycetaceae; genus Streptomyces; species Streptomyces sp. NPDC059355. Next base: position 153,246 of record NZ_JBHYXN010000005.1, on the reverse strand, counting down.
GTGCTCGTGCCGGACGAGCCGGCCGCGGACCTCTACCGGCGGGCCTGGCAGCGGGTCCGCGAAGGAGACGTACCGCGCTTCGAGGCCCTGAAGGTCAAGCGCACCTGCGCACGCCGCCGCTGACGCCCGAGCCGGACGCGGCGCGGCGCCCCCTCCCTCACGAAGGGGCGTCGCGCCGCCGCCCGGTACCCGTACGCCCGTATCTCGCGAAGGAAACACCACGTCATGACCCTGACCGACACACCCGTTCAGAGCCCCGCCCGGCAATCGCTGCCCGCCGAGGAGCGGTACGCCGCCGAACTCGCCTTCCTCGCCGCCCAGGACACCGGTCCCCGCCCGCCCGGCTGGGCGCTCACCCCGCGCGCCGTGGTCACCTTCGTGTGCGGCAGCGAGGGCGCGGAGCTGGCCCTCGCGGGCCGCCGCCCCGCCGGGCTCCCGGCCAAGCTGGTGATCGCCCCGAAGTTCGTCGGCGAACGCGCCCTGGTCGAGCGCTGCGTCGTCACCCTCGCCGGGGAGCGCGGCCTGCTGCTCACCGGCGAGCCCGGCACCGCGAAGTCGATGCTGTCCGAGCTGCTGGCCGCCGCCGTCTCCGGCACCAGCGCACTCACCGTGCAGGGCACGGCCGGTACGACCGAGGACGCCTTCCGGTACGGCTGGAACTACGCCCTGCTGCTCGCCCAGGGCCCGACCTCCCAGGCGCTCGTCGACTCCCCGGTGCTCTCCGCCATGCGGACGGGGCGGGTGGTCCGGGTGGAGGAGATCACCCGCTGCCTGCCCGAGGTGCAGGACGCGCTGGTGTCGATCCTGTCCGACCGGCGGGTGAGCGTGCCCGAACTGACCGCCACCGAGGACGCGGTGGTCTGCGCCACCCCCGGGTTCACGGTCATCGCCACCGCCAACCTGCGGGACCGCGGGGTCTCCGAGATGTCCGCCGCCCTCAAGCGGCGCTTCAACTTCGAGACGGTGGCCCCGATCGCGGACGCGGACGCCGAAGCCACGCTGATCCGCCGCCAGGCGGTGGCGGCGGTGCAGCGGGCGGGCGCGGCGTTCGCCGTGGACGACTCCGTGCTCGACGCGCTGGTCACGGTCTTCCGGGACCTGCGGTCGGGGCGCTCGGCCGAGGGCTGGGACGTGGAACGCCCCGGTACGGTCATGTCCACGGCCGAGGCGGTCCAGGTGGCGGCCTCGCTGGGCGTGGCCGCGGCGTACCTGCCGGGCGGCGACGTACTGGACCTGCTGCCCGGGCACCTGCTGGGCGTGGTCCGCAAGGACGACCCGGCCGACCACGGCCGCCTGCTGGGCTACTGGGACGGCCCGGTCCGCCGCCGCGCCGAAGACGGCTCGGCGATGTGGCGCCGTCTGTGGGACCTCCGCGGGAACCTCCGATGACGGCCCCTGGCGACCGCACCGAGCCCACCGCCCTCGCCGCCCCGCCGGCCGCCGGCGTTCCGGCCGCGCTCGCCGCCCCGTCGCCGGGTGCCGACCGTGCGGCCGGCCCGCTCGGCGGCCCGGGCGCGGCGCAGGCGCCGCGAGCCCCGCAGGCGCCGGGAGCCGATCCGCGGACGGTCGTGGACAGCCTCGCCGCGTCGACGGCGCCGTACCTGCTGGGCGTACGGCACCACAGCCCCGCGCTGGCGGCGGCGGTGCCCGCGCTGCTGGACGCCGCGCAGGCGGAGGTCGTGTGCGTCGAGCTGCCGACCGACTTCCAGCCGTGGCTGGAGCACCTGGCGGACCCCGAGACCGTCGCCCCCGTCGCCCTGGCGGGCACCGGCCGGGAGGGCGGGCTCGCGTTCTACCCGTTCGCGGACTTCTCCCCGGAGCTGGCCGCGATCCGCTGGGCGCGGGCGCGCGGGGTGGAGGTCCGCTGCTGCGACCTCCCGCTGACCGACCCCGGCTGGACCGCCGCCCGGTCCGAGGTCCCGGCTCCGCCGAGCGGCAGTTCGTACGCGCAGGCGCTGGCCGCCTCCGGCACCGGGCGCGACGGCGACGACCTGTGGGACCGGGCCGTGGAGGTTCTGGCCCCCGGCTGCGCCCCGGAAGCCGTGCGGCGGGCCGCCCTCGGCGTGGGCTGGGCCCTGCGCCAGGACGGCCCGGTCCCCGCGGCCGACCTGGCCCGCGAGGCCCACATGCGCGGTGTCATCGAAGCCGCCGCGGCCGGCGGCCGAAGGGTCGCCGCGCTCATCGGCGCCTTCCACGCCCCGGCCCTGCTCGGCGCGGACGCGTCCGCCTCGGCCCCGGGCGCCGTGGCCGCCGGCGCGGCCTCCGGTCCTGATCCGGCAGGCGCAGGGGCGCCGGCAGTCGCCGTGCAGGTCCTCGCTTCCGCCGCCGGCACAGGGGGAGCGGGCGACGGCGGCGGGGCCGTGACCTCCCTCGTCCCCTACTCCTTCGATCTGCTGGACTCCCGCTCCGGGTACCCCGCCGGGATCCGGGATCCGCTGTGGCAGCAGGCCGTGCTCCAGGCCGGTGGCGATGCGGACGGGGTGCGTGAAGCCGCCTCCGTCGCCGTCACCGGCATCTGCCGGGAGCTGCGCCGCGCCGGGCACACCGCCGGGACCGGTGAGGCCGCCGAGACGCTGAGGCTCGCCTGCGATCTGGCCGTCCTGCGCGGGCTGCCCGCGCCCGGCCGGGGCGAGCTCCTTGAAGCCGTCACCACCGTGCTCGGTCAGGGTGAACTGCTCGGCCAGGGCCGGGCGTTGGCCCGCGCCCTGGAAGCCGTGCTCGTCGGCACCGGCCGCGGCCGGATCACCCCGCACGCCCCGCGCTCGGGCCTCGGCCCCTCCGTCGAGGCCGAGCTGGCGGAGCTGCGGCTGCCCGGCCCCGAGGACCCCGCCTCCCGCGAGGTCCGCCTCGATCCGCTCCGCTCCAAGCTCGACCGCAGCCGCGAGGTCCTGCTCCAGAGGCTGGCCGTCTGCGGGGCCGCGTACGGGGAGCCCCTCGACGTGGCCGGCACCGGCGACGGCACGGCCCTCGGCACCAAATGGCGGCTGACCTGGACGCCTTCCGTCCCGGCCCGCCTCGACCTGGCCGGCGTTCGCGGGGTCACCGCCGCCCAGGCCGCCGCCGGGACACTGCGCGAGAGCGCCCGGCGGGCCGCCGCGGATGGCGGTCCGACCACGGGCCAGGTCCTGACCGGCCTGGCCGCTGCCGCGCGGTGCGATCTGCCCGAGCTGGTCGACGTACGGCTGGACGAGGCCGCCGAGATCCTCCCGCAGACCGCGACCCTGCCCGAACTCCTGGAGTCGCTGGACCTCTTGGAGGGGCTCTCGCGCGGGCACTTCCCCGGGACCTCCGACGGCTCCCGCACCGCCGCTGCCGCGCTCACCGCCCCGCTGCTCGAAGCCGCCGTACGGTCCCTGCCCGGCCTCGGCGGCAGCGAGGAGCCCGCCGACGCGCGTGCCCTCGTGGCCCTCGCCGACCGGGCCGCCACCCTGCACCTGGGCCTGCGGATGGACGCCGCGCTCGCGGAACTGGCCGCCACCGCCTCACCGTTGATGCAGGGCGCGGCACTGGCGGTACGGGTGCTGCTCGACCTCGACCCGGCCGCCGGTCTCGGCGACCGGGCCGCCGGGTGGATCGACGGCGCCGCCACCCCCGACGCCCGGCGCTCCCTCGCCCGCCGCCTCGGCGGCGTCCTGGCCGCCGCCGGACCGCTGCTCCAGTCCTCCGCCGCCGCCCTCACCCCGGTCCTGGACCGTGTCGACGGCCTCGCCGACCAGGAGTTCCTGGACCGGCTCCCGGCCCTGCGCGGCGGCTTCGACGTACTCGCCCCGGCCGCCCGCGACCGGCTGCTGGACACCGTCACCGAGCGGCTCGGCGACCGCCTCGACCTGTCCCTCGACGCGCCGCCCGCGCTGCTCGCCCTGTGGGCCGCCGCGGACGCCGCCGGCGCCGCCGCGCTCAAGGCCCTCAAGGGGCTGCCGGTCGGCGGCACTCCGGCTCCCGGGCCCGGCGCGGAGCCGCAGGCACCCGTACCGTCCGCGGCGCCCGTACCGTCCGAACCGTCCGTACCCGCGCCCCTGCGCCAGGGTGACCAGCGGCTGGCCCCCGCCGACCGCTGGCGCCTGCTGCTCGGTCGCCAGCGCGACCGGCTCCCCGCCGGCGCCCGGCGCTACGCGCACGCCCTCGACGAGCTGTACGGCAACGGCCGGGGCGAAGGCTCCGCCGACCTGGAGGGCGGCCGGGGCAGCGGCGGCGGTGGCGGTCGGGAAGCCTCGTTCCCCACGGCCCGCGAATGGTCTCAGGAGCTCGAAGCGCTCTTCGGCGCCGACGTGCGCGAGGAGGTGCTCGCCGGCGCGGCCGACGCCGGCCGCGCCGACGTGCTGAGCCAGCTCGACCCGGCGGCGGTCCGCCCCTCGGTGGAACTCCTCAGCTCCGTGCTGTCGCTGGCCGGTGGTATGCCGGAGGCCCAACTCGCCCGGCTGCGGCCCCTGGTCAGGCGGCTGGTCGACGAGCTCGCCAAGGAGCTCGCCACCCGGATGCGCCCGGCGCTCTCCGGGCTCGCCACCCCGCGTCCCACCCGCCGCCCCGGCGGCAGGCTCGACCTGGCGCGGACCCTGCGCGCCAACCTCGCGCACACCCGCCGCCTCGGGGACGGCCGTGTGGTCGTCGTCCCGGAACGGCCCGTGTTCAGCACCCGGGTCAGCCGTGAGGCGGACTGGCGGCTGATCCTCGTCGTCGACGTCTCCGGATCGATGGAGGCCTCGGTCATCTGGTCGGCCCTGACCGCCGCCGTCCTCGGCGGTGTGCCGACCCTGTCCACCCACTTCCTGGCCTTCTCCACCCAGGTCGTGGACCTGACCGACCGGGTCGAGGACCCGCTGTCGCTGCTGCTGGAGGTCCGTGTCGGCGGCGGTACGCACATCGCGGCGGGCCTTGCTCACGCACGCTCGCTGATGACCGTGCCGAGCCGCACGCTCGTCGTCGTGGTCAGCGACTTCGAGGAGGGCGCGCCGATCGGCGGACTCCTCGGGGAGGTTCGCGCGCTGGCCGCGTCCGGCGCCCATCTGCTGGGCTGCGCCGCGCTCGACGACGCGGGCGCGCCCCGGTACTCGGTCCCGGTCGCCCGGCAGCTCGTCGCGGCCGGCATGCCGGTGGCCGCCCTCAGTCCGCTCGCCCTCGCCCGCTGGGTGGGCGACCGCCTCCGTGGAGAATCCCGTTGAGCAGTGAGCCGAGCAGTGAGCCGAGCAGTGAGCCGAGCAGTGAGTCACGTAGTGAGTCGAGTACCGAGTTGAACACAGGTCTGCTGCCGCCCGTGGCCCCCGAGGTCCTCGCCGAGGCCGTCGAGAACCTCACGGCCCGGCTGCGCAAGAAGCTCGACGCCGCGATCGAGGGCTGCGCCGCGGGCGCGGTCCGGGGGGACGACGGGGGTGTGACCGTCCGCTTCGGCGAGGACGCGATGGTCACCCTGCGGCCGGGCCCGGACGGTGCCGTCACGTCAGCCGACCAGGCCACCTGCACCTGCCTGTTGGCGCCACGGTGTCTGCACCGCGCGGCAGCCCTGGGCGCAGCCCCGCTGGCCGACCCGGACCAGTCGGCGCAGCCCGATCCGCATCCGGAACCCGGGTCCGGGCCCGATGCCGGGGTCGAGTCCAGCCCCGAGCCCGATGCGGCGGCGGGCGGGGCGGCGGGCGGGGCCGAGGCCGTGCTCGCGCCCACGGCCGCGCCCGGGTCCGGGGTCGGTTCCGCGCCCGATACGGGGGCCGCACCCGGGTCCGAGCCCGATCGCGGGCCCGAGCCCGCCCCCGAGGTGCTCACCGCCGCCCAGCGCGCCGCTGCCGGCGCGCTCTGGCGGGCCGCCGCCGAGGCGCTCGCCGCCGGGGTCACGGCCGGCGGCGCGGTGGTCCAGGCCGAGCTGCTGCGGGCGGCCCACACCGCACGCCTCGCCGGACTGCCCCGCGCCGAGGCCGCCACCCTGCGGGTCGTACGGGGCCTGCGCGCCGCCCGGGAGCGCAGCGGCGGCCACCGGCTCGCCGACCTCACCGGAGCCTTCCGCGAACTCCTCCACACCGCCGGACTGCTGGCCTCCGGTGCGGCCGGCCCCGTGCTCACCGGCACTGCCCGCCGCGCCTACCGGCCCGGCGGCGGCCTGCGGGTGTACGGCCTGTGCCGGGAGCCGGTCCTGTCGGCCACCGGGTACGGGGGAGTGGTCACCCACCTGCTCGCCGCGGACGGCTCCCGCTACTCCGTCTCCGACGTCCGTCCCGGCGGCCTGGCCCGCGCCCGCGGCGCCGGATCCGCCTCCGTGGCGCTCGGCGGAGCCGCGCTCGACCACGCCGGGCTCGCGCGCGGGGGACTTCGTATCGCCGGCGCCACGGTCTCCGCCGACGGCCGCCTCGGCGCCGGGCGCGGGGTCCGGGCGACCCCGCTGCGCGGAGTCCCGTGGACCGAGGAGCCGGTCGCCGCGCTCTTCGCCCGACCGGCGGCCGAGGCGGTGGCCGCCCGGCTCGCCGAGCGGGACGGCGACCCGGACGCGGCGGAGCCCGCCCTGCTCGGCTGCGAGGTCGCGGTCGTCGGCGCGGCGGGCGAGGGCCTCCTGGTCCGCGAGGTACGCGCGGACGCGCCCCTGCTGCGGCTGCGTGCCGCCCACCCCCACCCGGAGCTGCCGCACACGGCCAACCTGCGCCGTATCGCCGCCCATCCGGGGCTGCTGCTCCGCGTCCTGGGCCGCCCCGATCTGGACCGCGCGGCGACCCTGCGTCCGCTGGCCGTCGGGCCGGTCCCGGGTGCGCAGTACACGCTGCGCCTGCCCGAGGAATGGCTGGGCCGCGCCGACCTCGGTTACGACGTGCTCCAGGGCAGCCACTTCCCGCCCGGTGCGGCCGACGCCGGCGCGCCGGCCGCCGACGAGGGGCCGGACGTCCTGGCGGACTCACCGCTGTGGCGGGTACGCCGACTGCTCGAGAGCGGGGTCGCGGGCGGCCGCCGCGCCGTCGCCGAGGCGGCCCGCACCACCGGGCCGGCGGCCGCGTACGGTCCCCTGCGCCGGGCCGGCTTCACCGCGGCGGCGGAACTCGCCACGGCTCTCGCCGCCGAGGCGGACCGCCGCCCCCGCGACCCCTTCGGCCGCCTGACGGAGCCCTCACCCGACGCCTATGCCCAAGCCTGGCTGGCGGCTTCCACCCACCTGGCGGCGGCGGAGCGCTCCCTTGTGGCCGCGTCCTGGTCCTGGGGGCGGAGCGTGCCCCTGTGACCGTGCCCGATCCCGCCGCGTGGCGCCCGCCGCGGCGCGGCGGGGCCGGCCGTCACGGCGAGAAGGGGTCCGCGGGAGGGGCGTTGAGCCGGGCGGCGTACTCGTCGGTGAGGATGTCGCAGGTGCACCAGTCGCCCGCGCACGGGGTGCCGGCCTCGGCTCCGTAGGGGCCGAGGCCGGCCATGAGGGCGAGCACCTCGGCCCGTTCCGACGCGGTGAGCACGGGAAGCGCGGCGCCGGGCCGCAGCCGCCGGCCGTCGGGGACGTCATCGATGTCGCCGATGACCTGCGCGTCGATGAACAAGGTGTAGAGGGGATGTTCGGGAAAGTGGTTGAGCCGCAGGACCCACCAGCGTCCGTCGGCGCGGACCGCCCGGCTGAAGACGCTCGTGCCCGTGTCGTGCCATCCGGCGTGCGCGGGCAGGGGAGGGACGGGCGTCATGCGGTGACCTCCTGCGGGAGCGTGTGGCGGCGCAGCCATGCGGCGAGCGTGGTGAAGTCTGCCGGGCCGAGGCCGAAGCGGGGGTCCACGCGGTGGAGCAGGGCCGGGGCCGGGTGGTGCGCGCGGACCCAGGTCCGGTCGGCGGAGGTGATCTCGTCGTCGACCCAGGCGAACGGCCGTCCGGCGGCGTAGGCGGCCAGGGCGGGCGTCTTCCAGTGGGTGCGACCGCGGTCCTCTTCCTCGGACGGGTCCGGCCAGGACACCACCGGCAGGTCCGGCAGACCGATCCGCGGTGCCACCCACGCGTTCGCGTCGGCCATCCAGGTCGTGGCCCAGACCAGCTCGCACGGCAGCGCCAGGAGGCGGGAGCCGAGGGTGGGATCGAGCCTGGCGAGGAGGGGGTTCGCGTCGTGGCCCGTCCCGTACGCCGGGTAGCCGCCCGGCAGCTCGTGGGCGCCGGCCCCGAACGGGATGAGCGGTCCGTCGACGTCGAGGAAGAGGAGGGGACGCGGGACTGGTCCGGTCATGGTGGCACCGTAGCGACCTCGTCCGACCGGACGCGAACGAGATCCGCTGTCTGCGTGCGAGAGAGCGGTCCGCCGGCGGCCAGGTGGTGATTGCGCTGGCCAAGTGGAGCAACAGGGCAGGCCGAGGACCTGCTTTCGGCGGAGAGTGCGAGTGTGAACGGCGCGGATGAGAGGGCGACGGAGTCGCGAAGAGTCCGATTCGACAGTGCGCACAAGTGGGCCGCCACGCTGGCCGCTGTCGTCGCGCTCGCGCTCTCGATCTACAACTTCGCCGAACTTCAGAAGAAGCCCAGAATCGATGTGACACTTCCTCACCTCTTGCGCGCCGGACCGGTGGACAACGGGACCGCCTTTCAGATTCAGCCGACGGTGTCCTCCCGTTTCAAGTCCCAGGACGTCGAGGTGATTCGTGACGCGCATCTGAGGCTGACTCCTGTCGGCTCGATTGCATCTTCGGCGAAGCCGGTCTTCTACTGGCATGAAACCGGAACATATGTATACGATTTCGCTTCGGATCTGGTCAACTACAACTGGACCAGCGACCCCGCCCCGTTCATCGTCAGCCAGGACAGGCCTCAACAGCCGACGCTCGTCTTCTGGGCTGATGATTGGACCTTCCGGCCCGGTCGGTACGAGGGGTCGCTTCGATTGAGCCGCTCGGGGAACAACGGTCCTTTGGTCAAGGAATTCTGTCTGATTGTTTCAAGGCGAGCCGCTGATGAAATCCGCGGTGCAGAGAAACGGCAGATCTTCTTTTTCCGCGATGACCTGCCGAAATTCCGTTCATCCGGAGATTCTCCGGATTGCTACCGGAGGGAGACGGACTGATTTCGCGGCGATCTCGACCGGTCCGGTCATGGCGGCGCCGTAGCCCGTGGGGTGGAACCGGGGGCGGTGCGATCCCCTCTTCATGGGCAAGGGGGGATGGCCATGACGAGGGCAGCTGTGTCCAGGGCGGCCGGGAGAGCGGCGGCGGTGGGGCTCATGTGCGCCGTGCTGGCGGCGTGCGGCACGCGGCATGCCGGTGGCGAAGTCGCCGCGCCGGCCGCACCGGCCGCGCCGGTGAACGAGACCTGCGGTCTCGACCGGACCACGGGCGGCAGCGGTACGGGCACGCCTGATCCGCCGACGGAAGAGGAACCGGGCGGCGGATACGCCGGTCCGCCGACCGATGAGGAGACGGGGAGTTACGCCGGTCCGCCCACCGATGAGGAGACGGGCGGGTACGCGGGTCCGCCGACCGACCAGGAGACGGGCGGGTACGCCGGTCCGCCCACCGACGGGGACATCACCAACGGTGCCGGGCCCTGTGGTGGGGCCGGGTGGTTCGACATGACCCGGGACTTCAACGCCTACTACGCCCAGCGGCGCACCAAAGCCGATCAGTTCCTTCCCGAGCGGGCCGTCGCGCAGGCCCGGGTGCGCAAGGGGCGGGACGCGGGGGAGGCGCTCGTGACCTTCACGACCCGGGCCGTGGGCAAGGGCCTGGCCGAGGACGGCCGTCGGGTGGCGGACGTGTTCGTGTCCTGGCGGCGGCAGGTGTACCAGGACCACGGCACCGTGTCCGTGCGTACGGGCGAAGGGGAGGTCATCGCCACCTCGGCGTGGTGACGCGCGCTCACGGCCACCGGGCGTTCCAGAACGTGCAGTGGTGCTCGGCCGGGCCGTTCACCGGGTGGATCCCGCCCGGGCCCGGTGCCAGGGACAGTACCGAATCCGCCGAGTCGAACCGCGGCCACGCCGGGGGCCTGCCCGTGCGGGCGAACGCCGTCCAGTCGGCCGTCATCCGCTGCGACAGCGCGCGCTGCGGAGCGGTCAGGGCGGCATCCATCGTGAACAGGTAGGGCAGTTCGAGCCCGTGCGAGGCACCGTACGGGAACCCCGGCACCTCCGGCAGGCCGGTGAAGTTCGGCGCGTCGCGGTCGCTGAACCGGTACGCGTACACCGGCACGTGGCGCGCCATCGCCCGGGCGTCCCGCAGCGCCGGGCAGATGAACGAGGCGTCGGACAGCACGGCGGCCCAGGCCATCGCCGGGGTCGGATACGCGGACACCGGGTACTGCGCCTCGACGGCCGGTACGGCAGCGGCGCCGAAGGACTGCTCCACCCGGGCCCGGTAGGCGGCCGCGTCGGGGATGGGGAACGCACCCAGGCCCTGCGCCAGGAAGATCCGCATCTCGTCCCGGTTGATGCCCTCGATCACGGGCACCCGGTGGAAGCGGCCGCCCTCCAGGGCCCGCCGGGGCTCCTCGGGCAGTACGCGGTTGCCGTTGCCGTAGGAGACGAGCGAGAACCGCATCATCAGCTCCGGGGTCGCGAGCGCCGCCGCTTCCTTACCGCGCAGGCACTCCAGTACGGCGGCCGGCTCCGGCCGGTCGCAGCCCAGCCCGGACGCCGTCGCGACCCCCTCCGCGACGGTGCGCGGCTCGGGTACGAAGGGTTCGTACCGGGCCTGCGTGGGCAGCAGCGAGCGGGGCAGCATGGTGGTCGAGCAGGAGCCGCTCTGCAGGACCGCCCGCTGGAACAGGCCGGCCGATGCCGGTGAGGTCAGGTGCGCACAGACGCTGAAGCCGCCCGCCGACTCCCCGAACAGGGTCACATCGGCCGGGTCGCCGCCGAAGCGGGCGGCGTTGGAGCGCACCCAGCGCAGCGCCGCCTGCTGGTCGGCGATGGCGAAGTCGGGGGCCCCGCCGAGCGAGGGATGCCCGAAGAGGCCGAAGATCCCGAGCCGGTAGTTGACGGTGACGACCACGGCGCCGCCCCGGACGGTCGGCCGCTCCGCACGGTACGCGTCACCGGCGCCGTTGACGAAGCCGCCGCCGTGGAGCCAGACCATGACGGGGCGTCCGCTCCCGCCCGGCGACGGTGCGGTGACGTTCAGGTACAGGCAGTCCTCGGAGCCGCTCGGCCCGCCCTGCCCCACCGTCGGCAGCTGCACGCAGCGCGCCCCCGGCGCCCCGGCGTCGCGTACGGCCGTCCAAGGCGCGGCGGGCCGCGGAAGCCGCCAGCGCAGCGGGCCGGTCGGCGGCGCCGCGTACGGGATCCCCTCGAAGGTCCGGTACGCGCCGTGCGCGGTGCCCCGTACGGGGCCCCGGTCGGTCTCCACGACCGGCCCGTCCGCACCCGCTGCGGCGGGCGCCGCCGCGGCCCCGGCGGCAAGCACCAGCAGGGCGCAGTACGCGGCGCTCCAGCGTCGTACGAAGCGGGCACGGGACACCACCGACCGCCTTTCGTCGTCAACATCCGTCCTCCGCGTACCCGGGCCGCGTACCCCGGACGACGCTATCCGCGCTGCAGAACGCCCCGTACGTACGCCGCCTGGCCGGCGTGCTGGAGGTCGTCGGAGACGATGCTGACCAGCCGTGCCCCCAAGGTGACCGGCGGGTCCCAGCCTGTGTCGACCACGCGGTCCAGATCGGCGGCGGAGAGCCCCCGCACGAAGTCGGTGGTCCGTTCGTGGACGGCGTCGAAGTAGCCGAGCAGCAGCTCGTCCGACTCGACCAGGACCGCTGCGACCTGCTTGGCCGTGTGCCCGAAGCCGGTGGCCTCGGCGGGCAGCGGCAGCGCGAACCGGGTGAACCACTCCTGCGCCGTCCAGACCTGCTCCAGACCCGACGCGTCGGCCATGTGGTCGTCCTGCACCCGGGTCAGGTGCCAGACCAGCCACGCGATCGAGTTCGCCTTCGGGTCGATCCGCGCGTTCAACTCCTCGGCAGAGAGGCCCTCGACCACCTCGTGCACCACCTCGCGGATGCGCCCGTACGCATCGGCCAGTACCTCCGTAGCCTTCATGCACCGCCTCCTGGCGTGGCGTCATGTCACCTGACGTGCGACATCGGCCGGTGCCGTGTGGCGACCGGCCGATGGGGGAACCGGCGCGGGGCTACATGGGATCCATGCCCCGGTCGTCGATCCTGTCTTCCTTCTCGCTCTGCTCCTGGAGCCGGCGGGCCTTCTCCTGGAGCCTTCGGCGCTCTTCCGGATCGGTGGAGCGTTCGGCCGCCGTGTTCAGCTCTTGCGCCTTCTCGCGCAACTGCCGGACCCGGCCGCGGGATTCGCCTGCGCTCATGATCACTCCTCGGGTGTGGGGGTAAGGAGGCCCGATTCAGCGAACCAGCAGCGCCGCGCGGGCGCATCTCGAACCGTCGCCCCCGCTGGCCGGCCGGGTGGACGGCTCCCCCGTTTGCCCGCCCCGTATGGCGCAGCGGCGCGCGGTGCCGCTGAATGGTGACCGGGCGTGCGCATTCCATGACGCACGTTGACCGGCGTGCGATGTGCAGACCCGCGCGTCGGCGAACGGAGCTTTCCATGAACGACCCCATCACGCTCGCGGCGACGGCGCAGGACGACGACCCCCGCGAGCCCCACGCCCCCGGTCCCACCAGCGCACCGACCCCGACGGGGACCGCGCCCGTACGCACCTTGCCGGAGACGGCCGGCACCTGCCGGCCCCTCGAGGAAGTGGCCCAACCGGTGAACCTCCTCGAGGAGACCGGCCCGGGCCCGGGCCACGGCCACCAGACGCTGCGGGCGGCCGCCGTCGGACGCCCGGTCCAGGACGTGGCCCTGCCGGTCGGCATCCTCGGGACGGACGAGGACCGCGTGCCGCCCCCGGGCCCCGCGCCGACGGCGCAGGGCCCCGAGCCCGCGCACCCCGTCCCGCCCGCGCCCCCCGGCTCGGCCGACCGGTCCCCGGGGGCCGACCAGGCCGTACCGGTCGTCCCGTCCGTGCACCCGGCCCGGCCGCCGGCGGTCCCCGCCGTCCCGGTCGGACCACGGCCGCAGGACGGGCGGCGGTACGCGCAACGGCCCGAGCCTCCGGCCGAAGAGCCGTTCGACGACCCCTACGACGACGAGCGGTACGAGTCCCTCACGGAGTACCGCCGAAAGTACGGGCGCGGCCCCGACGGCAACCGGACCGCGGCGGCCCCCGCCCCCTCCGGCCCGCTGCGCCACCGGCTGCGCCGGCCCGTGGCGGCGGCCCTGCTGGTCTGCGGCGTCCTGCACCTGCCGGGTGACGTGACGGCGCTGTCGTCCGAGACCCCGACCGCCTTCCTGCCGCTCCTCGCCACCGTGCTGTGCCTCGGGCTCGGCGCGCTGATCGCGGCGCGCGACACGGCCGGAGCGTGGCGGGCCGGTGCCGTGGGAGCCCTCGCCGTCGTCGTCCTGCACGTCGTCGGCGGCCTCGCGGCCTTCGACCCGCTGGAGGGTGCGGTGAGCGCCTCCCAGACCTGGGCGGGCGTCGCGGCGGTGTTCTGCGCCGCGGCCGCCGCAGTCCTGGCCGGTCTGGCGCTCGGGAACCGGACGCCCCGGGCCCGGGCGGGCGCCGGCGGCTGACCGCGCGACGGGGGCGGGACCGGCGCCACGTGCTCCGGTTCCGCCCCCGCGGCATGCGTGCGCACGGGTGGCCACGCCGCCGGACGCGCTACGCGAGCAGATTGACCCCGTGCGTGAACACCCGGGGCAGCCGCGCCGCCAACGGAACGATCCGCCCCGCCAGCCGGGGCTGCCGGCGCGCCCAGAGCAAGGACGCGGTCAGGGCGCGGTAGCTGCGCGACAGCTCCCGCCAGGCCCGCTCGTACGCCTGCGGCCGGCCCTCCCGTACGCAGCGCACGAGTTCACCCGCCGCCGTCACTGCCAGGGTCAGCCCCTCGCCGGTCAGCGCGTCCACGTACCCCGCGGCGTCGCCGACGAACAGCACCCGCCCCGCGACCCGTACCCGGGCCCGCTGGCGCAGCGGTCCGGCGCCGCGCACCGCCGAGCCGGCGGACCCGGCCAGCCGCGCGCACAGCAGGGGGAACCGGGCCAGCTGTACGTCGAAGGGGGCGCGCTCGGTGGTGAGCACCGCGACGCCGACCCGGTCGGGCCCCAGCGGGGTCACGTACGCCTCGCAGTGCGCCGACCAGTGGACCTCCACCAGGTCGCTCCAGGGCTCCACCGCGTAATGGCGGCGCAGCCCGTAGCGGGGCGGCAGACCGGGGGCGGGCGGCGCGGCCAGGTTCAGAGCGCGCCGGACGGGGGAGTGCAGGCCGTCCGCCGCCACGAGGTGGCGGGCGGTCAGGCCTGCCGCACCGACCCGGTCCGCGTCCTGGCGGACCTCGCCGACGCGCCCCGCGAGCACCCGTACGCCCAGCTCCTCGGCCCGCTGCGCCAGCGCGGCCTGGAGGACGGGACGGCGGGTGCCGAGACCCGGCCCGGTGCGGAAGCGTCCTTCCGCGTGCAGGCCGCTCACCCCGTCCAGGTAGCGGATCCCGTGGAAGGGCCGGCCCGGCACGGACACGCCCAGCCCCTGCAGGCCGCGTACGGCCCCCGGCATCAGGCCCTCGCCGCAGGCTTTGTCGATCGGGGTGGGACGCGGCTCCAGGACCACGACCTCCATCCCGGCCAGCGCCCCGTGGATGGCCGTGGCCAGCCCGGCCGGGCCGCCGCCCGCGACGAGCAGGTCGATCACCGGGCCCGGCCGTCCGCCGGTACCGGGCTGCGGTAGACGGGCGCGGCATGTGCGAGGGCGTCCTCTTCGCAGCGGATGCGTACGCCGAGCAGCAGGAGGTTCAGCAGGGTGAAGGCGGCCGCCGTCACCCAGGCGGTGTGGACGAGCGGCAGCGCCGCGCCCTCCACGACGACGGCGACGTAGTTCGGGTGGCGCAGCAGCCGGTACGGACCGGCCGCCACCAGCGGCCGTCCCGGGACGACCAGGACCCGGGTGTTCCACTGCGGGCCGAGGGTGGCGATGCACCACCAGCGCAGTCCCTGGGCGGCGATCACGAGGGCGAGGGCGGGCCAGCCCAGTGCGGGCAGGAACGGGCGGTCGGCGACGAGCGGTTCCACCACACAGCCCAGGAGCAGCGCGGTGTGCAGGGCGACCATGGCGGGGTAATGGCCGCGGCCATACTCGATGGCGCCGCGCGACAGGCTCCGGCGGGTGTTGCGCCGGGCCGTCGCGAGTTCGGCGAGCCGCTCGAGCGCGACCAGGCCGATGAGGAGCAGGTACGGTTCCATTGAGGGGGTCGATGTCACGGACATGGGGTCACCAGCGCAGGAGGACGAGTTCGGAGGCGAAGCCCGGTCCGAAGGCGATCATCAGCCCGACGGAGCCCGGTGCGGGCGGTCCGGAGGCCTCGATCGCGTTCAGGATGTGCAGGACCGACGCCGAGGAGAGGTTGCCCGCGTCCGCGAGGGAGCGCCGGCTCGCCGCGAAGGCGGAGTCGGGCAGTCCCAGCGCGTCCGCCAGCACGTCGAGGACCTTCGGCCCGCCGGGGTGGACGATCCACGCGTCGACGTCCGGCGGCTTGAGGTCGTGCCGGGCGAGAAAGGTCTCGACCTCCTCGGCCACGTGCAGCCGGACCAGGGCGGGCAGTTCCCGGCCCAGCACCATCCGGAAGCCCCAGTGGCCGATGTCCCAGCCGAGGAGCCCCTCGGTGCCGGGGTAGAGGCGGCTGCGCGCGGCCACGACCGAGGGCCCCGGTCGCGTGCCGTGCAGCGGATGGCCGCGGCCCACCGCGAGCAGGGCCCCTGCCCCGTCGCCGAAGAGGGCCCCGGCCACCAGGTTCGCCACGGAGGTGTCCGAGGGCTGGAGGGTGAGCGAGCAGAGCTCGGTGGACAGCAGCAGGGCCGCGTGATCGGGGCGGCCCGTCAGATGGTCGTGGAGGTGGCCGAGCCCGGCGGCGCCCGCCGCGCAGCCGAGGCCGAAGAGCGGGAGCCGTTTCACGTCGGGGCGCAGACCGGCCCGCCCGGCGATGCGGGCCTCCAGCGAGGGCGTGGCGAGCCCGGTGACCGTGGTCGACATGACCAGGTCGACCTCGCGGGCCGTCAGCCCGGCCGTGGCGAGGGCGGCTTCGACGGCGCGGGTGCCGAGCTCCTCGGCGCTCTCCAGGAAGAGGGCGTTCGTCCCGCCGAAGTCGTTCGACGGACCGTAGCGTTCCAGGGGGAGCGCGAGGTGGCGGGAGTCGACGCCCACCGCGGCGTGCAGCCGGTGGAGGAGGGCGGTGTCGGCTCCCTGCGGAAGGAAGCGGGCGAGCGCCGTCGCGATCTCGGACTGCCGATAGCGGTGGGGCGGGAACACACTGCTCACAGCCAGGACACGCGTCATTGGCCCAACATAGGGAATAACTGACACTTCATGAGGAATGCCGCATACCGGGCGCGGCGCGGCATAGCGTGACCGCGTGCCCCGTGCCAGAGCCGAAGCCGCAGACGAAACTCTTCCCGCGCCCGCAGTGACGGCCGGGACCGGCCCGCCGCGGCCCGCCGTGTCCCACCTGTTCGGCCTGCTCAGAGCCTGTCACCCGGTGCCCGCGGCCGCCGTGACGCTCCTGGCCGCCGCCCTGGCCGCGGCCGTGGGCCGCGGCCTCCCCGGGGCCGGGGTCACCGTGGCCGCGGTGGCCGCGGGCCAGCTGTCGGTGGGCTGGTGCAACGACCGGGTGGACCTGCGCCGGGACCTGGCGACCGGCCGCCGCGACAAACCGCTGGTCTCCGGCGCCGTCCGGCCCGCCGCGGTGACGGCGGCGGCGTTCACGGCCCTGCTGCTCTGCGTTCCGCTGTCGCTGGCCGGCGGACGGCTCGCCGGCTGCGCGCACCTGTGCGGGGTGGCCGCCGCCTGGGCGTACAACCTGTGGTTGAAGAGCACCGCCCTCTCGTGGCTCCCGTACGCCCTCGCCTTCGGGCTGCTCCCCGCTTTCGTCACCCTCGGTCTGCCGGGGGCGCCGTGGCCGCCCTGGTGGCTGACGGTGGCGGCGGCCCTGTTGGGCGCGGGCGCGCACTTCGCCAACGTGCTGCCCGACATCGAGGACGACCTGGCCACGGGGGTGTCGGGGCTGCCGCACCGGATCGGCGCACGGGGCTCGGCGGCCGTCGGGGGCCTGCTGGTGCTCGGCTCGGCCGCGGCCCTGGTCGCCGGACCGCCGGGGCGGGTGCCGCCGTACGGCTGGGCGCTGCTCGCGGCGACGGCCGCGGCGGTACTCCTCGGGGCCGGGCGGTCGACCGGCCGGAGCCGGATCCCGTTCCTGGCGACGATGGCGGTCGCCGGCGCCGACGTCGTGCTGCTGGTGGTCCGCGGGGCCGGCCTGGCGGGGCCGGGCTGAAGCCGCCGGGCTCCGCCGGGCTGAAGCCGCCGGGCTCAGGCGGCCGCGGTCGCCGGTGGTCGCCGGGTCCGGGTCCACTCCAGCAGCTGCTCCCGGGGCCAGGTGTTCACGACCCGCTCGGCCGGCACTCCGCACTCCACGGCCCGCTCGCACCCGGTGAGCTGCCAGTCCAGCTGGCCCGGAGCGTGCGCGTCCGTGTCGATCGCGAACAGGGCCCCGGACTCCACGGCCGACCGCAGCAGCCGGCGCGGCGGGTCCAGCCGCTCGGGCCGGCTGTTGATCTCCACGGCGGTCCCGGACTCCGCGCAGGCGGCGAACACCGCCTCGGCGTCGAACTGAGACTCGGGGCGGGTGCGCCCCGTCACCAGCCGTCCCGTGCAGTGGCCCAGGACGTCCATCAGGGGATTGCGCACGGCGGCCAGCAGCCGGCGCGTCATCGCGGGCGACTCCATCCGCAGCTTCGAATGGACGGACCCGACCACGAGGTCCAGCCGGTCCAGCAGTTCCGGCTCCTGGTCCAGCGAGCCGTCGAGCAGGATGTCGCACTCGATGCCGGTCAGCAGCCGGAAGGGCGCCCATGCCCCGTTCAACTCCGCCACCACGTCCAGCTGCTCGCGCAGCCGCTCCGGCGAGAGTCCGCGGGCGACGGTCAGGCTCGGCGAGTGGTCGGTGAGTACGGCCCACTCGTGGCCCAGTGCGGCCGCCGCCCGGCCCATGGCCTCGATCGGGCTGCCGCCGTCGGACCACTCGGAGTGCAGATGGCAGTCCCCGCGCAGGGCCGCGTGCAGCGCGAGGGCGGCGGGGCCGGCCGGCGGGCCCTCGGGGTGCGCGGCGACCTCGTCCTCCAGGGTCTGCAGGTAGGCGGGGATGTTTCCGCCGACCGCCTCCCGCACCACCTGGGCGGTCTTCGGCCCGATGCCCCTGACCGCTTCGAGGGTCCCGGCCCCGGCCCGTTCCCGTACCTCGGGCTCGCCCATCCGTACGAGGGCGGCCGCGGCCTTCCGGAAGGCCTGCACCCGGTAGGTCGGCGCCTGCCCGCGCTCCAGCAGGTAGGCGATCCGCTCCAGTGCCGCGACCGGATCCATGCGGTACCTCCTGAGTGCCTCCTGGGTCCAGTGTGACCGCCACCCCCAAGGATGTCTTGGGAAGGTCATAAGTTCTGGTTATAGGGTCATAAACGGGGGGCGGGTGCTGGGTTAGGGTTCCCTTAGTTTATGGTTTCCCGTGATCCAGTGTTTTTCGGTCGAAGGGAACCAGTCATGCCTCGCCCCCTCCGGGTAGCAATCGTCGGTGCCGGCCCCGCCGGAATCTACGCCGCTGACGCGCTGCTGAAGTCCGAGGCGGCCGCCGAGCCGGGTGTCTCCATCGACCTGTTCGAGCGGATGCCCGCCCCCTTCGGCCTGATCCGCTACGGCGTCGCCCCCGACCACCCGCGGATCAAGGGCATCATCACCGCCCTCCATCAGGTGCTCGACAAGCCGCAGGTCCGCCTGTTCGGCAACGTGGACTACCCGAACGACATCAGCCTCGACGAACTCCACTCGTTCTACGACGCCGTGATCTTCTCCACCGGTGCGACCGCCGACCGCGCGCTCGCCATACCGGGCGTCGAACTCGACGGCTCCTACGGCGCTGCCGACTTCGTCTCCTGGTACGACGGCCACCCCGACGTCCCGCGCACCTGGCCGCTGGAGGCCGAGAAGGTCGCCGTGCTCGGCGTCGGCAACGTCGCCCTCGACGTCGCGCGCATCCTCGCGAAGACCGCCGACGAGCTGCTGCCGACCGAGATCCCCGCGAACGTCCACGACGGACTCAAGGCCAACAAGGCGCTCGAGGTCCACGTCTTCGGCCGCCGCGGCCCGGCGCAGGCCAAGTTCAGCCCGATGGAGCTGCGCGAGCTCGACCACTCGCCCAACATCGAGGTCATCGTCAACCCCGAGGACATCGACTACGACGAGGGCTCGATCGCCACCCGCCGCTCCAACAAGCAGGCGGACATGGTCGCCAAGACCCTGGAGAACTGGGCGATCCGCGACATCGGCGAGCGCCCCCACAAGCTCTTCCTGCACTTCTTCGAGTCGCCCGCCGAGATCCTCGGCGAGGACGGCAAGGTCGTCGGCCTGCGCACCGAGCGCACCGAGCTCGACGGCACGGGCAACGTCAAGGGCACCGGCCGGTTCACCGACTGGGACGTCCGGTCCGTCTACCGCGCCGTGGGCTACCTCTCCGACGAACTGCCCAAGCTCCCGTGGGACGTCGCGAGCGGTACGGTCCCGGACGAGGGCGGCCGCGTGATCGAAGCCGGCGCGCACCTGCAGTCCACGTACGTCACCGGCTGGATCCGGCGCGGTCCGATCGGCCTCATCGGCCACACCAAGGGCGACGCGAACGAGACGGTCGCGAACCTCCTCGCGGACCACGCCGACGGCCGCCTGCAGAACCCCGCGGCGCCCGCGCCGGAGGCCGTCGAGGCCTTCCTGGCCGAGCGGAACGTCCGCTTCACGACGTGGGAGGGCTGGCACAAGCTCGACGCGGCCGAGAAGGCGCTCGGCGAGCCCGAGGGCCGTGAGCGCGTGAAGATCGTCGAGCGCGAGGACATGCTCGAGGCGAGCGGCGCGTAGCCGCAGCGCGTACTCGACCGGGTGGGGGCCGCCGGCGGTGGCCCCCACCCGCATGTCCGGAGCGTCGTCAGTCCGTGATGGAGAGGATCTTCCGGGTCTTCAGATCGGCCTGGACGTGGAGCCGGGTGGTGTCCGTGCCGCTCCAGGTCAGGGTGACGGTGGCGTTGGTCTTGCCCATGCCGCTGTCGACGTAGGTGACCTTCCACTCCAGCGGCACGTTCTGGGCGCGCAGCACGCCGTCCGCGTGGTTGGTCTCCTCCCACCGCGCCAGCTCGCGCTGGAGCGGCGCGGAGAGGTAGGCGGCCCGCAGCTGCTTCGCGCGCGTGCCGTCGTTGTCGTAGACCGCGTCGATGTACGCCCCGTAGAAGGTGGCGATCCGGGAGAACGCGCCCTCCGGGCTGCCGGACACGGACGGGGCCGCGGCGGCCGCCCGGCCGTCCCGGGGCGTGCCCGCGCCGGCGGTCGCGGAGGCGCTGGTGACGAGGGCGAGGGTGAGTGCGGCCGTCGCGGCGGTGGCCGCGAGGGCGAGGGAGGCGGTGCGCTTGGCCTTGGCCGGAGACTTGAACATCGTTCGGACCTTTCGCCGTGTTCGGTTGCCGAGCAGCTCAACCCACCGACGCCGCCACCCCGGCGCACGGTTCTCGGATCGTGCGAAATGGCCTGAATGCGACGCGGATGGCGTACGGCCGTCTATCGGGGCGAACCGAGGCAGTTCAGCGCCGCCGCCCGCAGCGCCCGTACGCCCGCCGGGAGCGCCGTGCGCACGTCCGGTGCGAAATCCGGCGCGTGGTTGGCCGGCAGGACGGCCAGTTTCTCCGCCGCCGTCGTACCGGGCGCCGCCGACCAGGCCGCCGGGCCGATCACGCCCAGCATCCAGTAGGCGAGGCGCACCCCCTGCGCCCCGTGCAGCGTCCGGCCCGCGTCGCCGAACAGCCCGAAGTCCTCCGTGGCCAGCGACGGCGGCCACATGGCCACCCGCTCCGCGCCGAACTCCGCCGCGTGCGCCTCCCGTACGGCCGCGGTCGTCGCCGGATCGGGATGGGTGACGGGGGAGGAGCCGACGCGGACGATCTCCGGCTCCCGCGGGCAGTCCGAGGCGGCGCACTCGGCGCGGACGATCCGCTCCACGGCGGCCGCCGCCCGGGTCAGCGCGGCCTCCCCGGCCGCCCGTACGGTGACGCCCAGCTCGGCCCGGTCGGGCACGACGTTCGCACGCTCGCCCGCCCGGAACGAGCCGACGGTGACGGCCACCTGCTCCGATGGGGCCGCCTCGCGCGCCACCACCGTCTGCAGCCGGGCCACCACGTGGGCGGCCGTCACCACCGGGTCCACGGTCAGGTGCGGGGCTCCGGCGTGGCCGCCGCGGCCGTGCACCACGATCTGGAAGGTGACGCTCCCGGCGGTCATCGGGCCGTACCCGTGCGCCACCATCCCCGCCGGCAGCGGAGCGGCATGCTGGGCCAGCACGGCATCGGGCCGTCCGACCCGCTCGTAGAGCCCGTCCGCCAGCATGGCCCGGGCCCCCTCCAGGGTCTCCTCGGCGGGCTGGCCGACCACGACGAGCGTGCCCCGCCAGCCGCTCCGCTCCCGGGCCAGCAGGGCGGCGGCCCCGGCCGCCGCGGCCAGGTGCAGATCGTGCCCGCAGGCGTGCGCCGCGTCGCCCTCGCTCGCGTACGGCAGCCCCGTCGTCTCCCGTACGGGCAGGGCGTCGAGCTCGGCGCGCAGCAGCACCGTCGGCCCGTCGCCGCTCCGCAGCACTCCGGCGACGCCGTGCCCGCCGATCCCGCGCGTCACCGCGTACCCCTCGGCTTCGAGCGCGTCGGCGAACCGGGCCGCCGTGCGCCGCTCCTCGCCCGACAGCTCGGGATCCCGGTGCAGTTCCAGGTAGAGCGTGGTCAGCGGCCTGATCAGAGCGGAGAGCATGGACCCATGGTCGGACAGGGCCCGCGGGGCGGATGCGTCAGGGCGCTGACACTTCCTGTCAGAGAGGTGCCAGCGGTCCGGGGGGTGAGCTGACGGCGCGACCCGCTCTGATGGAGGGGCGGCACACCCCCGCCCACCGACCGAAGGAGCCATCATGGAGAAGTCGCCCCTCGCCTCGCTCGCCGACGAGATCCTCGAACTCGAATCCGAGACGTTCGAGATCTCCGACTACTCGGACGCCAGCGAGGTCGTGCTCGCCGGTTCCACGAGCTGCAGCTCTACCTCGACCTGCTCCTCCACCACCAGCACGACCTCCTGTAGCGCCTGACCCCGGGTCGGACCGCAGGCACACCGGTGCCCCGGTCCCCGCGCACTGCGCGGGGACCGGGGCACCGTCGTACGAGGAGGAGGCGGGGTCAGGGGAACGGGTGCGGGACCATCCGGATCTCCGCCTCCGTCAGATCCGTCTCCCGCAGCCCCGCCCGGCGCGGCGCCGTCCGCAGCCGCGGCAGGTACGGAGCCCGCTGCCGCGACCAGCCGAAGTCGATCGGCAGCAGCCCGGGCACCACCGCGCACACCGTGCGCAGCCCGATCCGCAGCTGCTCGGGAGTGGTCTGGTCGACGACGATCACATCGTGCCCGGCGTCCGTCAACTCACACACACAGCACAGCAGATCATCGCGGAGATCCCCGGTGGCCGGCCGCCCGCCCGAGCCGTCCGGCGGGTGCAGCCACGACCGGTACAGCGCGTCCAGCGGCCGGATGCCCGCCGGCTCCGTGTACGGCCGTACGTACGGGGCCATCGCGGGCAGCCCGTACAGCTGGGCGTGGTCCTTGAGGTGCCGCACCAGGCCGAAGTCGCCTACCATCGCCTCCAGTTCACCCCGGCGCTCCGCGACCTGCCGGGGCAGGTGCGGGATGTAGGTGAGGACTTCGGAGAGCGCGGCCTCCACGGCGGCCGCCGGATCGAGCGCCGCGCCCGCGCCGAAGGCGAACAGGCCCGGGCCGCCGTCCCGGCGTATCGCGAGCCCGGTGACCACGGGCACCGCCAGGTCGATCCGGTTGTCGAACGCGTGCACCTCGTACCCCTGGAGAGCGGCCCGGTCGGCCATCGTCCGGACCGCCCGCCCGGGTACCGAGGCCAGGTCGATCTCGGTCAGCGGCAGTCCGGCGTACCAGGCCAGCAGGAAGGCGTCCCGCTCGATCAGTTCCAGCAGCGCGCCCAGCAGCGCCTCCTCCGTACAGCTGCCGATCGCGCAGCCGTTGGAGCACTCGAAGACGAAGTTGTCGGCGGCCAGCCCCGCGCTGTAGTGCACCAGCCGTGCCGGGACCAGCACCGGCCGGTCGTTGCGCAGCGAATGCCCGTACACCCACGGGATCGGCCGCTCCGGGTCGAAGGGCGAGACCAGCGGATCCTCGCGGTAGGTCCGCGGAGCGTAGAACCCGCACTCCGCCGGGTTCAGCGCCCGGTCGCCCAACTCGGTGTAGGAGGCGGTGAGCAGCCGGCTCCCGGTGCGGCGGTGGGTGCCGGCGTACCGCTCCAGCCCTTCGAGGAACGCCAGGTCGCGGCTGGCGGTGTAGCGGTTGGCCTGACCGCTCCAGGTGACGTCGGTCAGGCCCGCGTAGCCGCGCATGAAGACACTGCCGGCGACGGGCGCGGTCGTGGGCGAGGTGATGTCGGTCCAGGTGCCCCCGCCGAGGACCCCGCTCACCGGGTTGGCCAGCGCCGCGTACGGCATCGGGTACGAGTCGGCCGCGCACAGCCGCCGCGCTCCCGGGGCGGGCTTGGGCCGGCGGACGGGGGTGAAGGGAGCCGGGCCGTCGGCTCCGCGCGGCCCGCAGTCGGGGCAGAGCGGGTCGGCGGCCAGGGGGTACGTGCGGACCTGGAGGGTCTCCAGGTCCAGCCGGGTGACCTGGGGCAGGGCCCGGTCGGCCGCCGCCGGTCCGGGGGCGCGCACGTACCCGCCGAACACCGCCTGGTGGAGCGCGTAGGCGGCGTCCCGCAGGGCGGGGGTGAGCAGTGGCCACCGCGCGGCCACCGGGGTGGGCGGCCCGCTGCCGGTCTCCAGGGCGTCGCGCTCGCTGCGGCTGCGCAGCCGCTGCCAGCGCATCGCCAGGCACTGGCCGCAGGCCGGGGCGGAGCCGTCCCCGCCCCAGGGGCCGATCAGCACGGCCCGGCCGCTGAGGTGGACGGTGGCCGCCGGGCGCACCTGCGCGAACGGGTCGGCGGTGCGCGGCCCGAGGGCGTCGTGGACGCCCAGGGTGACCACGCCGGCGCCGAGCCCGGCCAGTGCCGCGGCGAGTGCGCGCCGGGTGGCCTCCAGCGGGGAGGCCGGGAGGGTCGCCGTCGTGTCGGTCATGTCCGGTTGCTCCAGCGGAAGGTCTTGAGTCCGATCGCGCCGAACAGCAGGGCGAAGCCGGCCAGGGCCGCACAGCCGACGCCGATCGCCCCGAGCGAGCCTGAGCCGGTGAGCGCGCCCGTCGCCGCGTCGTTGAGGTAGCGCAGCGGCAGCACCCGGGAGACCGACCGGAGCCAGGAAGGCATCATGTCCAGCGGCAGGAAGGAGCCGGACAGGAACGCCATCGGCACCATCATGCAGTTGGCGATCGCGGCGACCGCCTCGGGGGTGTTGGCGTACGTCCCGACGATCACGCCGATCGCCATGAACGCGGTGATGCCGAGGACCAGCGCGGGCAGCACCAGCGGCCAGCGCCCGTCCAGCTCCAGCCCGAAGCCGGGCAGCATCGCGACCGCGACGAACACCGCGGCCTGGACGACGCCGACGACGAGCGCCAGCACGTACCGCGAGGCCAGGACGGTCGTCAGCGGGGTCGGGGTGAGCCGGATCAGCCGGAGCAGGTCGTCGCGCCGCCACTGCATCAGCGTGAACGCGATCCCGAACACAGCGGCGTTGGCGACGCCCCACGACATCACGCCCGGCGCGATGTACGAGATGTACGGGCGGCCGCTCTGTTCCACGTCCTGCCCGCTGAAGATCAGGCCGAACACGACGAGGAAGAGCAGGGGGAAGGCGAAGGTGAAGAAGAGGGTGGCCTTGTCCCGGACCTGTGCCCGGTAGCCGGCGGCGGTCAGGGCCGTGTACGCGCTCATGCCTGGGACTCCGTGGTGTGGGGGTGCGCGGGGTGTTCGGGGTGGGCGTGGCCGGTGAGTTCGAGGTAGACGTCCTCCAGCGTGGCCGTACGGGTCAGCACCCCGTCGAGTCCGGTCAGCGCGTCGACGGCCTGGAGCACCTTGCCGGGCGCGGCGGTCTCCAGGACCAGCGAGCCGCCCTGCAGGCTCGCCCGGTCCACCCCGGGCAGGGCCCGGGCCCGCTCCAGCTCGATCCTGCCGACGGGCAGCAGGAGCCGGGAGGGGGCTCCGGCGGCGGTGACCAGCCGGTGCGGGGAGTCCAGGGCGGCCACCTTGCCGTCGACGAGTATGGCCACCCGGTCGCAGAGGGCCTCGGCCTCGTCGAGGTGGTGGGTGGTGTAGACGATCGTGCGGCCCTCGCTCTTGAGGACGCGCAGCACCTCCCACAGATCGCGGCGGGCCTGCGGATCGAGGGCGGCCGTCGGCTCGTCCAGGAAGATCAGCTCCGGGCCGTGGACCAGCGCCGAGGCGATGGCCAGGCGCTGGCGCTGCCCGCCCGAGAGGTTCTCGACCAGTACGTCGCGCTGCCCGGTCAGCCCCACGGTCTCCAGGGTGTGGTCCACGGCCTGCGGTCCGGCGCTGTACAGCCCGGCGACGGTGGCCAGGTGCTCGCGCGCGCTCTGCCGTACGAAGAAGGCCGAGGCCTGGGTCTGCACGCCCATCCGGGGCAGCAGCGCGGTGTTGCGCGGCCAGGGGCTGTGGTCCAGGACCCGGACCGTGCCGGAATCGGCCTGCCGCAGTCCTTCCATGATCTCGATGAGGGTGGTCTTGCCCGCGCCGTTGGGGCCGAGCAGTCCGAAGAACTCGCCGCGCCGGACGTCGAGGGAGACCCCGTCCACGGCCTGGCGGTCGCCGTAGCGTTTGCGTACGTCGCGGACGGCGATGGCCGAGGAGTCGGAGGGCTGGGTGCTGTCGGTCGTCATGGGCGGTGCATTCCCTCGGTGTTGTCGCGGATGCGGGGATCAGGAAGGAGAAACGGAGGAGGCGGCGGCGATCGCGTACCAGGCGGCGGCCGTCAGGGCGCAGGCCGCCAGCAGGACGAGGACGGTCGAGCCGATGGCGTAGCCGAGGTAGATCCGGCGGGCCCGCGCCGGATAGCCGGCCGCCGCGGCCCGGTCGCGCAGCCGCAGCCGCACGTACGCGGATCCGGCGGGCGCCAGCCGGGTCACGCGCAGCGCGTGGCCGAGCATCGTGTAGCCGTCCAGCGGCGGCAGCGGGACGAGGTTGACGAGGGCCTGGGCGCTGCCGAGCAGCAGCAGCGCGCCGAGCACCCTGCCGGTGGCGTCACCGGGGGCCAGCGCCGTCCACCAGCCGAAGAACGGCAGCAGGAAGAGCAGGTTGGCGAAGGCCCCGGCCGCGGCGACGGCCAGCTGGTCCCGGCGGCGGCGCAGATAGCGGTAGTTGTCGACGGTGCAGTACATGATGGCGACGGGCAGCCGCCAGCGCAGCCCGATCTCGCCCACGGTCCCGCCGACGTGGCGGGCGGCGATCCCGTGCGCGAACTCGTGCAGCACCGTACTGAGCCACAGCAGGGTGGCCACGGCCAGCAGCGGCACCGGGTGCGAGGCCAGCCACCACAGATCGCGCAGGAGCCCACCGGCCGAGGCGGCGAGCACCCCCTCCATCGCCAGGCAGCCGAGGAGCAGCAGGCCCAGTACCGCCGGGTGCAGGGCGGGCCGCAGGAACCGGTGCAGCCGGGCCGTGGTCGCGTCGGCGTCCGCGACCAGCCGCAGGGTGCCCCGCAGCAGGTTCCCGGTCCGCGGTGGGCCGGCGGCCTCCGGCGCGGCGGGCGGCGGACCGCCCGCGAGCAGCCGCCGGGTTCCGAGCAGGGCCAGCAGCTGCTGCCAGTTCCGTTCGCCGAGCCGGCGCCCGAAGGCCTCCCCGTACGCCACGCCGATCTCCGCGAGCGTACGGGTCCCGTCGAGGCGGGAGACGAGGAAGAACTCCTTCGGGCCGATCTCGAACGAGGCCCCGGACACCGGGTCCTTGACCAGGTGGACCACGGCCGGCCCGTTCAGCAGCGGCGGGGACAGCAGGATGCCCGGGCGCAGCGCCGGCCGGTGCTCCGGCATTCCGGCGGCGGTGCTCACGCCCTGACCGCCCCGGCCGGGCCGTCGGCGCCCTCGCGCAGCACCCGGCCCAGCAGGTGTGCGAGATAGGCCTCGTCCCGGATGGTGACGTGCAGCCGGTTGTTGGTCATGTGCATGTACGGGGAGAGCAGCAGCGGCAGGGCCGCCGCCGGGTCGCTCACCCGCTCGTCGCGGGTGCCGTCCCAGGAGCGGAAGACCAGCTCCCCGGCCTTCGCGAGCTCCTCGGCCCGCCCGCGCAGCTCGCGGCAGTGCTCCGCCCACCCGGCCAGGAAGCCGGGGAGCCGGCCCGTCTCCCCTTCGGCGAGCGCCTCGCGGACGGCGGCGAAGCGGCGCGCGATCCCGGGCCCGGTCTGCCCGTACGTACGGTCGTACTCGGCCGAGCCGATGAACCCGGTGCCGGGGAACGCCCGGTGCCAGAACTCGTAGTAGCGGTCGAGGTAGCCGCCGAGCTCCTCCCGGTCGGGCAGGAACACCCCCGCCATCACCATCATCAGCTGCGCCGACGTGCCCAGCAGCACGGTCCGCAGGTGCAGGTTCATCCCGCTCAGCGCGTCCATGACGAGGTCGCTGGAGTGCGCGAAATGCCATTCGGCGAGCTCGACTCCGGCCGGGCCGCCGTACTTTCCGTACTCGGGCTCGTACGGCTCGTACGCGTGGCTGTTGTTGGGCCGAAGGTTCATCCGGCCGTCGGGGCCCATGAACGCGGCCCGGTCGCCCTCGGGGGACTCGATGTCGAAGAGGGTGTTGTAGAACTCGTTGAGGAAGCCGGAGTCGACCTCGTAGAGAGCGGGCCGGGCCTTGAGGAAGGCCGCGACGGCCTCCTCCGTGCGGCGGCGCACCTCGGGCTCGGCCCCGGGCGTCGCGGGGCGCAGGCGCAGCCGTACGTGCGGGCCCTCCAGCCAGTAGTTGATGAAGAAGTGCCCGGCGAGCAGCCCGTCGCGCGACAGGCCGGCGACCAGCGGGCGCACGCACTGCACCAGCAGGGGCGTCGGGTTGGCGGCGTAGAAGATGTGCACGGCCTGCCACGCACCGCGCTCGCCGGCGCCGCGCGCCTCGGTCAGTTCTGACATCGGGGTCCGCCTTCCGGGCGTCGGATGAGGGTGGTGAAGGTCTCGACGGCGAGTTCGGCGACGTGGGCGCCGTGCCCGGAGTACGTGTGCAGGCCGCCGGGGTCCGGGAGCATCTCGCGGAAGACCACCCTGTGGCCCGGATCGCGCAGCAGCGGCTCGAACGCCGCGAGCGAGAGCAGGCTGGAGAAGTCCACGTACTGCGGTTTGGCCCCCAGCGCGGAAGGCCCGGCGGAAACGGTCGCGAACACCCGCTCCGGCAGCCCGTGCGCCCGCCGCCAGCGCTGCCAGTCCAGGAAGTGCCCGGCCTCCTGGGCACCCTGCACCGGAAGTTCACCGGCCGTGGTGGTCCAGCTGCGCCGGCTCAGCACGAGGTCCCCGAGCACGACGCGCGGCCGGGTGCGCACCCCGCCCTGCGCGTCCCCCTCCGGCACCCCGGCCCACACGTCCAGCGGGGACATCGAGGAGGGGGAGAGCAGCAGGAGCGTCCGCGGGATCGCGGGCAGGGCCAGCGGTACGAGATAGCCGAGGTAGACCGGGATCACCTCGAGGCCGAGCCGGTGCGAGCGCAGCACCACCCGGCCGGTGTCCGGCACGTGCTCGGCGTACAGGTCGTCGAGGTGCAGCCGGCGGTCCTCCGGCAGGGTGCCGCTCTCACCCGGGCAGACGATCTCGTAGTCGGTCAGCCGGCCGTGCAGGTTGAGGTTGGTGGTCACCGGGCCGCCTGTGACCTCCGCGAACACCGCACCCTCCGGGGTGACTTCGGCGGCGGTCGCCCGCAACCCCTCGGCCAGCTCCGGGCCGCGCCCGGCCTCCCCGTACACGTGGGTGAAGCGGCTGAAGGGGAAGGACAGCCCGCCGTACGAGCGGTTCAGCACGGTCAGCCGCTCCCCGGTGGCCTGATCGCGGGCCTGCTGGAGGTGGTGGCAGCGCGGTGCGAACCCGGGCAGTGCCGCCTCCAGTTCGCCCGCGACCTCCTCGATGTCCGCCTCGTCGAGCCGCAGTTCGCCCGCCCCATGCTCCCCGTACGCGGACCAGGCCGCCCGCATCCGGCCGACGAAGGCGCGCCGCGCCGCGTCCAGGGCCCGGATGCCCGGCAGGGAGAGCCAGTTCTCCTCGGGCACGTACTCCCCGCGCGCGTCGAAGGGCGTACGGCGGGCCGTGAACGACAGGTACTGGTCGAAGAAGTCCTCGTGGAAGTCGTGGACCAGGCCCAGCAGGTCCTCGCAGCGGCCCCCGGAGCCGTAGCGGGCGGTGAAGAACCCCTCGAAGGTGATCCGCTGGGCCAGTGTGAGGTCGAAGGCCGGCAGGATCCGCTCGACGGCGCGCAGCGCCCCGCCGCCGGCGTCCGCCACCGCCCAGGCAGGCTCCGGGCAGGCCAGCTCCCGGCCCGCGCTCACGTCCTCGTACAGCAGGGTCTGCGGCAACGCGGCGTCCGGGCAGCCGAGTTCGCGCTGCACCCGCCGCAGGCCCGAGCGCAGCCCGTGCAGCAGCTCCGCCCGCTCACCGGCCCCCGCCGCCGGATACCTCTCCAGCACGGCGGCGGGCGCGTCGAGCAGTCCGGCGAGGGCGTCCGCCCACGGCCGCTCCAGGGCGGACAGCGAGCGCTGGAACGCGCGCAGCGGATCCCCGTCGTGGACCCCGGTGTCCAGGCAGGGCGCCCGCACCATGCCCAGCTGGAGCAGCGCGCCGATGTAGGCCTCGCAGTCGGCCGGCGTGGCGCCGTGTTCGGCGGCCAGCCAGTCGGCCAGCTCCCGGTGGCGCAGCTCCGGGCGCTCCGCGAACAGGGCGAGCAGCCGGTCGAGGGTGCCGCTGCGGCGCAGGAAGAACAGCCGGTCCTTGACGGCGTCGAAGGTGACGGCCGCCGCGTCGTCGCCCGCCGTGACCGAGCGCCGTACGTAGCGGATCCGGTCGTCCTCCCGCCCCCAGCCGGGGGCCGGGCGCAGCGGCAGGTCCCGCCGCCGGACCGGGTCGGCGAGGATCAGCTCGGCGATCCGGGCCAGCACCACGACGTTCAGACGGACATGGCTGGTCCAGGTGTCCGCGGTGCGGATGCCGTCGCCGGGCGCCGCGCCGGGGGTGAACCGGCCCGTGGCCACCGCGGTGAAGGTGCTGAACGGGCTCGTCTTGCAGGCCGTGCGGTAGACGTACGAGAGCGCCGAGCGTTCCACCTTGCGGGCCCGGCCGCCGGGCGCGCCGGTGGCCTGCGCGTACGCGTCGAGCTGCGCTTCGAGCACCGGCGAGGCCAGCAGCAGGCCCCTGCGCAGCCGGTCGTCCCCGAGCAGTTCGCGCAGCGCGGCACGGCCCCGCCCGAGGTCGCCGCCGAGCAGCCCGGCCCCCTCGGTCAGCAGGGCGTCCAGCCGGCGCCGCCGCAGCACCCACGCGGAGAGGTGGCCGGCCGCGACGCCGTCGACGTCGGAGACCTCCCGGACGGCCGCGTCGGGGTCGGCGGGCAGCCTGCCGTTGTGGATCTGGCGGCGCAGCCGCAGCAGGGCGCGGCGCCGGGCCGCGCCCTCGCCGGCGGGGCCGGGGTCGGTCGCGCCGACCGCCTTGTGCAGCGCCTCGCTCAGCTGCTCCGCGTCGGCGCGCAGCGATTCCTCGGCCGACAGCACCTCGGCTGCCCAGCGGCTGGTGTCCGGGCAGCGCAGCGCGTCGACCGCGGTCAGGGGCAGGCCGGCCACGCGCAGCATGAAGCGGTCGCCCGCCTGCCATTCGGTGGTGCTGTTCATCCTGATCGTCCTGGTTCTGTCGTCGGTGGGGTCGCGGTCGGGTCCGGTGCGGGGGCGGGCTTCAGGCGATCTCATGGCGGAAGTCGGCGGGCCGCGGCCGCTCGTGGCCGAGCAGCATGATCAGCAGCGGTGCCTCGTCGGTGCCGGTCAGCCCCAGCTCCTCCATGTGGCTGACGGTGTCGAAGCCGAGGGCCACGCCCGCGCCGAGCCCGTGGGCCGCGGCGCTGGTGTAGAAAGTCTGGGCGACGGCCCCGGCGGCGGCGCCCACGAGCCGGTAGCCGCGCTCGCCCACCGCGTCGAGCACCGCGGTGGTCCGCACGGTCGGCACGATCACGGCAGCCGCCTGCTCCAGGTTGTAGTTGGAGAGGAAGTAGCTGCGCTGGAGGAAGGGGCCGGGCGGGCCCGGGACCACCAGGCGCAGGCTGCGGGCCGCCGGATCGTGGGCGTACGCGCCGGGGGCGAGGCCCTCGACGTGGTTGACGAAGACGTACAGCGAGGTCAGCCCCGGGCCCTCGGGCCGTTCGGCCTCGCTGCCGACGGCCGTCGCGGCGCAGTCTGCCAGTACGGCGGCCAGCCGCTCCGGCGCGAGCGCGTGACTCGCGTCGAAGCGGCCGAAGCTGCTGCGCCGGGCCCGCAGCGCCGCGTGGACGCCGATCGGGGCGGTGGCGGGCGCGGGCAGCGGCAGCGGGTCCGTACCGCGCGGCGGCGGCGCGGCGGCGCGGTCGAGCGCACCGGGTGCCGGGCGTTCGGCGGCGCGGCCGAGGGTGGCCTCGTGGATGCGGTGCAGGGCCTCGAAGGCGAGGACGCGGCGGGATCGTTCGCGGTCGCGGTGGCGAACGGCGGCGGGGACGGGGGCGGGGGAGCTTGCGGAGCCGGAGGATCCGGGACGGCCGACCGCGGGGCCCCCGTCCTCGGCCGTACGGCCGCCCGCCCACTCCAGCGGCACCACGGCGAAGACCCCCTCCTCCCGGTGGTCCACGCCGAGCAGGCGGGCGATCCGCTCCTCGTCGAACCAGAGCACGGGCGCGATCCGCAGCCCGTGCTCCCTGGCCCACAGCCGCCAGGTCTGGAGCACGGTGCCCACGTCCATGCTCACGGCGTGGAAGGAGAAGCTGTTGTACTTGAAGGAGTTCTGCCAGTACTTGACGCTGAGGATCAGGTACTGGCCGGTGCCCGAGGCCTGCGCCGGGGCGTCGGGCCCCAGTGCCTCCCGGATGTCACCCGTGACATCACCGGTCAGCAGCCGCCGCATCCCGTGCCGGTGCGGCGCGTAGTGGTAGACACCCGGTGTGAGAGGTCCGCCCGGACCGGCCACCCAGTGGACGGCGACCGGGTAGAGCCCGCCCCCGGAGGCGGTCCCGCGGGACCAGTTGGCCTGGGTGTAGTGCGGCAGCGCCGCCAGATCCGTATTGGCCTGGATGCCGAGCCGCCGGCCGGTCAGCCCGTACGAGTCCTGCAGCATCCCGGAGAGCAGCGCCAGGCCGAACCCGTCGGCGGGTCCGGTCGAGGGCTCGTGCACCGGCTCGGGCAGCGGCAGGGTCTCCGCGCCCGGATGGAACTTCGCCTTGCGCGGGCGGTCGGCCCAGTCGGGCACGAAGTCGACGGGCTCCATCGGCACCCGGCCGCGGTGCATGATGGCGGTGGCGTAGTCATGGGCGTAGCCCACGGGTCCTCCTACGGTCGGGACGGACGGACTGGCTGGCTGACTGACGGGCGAACGGCCTGGCGGACGGTCGTCCGGATGCGGTGGCGGCCGGTCAGGGGAAGGGATGCGGCGCCGGATTGAACTCGGCGGGCTCCAGATCGCGTTCGCGCCGCCCCGCCGCGCGCAGGGCGGTCCGCAGCCGGGGCATGCCGAGCGCCCTCTGCCGCGACCAGCCGAAGTCGATTGGCAGCAGCCCGGGCACCATCACGCTCACCGTGTGCAGCCCCAGGACCCGCTGCTCGGGCAGGGTCTGGTCGACCACCACCACGTCGAAGCCCTCGGCGGTCACCGCCTCGACACACCGCGCCAGGTCCTCGCGCACGTCGTCCGAGGCGCCGGCGCCGTTCCACCGTTCCTCGGGCGGGCGCAGCGCCGAGACCGGCCGCAACGGCTCCGTGGCCGGACCGCGCAGCAGGAAGTCCGCGTGCCGGCCCATCTCCGGGACCCCGTACACCAGCGGGTGGTCGTGGAGCGCGGTGACCAGGTCGAAGTCGGCGGCCATCGCGCGCAGCCGGGCCTCGTCCCGCTCGGTGCGCCCCGGCAGGTTCACGGCGTCCGTCGCGATCTC
The DNA here is from genome assembly GCF_042752335.1 of Streptomyces sp. NPDC059355. NCBI lineage: Bacteria > Bacillati > Actinomycetota > Actinomycetes > Kitasatosporales > Streptomycetaceae > Streptomyces > Streptomyces sp. NPDC059355. Next base: position 120,154 of record NZ_JBHYXN010000005.1, on the reverse strand, counting down.
GCACAGCGCCGAGTCCAGGGCCGACTCCGGGTCCAGCCCGGCGCCGGCTCCGAAGCACATCCGGCCGGTCCCGCCGTCGAACCGCTCGGCGACGGCGGTCACCACCGGGACGGGGAAGGTGATCCGGGTGTCGAAGAACCGTGCGCGGTACCCGTACAGGGCCAGCCGGTCCACCATCACGCGGGTCGAGGTGCGGCCGCTGGTCGCCGGGTCGATCTCGGGCAGGGGCTCGCGCCCGTACCAGGCGAGCAGGAACGCGTCCCGCTCGATGACCTCCATCAGCCCGAAATAGACCGCCTCGGCCAGACTGCCGCCGGTGGCACAGCCGTTGGAGCTCTCCTGTACGAAACGGTTCTCCAGACCCGGCGAGTGGTAGTACGTCAGCACCTCGGGGACCAGGCGCGGCGCCCGGTCGCGCATCGACCAGCCCCAGACCCACGGGATCTCCCGGTCCGGGTCGAAGGGCCGCACGCGCGGGTTGTCCGCGTAGAACCGGTCGCTGTACAGACCGACGTCGCGCGGGTCCACGGCTTCGGCCCCGAACTGCCGGAGCGAGCCCCGGACGCCCGTCGTCCGGGCCCGGGCGCGCATCCCCGCGTACCGCTCCAGCCCCTCCAGGACCCCGACGCGGGCGCTGCGGTCGAAGGAGTCGGTATGGCCGCCCCAGAAGGTCTCGCGCAGATAGGGGCCCGAGCGCAGCGAGAAGCAGCCGATGGTCGCCGAGGTGGAGGTGGAGGAGATGTCCTGCACGAGGGAGGGCCCCAGCGCCCCGCACAGCGGATTGGCGAAGGCCGCCACGTCGAGGGCGTACGACTCCACGGGGCGGGTGCGGAAGGCCCCGGGACGGTACTTCGGCGCGGGCGGCAGCGGCTCCGGCGTGCGCGGCTCGTCGGCGGCGGGCGCCGCGCACACCGGGCACTCGGGGTCGGGCACGAGCGGGTACCGCCGGACGGAGCCGGTGGCGAGGTCCAGGGAGCGCACCTCGGGGAACGGCCCCCGCGGGGCCGCGGCGTCCGCGACCCCCGCGACCAGCGCCGCGAGGGCGTCGGCGGCGAAGGAGTGGGCGTGCGGCCACTCGCCCGCGGGCCGGGTGCCCCCGCCCAGCTCCAGGGCATCGCGCAGCGTGACGGACCGTACGGCCTGCCAGCGCCGTTCCAGGCACCGGGCACACCCCGGCCCGCCGCCCGGCACCGGGCCGACCACGGCCTGCCGGCCGTACAGCCGTACGGGCAAGGCGGCGCCCGCGGCACCGGAGCGCGCGGACGCGGCGAAGGCGTTGCCCGCCCCGAGCACCGACAGGTCCACCGGCGGCCCGCCGAGCGCGTCCAGGGCCCGCTCCAGCAGCGCCGTGAACCGCTGGGCCGCTCCGGCCCCGAGCACGTCCCGCACCGCGGGATCGGCGCGGACCGCGGCGGGGCCGCTACGCGTCATCGCCGGGCTCCCGGACCGCGGTGAGCAGCACCCGTACGGTGTGGACGCCCGCGGACGCCAGCTCGGGCGCGCCCGTCGGGACCAGGTACGCATCGCGCCCGGCGGAGCCGAGCCGCTCCAGCACCTCCGGCCAGCCGACCGCGCCTTCCGCCCCGTATGCCCCGCCGCCCTCGCCCTGGCCGGAGACGGCCAGGGCCCGGGGATCCAGGTCACGCAGCAGCGGATCGCCGGTGTCGGCCGGCCGGCCGCCGCCCGCCCCGTCGCCCTCGTACTGGGCCGCGCCCAGGAGTTCGCTCAGCGCGGCCACCGCCGCCGTACGCCGGTCCGGCCCGCTGCCGACCGCCCAGCGCTCCGCGGACCGGGCGAGCAGTACGGTCACGCCGCTGCGGGCGCCCTCACCGAGGTCGAGCAGCTCCAGCGGCAGTTCCAGCCGGTCCGCCGACCGTACGAGGAAGCCGAGTTCGGCGTCCGGCCCGTCCGGGTCCGGCAGCGGCACGCGGGTCGCCGGGGTGCCCCGTACGGTGCGCTGCAGCGCGTCGTACGCGAGGGCCGAGAGCAGCCCCGCGGCGGCGGCGTCGGCAGGCGCGGGACCCGCACCGGCCCCCGCCCGGGTCCGCTCGAAGAGCCGCTCGGCGTTGTGGGGTCCGAAGGGGCGGACGGCTCCGGCCGGGACGAGGACGGGCTCTTTCGTCAGCAGGGAGACGGCCCGCTGGTGGACGGTGGCCCCGCCCGGCAGCCCCGAGGCGACGGCGAGAGCCGGGGCCTTCGCGCGGGAGCCGGTCAGGAGCCCGCGCGCCGGGACGACGTGCTCGGCGTACACGAGTGCCGCCGCGTCCAGCGCACGCATCCGGGCGCCCGCGACGTGGTGGATGTCGAAGGCGGCGACGGTGCGCGGACCGGTGTGGCCGATGCCCAGCTCGACCACGCCCAGCTTGAGCGGGATCTGGGTGAGCGCCTCGTCCGCGAAGCGGGTGAACACCCCGGCGTACGGGCGGACGATGGCGGAGCGCCGGTTCAACTCCTCGACCAGTGCGTCCGCTTCGCGGGCGGTGTCGAGGGTGGGGAGCTCGGGTGCGCCCGAGGCGCCCGCCGCGGTCAGTTCCACCGGCTGCGCGGCCCCCCGCTCGTCCACCGTGCCGCCCCCGGCGCAGAACGGGCAGCGCGGGTGCGGGAACAGCGGTTCGGCGGTGACGTCCAGCGACTCCGTGTCCTGGACGACCAGCCGCCCGGAGGTCTCCGCGGGCAGCGCTCCGGTGGCCGCGCGGAAGACTTCGTACCCGAGCAGATTGCCGAGCATCGCGGCCAGCGGACGGCCCGGCACGGGATCGCAGGACACGGGCCCGCTTCCCGGCAGGGCCAGCGCACTCCACAGGTCGGCGGCTCCGGAGCCGGGGCGGGCGGAGCCCAGCCGCAGCGCCGCGCAGGCCCAGCAGCCCTCGGAGTCGGCGGTCATCAGGGGGCCGACGACGGCGTCGGAGCCGTACGACCAGACCGGAAGCAGGCTGCGGCCCTCCGGTATCCCGGCGCGCAGCAGCGGGAGCAGCCGCGCGGGAGCCTCGTGGCCCCCGGTGACCACGACGAAGTCGAATCCGTCCAGCTCCGCCCACCCGAAGGGCTCCCCGCCCGCGTCCAGGGTCCGTATCTCCACCGGGCAGCCGTCCGCCCGCGCCTCCTGCGCGTCCGCCTCGACGAGGCCGAGCTCCGCGCCGGGCAGGACGCCGACGACCGCGCAGCCGTTGCGGACCAGGCTCAGGGCGCACCAGCGGGCCACGGGGTCCTCGCCGAGGACGGCGACCCGGGTGCCGCGGAAGCGCAGGAACCGGTCCTCGGCCTCGTCGGCGTAGTGGTCCACGTACGCGATCTGCGGCGCGAACCTCCGCGCCACGTCCGGGGCGGGCGTCGGACCGGCCGGGGTCCGCGGGGCGGGGACGGAGCGGGCGAAGTCCCGTTCGTACAGCGTCTTGACGAGTTCGCCGACCATCGCGCGCCGGGCGTCGCCGAGGCCCTGGCAGATCTCCGCGACGGAGTGCTCCCCGGTGAGGTGCGGGACGATCAGCGCGGCGAACCGGTACGCCGTGCGGGCGGTGAGGCGGAACCCGCCGTCGGAGTTGTGGAACAGCACACCGTCGGGCGTCTCGGTGAAGAGCACGTCCCGGCGTATCCGGGGCCGGGAGGCGGCGACGGTCTCATAGCTGGCTTGGGACATGGGACACCCCTGGGTGCGGTGTGGGTGGAGGGGGACGACGGAGGGAGGCGCGGGGAGGAGGAGGGTGGCGAGGTCAGCGAGTGGCGGGGGCGGTGGGGGCCGTGGGCGCCGGGAGGGGCCCGCGGGCCAGCCAACGCGCGTAGACGAGGAGGAAGGAATGGAGGCGGTACGGCGGCTTGCCCGGTGGCCCGTCCTCCAGCATCCCGGCCTCCACGAGCTGTTCGAGCTCGGTCTCGGACCCGGCGTCCGCGAGGGGGGCCCGCGGACCGAGCGTGCCCAGCCGGAGGAAGACCTCGCGCAGTTCGGGCGAGAGGGCCCCGACGGCCTGCCCGAACACCTCCGGTACGGAGAGCCGCGGATCCTCGGCGAGGGCGAGCCGGGCGGATGGCTCCTCCGCGAGCCAGGCGGTGCAGTCGGCCACGGACAGGCCGGGCCGGGTCAGCAGCCGGCCGGCCGCGATGCGCAGGGCGAGCGGGAAGTGCCCGCAGACGTCGGCGAGTTCCGCGGCCGCCTGCGCCTCGTCCGCGATCCGGTCGGCGCCGACGAGCCCGGCGAGCAGTGCGTACGCCTCGTCCGGCCCGAGGACGTCCAGCCGGTGGACGGCGCCTCCGTGCGTGGCGACGACCGCGGCGAGCCCCCGTCTGCTGGTGACCAGTACGGCGGCGTCCTCGGGCGCGGGCAGCAGCGGCAGCACCTGCCCGGCGCCGGCCGCGTCGTCGAGGACCAGGAGCCGGCGGCCGTCCTCGGCGTCGCCGGGCCCGGGCAGCAGTTCCCTGGCCTCGTCCAGGGCGAGGGGGCTGCCGTCGGGCCGGGTCAGCGCGAGGGTGAAGACCCCGCCGGGGAACTCGCCGCGGACCTCGTACGCGCACTGGTGGGCCAGCGCCGACTTGCCGATGCCGGGCGCCCCCGAGACGACGACCAGCCGGGGCCCGTCGGCGGAGGTCAGCCGGGCGGCGATGGCCCGGCGGTCGGCCTCCCGCCCGGCGAACCCGGGTACGGGAGCCAGGCCCGGTCTCCCGGGGCGGCCCTTCACGGGCACCCCGCGCCAGCCGCTGTCCGCCGCGGGCCCGGCCTCCCGCGCCGACGGGACGGGCGGCGCCCCGGGGACGGCGGCCGCGCGCGGCAGCTCGGGCCGGGTGGGAGGCTGCACCGCGGGCCCCGGGGCCGGTGCCGTGACAGGGCCTGCCGCGGCCCCGCTCCCAGGCCGGGTTCCAGGACCGGTTCCGTGCCCGGCCGCGGACCGCGGCGCCGTACCCGATGCCGCCGCTTCCGGCCCGCCGATCTCCTCGGCGCGCAGGATCGCCAGTTCCAGACGGCGCAGCCCGGCCCCCGGGTCGACGCCGAGCTCGTCGCGCAGCCGGTCCCGTACCGTGCGGTACTCGGCGAGGGCCTCCGCCTGTCGCCCCGTGCGGTAGAGGGCTTCGATGAGCTGCTCGGTGAAGCGTTCGCGCACCGGATGCCGGCGGGCGCTCTCGTACAGGTCGACCAGCACCTGATGGCAGTTCCCGGCGGCGAGTTCGAGATCGCAGACCCGCTCCAGCACGCGCAGCCGCTCCTGTTCGAGCGAGGGCACCGCGTCGCGCCGGAGCATCCGCGAGGCCACGTTGGCGAGCGGCGGCCCGTGCCACAGCGAGAGTGCCTCGCGCAGGCGGTACAGCTCCTCGCCCGGCCCGCCGGCGGCCGGTGCCTGCGAGGTCAGGGAGCGGAAGAGGACGAGGTCGAGGGTCTCGGTGTCGTTGTGCATCCGGTATCCGCCGGGCACGGCCTCGATGGTGGTCGTGGATATGCCGTACTTCGTGAATAACCTCCGAAGCCTCAGGACGCACGTCTGCAACGCGGCTCGCGCGGTGGCCGGCGGTTCCTCGTCCCACACCGCGCTCACGAGATAGGTGGTCGAAACGACGACCCCGGGATGCAGAAGAAGAGCGGCGAGAAGGCTGGTCGGCTTGGATGGCTTGAGAACTACGGTTTCCGGGCCGTGGGCAATACTCAGCGGCCCCAAAAGCTGGAACCGCATACTGGTCCCTCGTGTCGGGTCACACATTTCGCGAACGAGCAGGACAGGGGCGGTGGTCGGCCGTGCCTGCTCTCCGCCCCCCGGTGGGGCGGCGAATGAATGAAACACTACATAAGGGATCTTGTGAAAGTCGAGTGGTGTACGGCTTGTTTTCGACCGCACCGCGATTCTCTTTCTTCCCGTCACTCTGGAGTCCCGTGAAGTTACCACCGGTTGGCGAGGATGTTCAGGTGTAAACGAATTCCCCGTGCAGATCTCGTCACGCGGCTATCGAAGTCGATTTCCAGTCATGCGCCGCCGGAGTTCCCTGGCCGATTTCGTACGGACGGGAACCGGCCACTCGTACGGGGGAACCGCGGGACCGGAGGGCCGGAGGCGGAATGCGCGGCGGCGCCTGGTGGTTCGGACTCCACGCAGCACCCGACCACCCTGCACGCACTGGAGAGCTCATGAAGATCGGCATCATCGGCGCAGGCAACATCGGCGGCAACCTCACCCGCCGCCTCACCGCCCTCGGACACGAGGTGTCCGTGGCGAACTCCCGCGGCCCCGAGACCCTGGCCGACCTCGCGAAGGAGACCGGTGCCACGCCCGTCACCGTCGCGGAGGCGGCGCGGGGCGCCGAGGTCGTCGTGGTCACCGTCCCCCTGAAGAACGTGGCGAACCTGCCCGCAGGCCTCTTCGACGCAGCGGCGAAGGACTTCGTCCTCATCGAGACCGGGAACTACTACCCGCAGCAGCGCGACGGCCGCATCGCCGGGATCGAGGACGAGGGGCTGACCGAAAGCGGCTGGAGCCAGCGCCGCCTCGGGCACCCGGTGGTCAAGGCCTTCAACGGGACGTACGCCGAGGACATCCTGGCCCTGCACCGTCCGGCCGGGGCGCCGGACCGGGTCGCCCTCCCGGTGGCCGGCGACGACGCCGAGGCGAAGCGGACCGTACGGGAGCTCATCGACGAGCTCGGCTTCGACACCGTCGACGCGGGCGGCATCGACGACTCCTGGCGCCAGCAGCCGGGCACCCCTGTGTACGGGCTCCGGGCGGGCACCGACGCGGTCGTGAAGGCCCTCGCCGAGGCGTCTCCGGTCCGCCAGGCGGCCTTCAAGGGCTGACGGTCCCGCGCGGGCGCGGGAGAATAACGGGGCTCCCGCGCCCGCCCCGGGCCCCCCTGCGGCCAACCGATACCGAAGTGTCATCCGCCGCCCCTGCGTCCCGGCGGGCCGGGCTTGCTACGGTCCTGCCCTCGCGGAGCCGTTGGAGGGCCCACCATGCACGTCAGACCCCGTCTCCTGATCGCCTCGGCGGTACTGGCGGCGCTCCCGGCCGTCCTGACGGCCTGCTCCGGCCACCCGGACCACCCGGCCGCCCCCGCCCGGTCGTCGAGCCCCTCGCCCTCCGGCTCCGAATCCCCGGGGGCGACCGCGTCGGCCAGCCCGGCCACGCCGGCGCCGGCGCCCACGCCGACCCCGACCGCCACCCCCGTCGCCGCGTCCCCGGCCGCGCCCGCGAAGGCGCCGGCGGTGCCCCCGGCCCCCGCGACCCGGCTGTCGCTCACCGCGGCCGCCCCCGGCGGCGCACTGCACCTGGTCCGCGGCGGCCCCGCCCAGGAGTTCACGGTCACCGTCCGCAACGGCAACGCCCAGGCCTACCGGCACCTGCTCGTCGCCTTCCAGATGGAACCGCTGACCGGCGAGCCCGGCGACCTCCCCGGACCCGCCGCCCCCTTCGTCCTGGAACACCGCGACCCCGCCACCGGCGCCTGGCGCGCCGTGGACCTGCGCATCGCCACCGACGCCAAGCCGTCCCACCTCTACGCGGGCGGCGCCGCCCTCGCCCCCGACGCCGTCCGCACCGAGCGCTACCGGCTGCGCGCCACCGCCACGGGTCCCACCGGCAGCAGCCCGCTCGTGGTGTACGCCATCGACGCGGACGCCGCCGAGGGCACCTCCGCCGACTTCGAACACCCCGGACACGTCTCGGTGCCCCTCACCACCCGGCGCCTCGTGTAACTCCCGTTCCCGCCGCGGCAGCCGAAGAGGTCCGGACCCTTGACCCACGCCTGGTCCAGACCAATCATGAGGCGTCCGCCCGTTCGCTCGCGCCCCACCGGGAGCATCGATGAGACGTCCAAGGCCCCTCCATGCCCTGTCCGCGGCCCTGACCACGGTCCTCGCCTCCGCCGGCCTCGTCCTCGGGGCCGGCGGCGCCGCCCACGCCGCGACCCCGCTGCCCGCGCACGTCTTCGCCCCGTACTTCGAGGCGTACAACGGCGACAGCCCCGCCGACCTCGCCCAGAAGTCCGGTGCCAAGTACCTGACCATGGCCTTCGTACAGACCGAGGCCAGGGGCTCCTGCACCCCGTACTGGAACGGCGACACGGGACAGCCCGTCTCCGCCTCCGTCTTCGGCCCCGACTTCGCCGCCATCCGCTCGCGCGGCGGCGACGTGATCCCCTCCTTCGGCGGCTACGCGGCCGACAACGGCGGCACCGAGATCGCCGACAGCTGCACCAGCGTGGACGCGATCGCCGCCGCGTACGAGAAGGTGATCACCACCTACGAGGTCTCCCGGCTCGACATGGACATCGAGGACAACTCGCTGACCGACAAGGCGGGTATCGACCGGCGCAACCAGGCGATCAAGAAGGTCCAGGACTGGGCCGCGGCGAACGGCCGCCCGCTGCAGGTCTCGTACACCCTGCCCACCACCACGAGCGGCCTCGCGAACAGCGGACTCGCCGTCCTCAGGAGCGCCAGGACGGCGGGCGCGCAGGTGGACGTCGTGAACCTGATGACCTTCGACTACTACGACGGTGCCACCCACCACATGGCGGCCGACACCCGGACCGCCGCCGACGGTCTGCACGACCAGCTCGCCGCCCTGTACCCGGCCAAGACCCCCGCCCAGCTCTGGGGCATGATCGGCGTCACCGAGATGCCGGGCATCGACGACTACGGCCCCGCCGAGACCTTCACCACCGCCGATGCCACCGCCGTCCGCGACTGGGCGGTGGAGAAGGGCATCAACACCCTGTCCTTCTGGGCGCTCCAGCGCGACAACGGCGGCTGCCCCGGCACCGGCGGCTCCGACTCCTGCTCGGGCATCGTCCAGGACCCCTGGTACTTCAGCCACACCTTCGCGCCGTTCACGGGCGGCGGCGGTCCCGTCGCCGACGACTTCTCGCTCGCCGTCGCGCCCGGTTCGGCCTCCGTGGCGCCCGGCGGCTCCACCTCCGCCACGGTGAACACGGCGGTCGTCTCGGGCGCCGCGCACACCGTCGCGCTGACGGCCTCCGGGGCACCCGCCGGAGTGACGGCATCCCTCGACCCGGCCTCGGTCACGGCGGGGGGCTCGGCCCGGCTCACGGTCGCCGCCTCCTCCTCGGCCGCGCCGGGCACGTACCCGATCACCGTCACCGGCACCTCGGGTGGCCTCACGCACACCGCCGCCTTCACCCTCACGGTCTCCGGCCCGGGCGGCGGGAGCGGTGCCCTGGTCAACGGCGGTTTCGAAAGCGGTGCGCTCGCCCCGTGGACCTGCGAGAGCGGCGGCGCGGTCGTGGGCACCCCCGCGCACGGGGGCTCCTACGCCCTGAAGGCCGCACCCAGCTCCTCCCGGACCGGGGAGTGTGCCCAGACCCTGGCCCTCGCCCCGAACACGAAGTACACGCTCGCCGGGTGGGTCCAGGGCGGCTACGCCTACCTGGGCGTCCGCGGCGGCGCGAGCGCCAGCGCGTGGACCAGCTCGACCGGCTGGTCGAAGCTGACGGTTCCCTTCACGACCGGCGCCTCCGGCACGGTCACCGTCTACCTGCACGGCTGGTACGGACAGGGCGCGGTCTACGGGGACGACCTCTCGCTCGCGTAGGTCCCGGGGCCGATAGGCTCGGCCAAGGCCGCCCGGGTACGCACCGCCCCGCGCCGGGCGGTGCGTACCCGACGGAAGGAACAGCGCCATGGCCGGCGGCAACGAGGTCCGGATCCTGCGCGCGGGAGACCGCGAAGCGGTCGCCTGGAAGAACGGCGGCGGGGTGACCCGCGAGATCGCCGCCTGGCCCGAGGGCGCCGCGATGGCCGATTTCGGGTGGCGGATCAGCCTCGCGGAGGTGGCCGCCGACGGACCGTTCTCGGCCTTTCCCGGGGTCGACCGCACGCTGACCATGGCCGAGGGTGCGGGCATGGACCTCACGGTGGCCGGCGCCCGCCGCCTCGTCGACGAGCGCTGCGCACCGCAGGACTTCCCCGGCGACGTCCCCACCGACTGCAGGCTCCTCGACGGGCCCGTCGTGAACTTCAACGTGATGTACCGCCGGGACCGGGTGCGGGCGCGGACCGCGGTCGTACGGGGCGCCCTCGCGCTCCGCGCCGAGCCGGGGGAGACCCTGCTGGTCGTGGCCCTGCAGGGGCCGGCGGAACTCGGACCCGGAGCCGGACCCGGAGCCGGACCCGGAGCCGGAGCCGGACCCGGGGGCGGGCCCGTCGCCCTCGGCCCGTACGACGCGGTCCGGATCACCGGCGGCAACACCTTCGGCCTGCGCACCCGGGGTCACGCTGCGGTGGTCAGGCTGGCAGTCCGCCCCGCGCGATGACGTCGGCGTACCAGCGGGCGCTGTCCTTCGGGGTGCGCCGCTGGGTCGCGAAGTCCACGTGGACGAGGCCGAACCGCTTGCTGTAGCCGTACGCCCACTCGAAGTTGTCCAGCAGCGACCACACGAAGTACCCGCGCACGTCCGCCCCGTCCTCGATCGCCCGGTGCACCGAGGCCAGATGACCGCGCAGATAGCCGATCCGGTCCGGATCGTGCACATCGCCCTCCGGGTCGGCGTAGTCCCCGTACGCCGCGCCGTTCTCCGTGATCAGCAGCGGCACGCCCGGGAGTTCGTCGCGCAGCCGGACCAGCAGCTCGTGCAGACCGCCCGCGTCCACGGGCCAGTCCATGGCCGTCCGCGGCCCCGGAGCCGGCAGGAAGCGTACGTGCTCCTCGGCGCCCACCCACGGCGAGGGCCCGGCGGGCGCGACGCCCGGTCCGGGCTCGGCGGCCGCGACCACCGTCGGGGAGTAGTAGTTGACGCCCAGCCAGTCGATCGGCCGGGCGGCCGCCTCCAGATCGCCGTCCCGGACGAAGGACCAGTCCGTCACACCGGCGGTGTCCCGGACCAGGTCCTCCGGCAGGCGCCCGTGGAACACCGGATCGAGGAAGATCCTGTTGCCCACCGCGTCGATCCGGCGCACCGCGTCCAGATCGGCGTCCGAGCGCGTCAGCGGCCGCAGCGCGTGCAGGTTCAGGGTCAGGGAGACCTCGGCCGGCGCGGGGAGGACCGCGCGCAGGGCCGCCGTGCCCAGGCCGTGGGCCAGGTTGAAGTGGTGCGCGGCCCGCAGCGCGGCCTCCGGCTCGGTGCGCCCCGGGGCGTGCACGCCGGAGGAGTAGCCGAGGAAGGCCGAGCACCAGGGCTCGTTGAAGGTGGTCCAGCTGGCGACCCGGTCGCCGAGCTCCGCGGCCACGAGCCCCGCGTACTCGGCGAACCGCTCGGCGGTCTCCCGTACGGGCCAGCCGCCGAGGTCCTCGAGCTCCTGCGGCAGGTCCCAGTGGTAGAGCGTGGCCACCGGCCGGATCCCCGCCTCCAGCAGTGCGTCGACGAGCCTGCCGTAGAAGTCCAGGCCGCGCCGGTCGGCGGGCCCCCGGCCGGTGGGCTGCACCCGCGGCCAGGCCACCGAGAAGCGGTAGTCGCTCACGCCGAGGCCTCGGAGCAGGGCCACGTCCTCGGCCATGCGGTGGTAGTGGTCGGCTGCGGTGTCCCCGGTGTCGCCGTTGAGGACCTTGCCGGGGGTGTGGCTGAAGGTGTCCCAGATGGAGGGCGCCCGGCCGTGCAGGGCGGCCGCGCCCTCGATCTGGTAGGCGGCGGTGGCCGTGCCCCAGCGGAAACCGGCCGGGAAGGCGAGCCCCGTCCTCGTGAAGGCGGACGCGTCGAGCGTGGTCATGGAAAGGCTCCAAAGAGATGAGGGGAGGGCCGGGGGCTGCTGCGTCAGCCCTTCACCGCGCCCTGCATGATGCCGCCGACGATCTGGCGGCCGAGCAGTCCGAAGACCAGCAGCACGGGCAGGGTGCCGAGCAGGGTGCCCGCCATGATCACGGATTGGTCGTGGACGTAGCCGCCGCCCAGCTGGCGCAGCGCGACCTGGACAGTCGGCTCCTGCGAGGACAGCGCGACGACCGGCCAGAAGAAGTCGTTCCAGGCGGTCATGAAGGTCAGCAGGCCCAGGACGGCCATGGCCGGGCGGGCGATCGGCACCACGATCGACCAGAAGATCCGGGCGTGCGAGGCTCCGTCCACCCGGGCCGCCTCGATCAGCTCGTCGGGCAGCGACTGCACCAGGAACTGCCGCATGAAGAACACCCCGAAGGCCGAGACGAGTCCGGGCAGGATGACGGCCTGCAACTGGTTCACCCAGTGCAGTTCGACGATCAGCATGAAGAGCGGGATCACCCCGAGCTGCGGCGGGATCATCATCGAGGCGACGACGGCGCCGAGCAGCGCCCCGCGGCCGCGGAAACGGAGTTTGGCGAAGGCGAAGCCGGCGAGCGTGGAGCACAGCACCGTGCCGACGGTGATCGCCCCCGAGACGATGAGCGAGTTGAGCAGCGCCTTGCCGATTGCCGCCTCGTCCAGGACCGAGCGGAGGTTGTCCAGGAGGCGCGGACCGGGCAGCAAGGCCGGCAGGGGGCGGGCCAGTTCGGCATTGGAGCGGCTCGCGGCGACGAGGGTCCAGTACAGCGGGAAGGCCGAGACCAGCACCGCGCAGATCAGGACGGCGTACGTGAGTCTGCCGCCACGCCGGGCGGAGACGTGTGCGCTCATCGGCCGGCCTCCTTACGGGAACGGCGGCGCGCGGCCCAGGCGTTGGCCCCGACCAGCACCACGATCAGCAGGAACATCACCCAGGCGATGGCCGCCGCCCGGCCCAGGTGGAAGAAGCCCCAGCCCTGCTCGTACATGTAGAGCCCGAGGGTCTGGTACTGGTGCGAGATGCCGCCGGACACCGATCCCTCGAACAGGAGCGGTTCGCCGAACAGCTGGGTCGCGCCGATCGTCGAGACGATCGAGGTGAAGACGATCGTGGGGCGCAGCCCGGGCAGGGTCACGTGGAGGAACTGCCGCAGGCGCGAGGCGCCGTCGACCTCGGCCGCCTCGTACAGCTCGGCCGGGATCGTCTGCATGCCGGCCAGGTAGATCAGCGCGTTGTAGCCGGTCCAGCGCCAGACGACGATGGTGGAGACGGCGATCTGGGAGGCCGCCGTACCGTTCTGCCAGTCGACCGGGTGGATGCCCGCCAGGTCCAACAGTCGGTTGATCAGCCCGAAATCGTGCCCGAAGAGCTGCGCGAAGATCAGCGAGGCGGCGGCGACCGAGGTGGCGTACGGCAGCAGCAGCGCGGTGCGGAAGAACGTACGGGCGCGCAGCCGGTAGTTGAGGACGTGGGCGAGGCCCAGGGCCATCAGCAGCTGGGGCACGGTGGACAGCACGCCGATGGTGAAGGTGTTGCGCAGCGCCGTCCAGAAGAACGGATCGGTGAACAGCGCCGTGTAGTTGCCGAGCCCGCGCCACTCCAGCTCGCCCGGGGTCTGGAGTTCGGCGCGGTAGAGGGAGACGTACGCCGTGTAGAGCAGCGGGAAGATCCCGAACGCGGCGAACAGGGTGAAGAAGGGGACGAGGAAGGCGTACGGGGACAGGGAGGCGGGCCGCCCGCGCCGCCGGGGCGGTGGCTCCGGCGACTTCGGGGCGGTCGCGGGCACCGGCGGCGCCTGCGGGGACAGCGGCTCAGCCGAGGGCATTCTTGACGGCCTTCTTCGCGTTCGACCAGGCCGTCTCGGGCGCGGTGCCCTTGCGCTCGACCTCGCTGAGCGCGTTGTTGATCTGGTCGGCGATGTCCTTGTCGTGCAGGCCGAGCACCTGGACGGGGGCCTGCCCGGCCGCGTCACCGAAGATCTGCCCGATCGGCGCGTCCGAGAAGTACGGGTCCTTGGCATCGGCTATCCGGCCGATCGACTTCGTGGCGGACGGGAAGTTGCCCTGCCCGCGGAAGACCTTGGTCTGCTGCTCGGGCGCGGTGAGCCACTTGATCAGCTCGTACGCCTCCTTCTTGTGGGCGGCCGCGGTCGGGACCGCCAGGTACGATCCGCCCCAGTTGCCCGCGCCGCCGGGCAGCTTCGCGACGTCCCACATGCCCTTGGCGGCGTCCCCGGCCTGGCCCTTGATGTATCCGCGCATCCAGGCGGGGCAGGGCAGGGTGGCGAAGGATCCCGAGGAGAACGCCTGGTTCCACGGCGGCGACCATTGGTCCAGTTTGGCGCTGAGCCCCTCGCCCGCGGCCTTGACCGAGGCGTCCCAGGCGGCCTTCACGGCGGGGCTGTTCTCGTAGACCAGGGCGCCCGAGGAGTCGTAGTAGCGCTCCTTCGCCTGCCCGACCATGATCGCGTTCAGGCTGCCCACGCTGTCGAGCCAGGCGCTGCCCGCGGGCGCCTTCGCCTTGTACTGGCGGCCGAGTTCGAGGTAACCGTCCCACGTCGCCCACCGGTTGGCCAGTTCGGTGCGGTCGGTGGGCAGTCCGGCGGCCTGGAACAGGTCGCTGCGGTAGCACATGGCCTCGGGTCCGACATCGGTGCCGAGGCCCATCACCTTTCCGTCCTTGGTCGTCGCGGCGGACCACTTGGCGGGGGCGAACTCCTCCTTGAGGGCGCCGGCCCCGTACTGGTTCAGGTCCACGAACTTGCCGGCCTGCTGCTGGGTCACCGAGGCGATGCGGCCGACCTCGATGCCCTGGACGTCGGCCAGGCCGCCGCCGCCCGCGAGGCGGGTCTGGAGGGACTTCCAGTAGTCCTGCTCGTCCTCGGTGTCGGTCTGCTTGATCTTGATGCCGGGGTGGAGCCGCTCGTACTCGGCGTAGAGCCCGGACTCCTGGTAGCCGAAGGCGCCGAACAGGTCGACGGTGAGTGTGATGTCGCCGCCTGCGGCGTCGGAGGAGCCGCCGCCCGAACCGGATCCGCAGGCGGCCAGGAGCACTCCGGTGAGCGCGACGGCGCCGAGGCGGACCGCGGTTCTTCCGACGGTTCGGGGGATCGACATGGGGCGGCCTCCTTGGCCTGGACGGGCAGGGTGCGGGGGTGGGAGTGCGCCAGCTCTGAGAGCGCTCTCAGAACGCGACTGGAGCGTGCACCCACAGCCCGGGCCCCGTCAAGAGTCGTAGCCACAACGGAGCCATTCGTCCACAATCACCCGTGCGGTGCGACGAGTTCAGGCCGCTCCTGCCGGTCGGGCGCTTCCCTCCGGCCTCCCGGCCGCATCAGGTGGATTCGCGCCGGACCAGCGCCGTCGGGGTGACCACGGAGGCGGGCACGGCCCGGTCGCCCTGGGCCTTGTCGAGGGTGCGCAGCAGCAGCTGCGCCATCAGGCGCCCCATGCCCTCGATGTCCTGGCGAACGGTCGTCAGCGGCGGATCGGCCGTCTCCGCCACCAGCTCGGCATCGTCGAAGCCGACCAGTGCCACGTCCCCGGGGACGGCCAGCCCGCGCTCCCGCAGCACCCGCAGGGCGCCCGTCGCCATCAGGTCGTTCGCGGCGAACACCGCGTCGAGGTCCGGGCAGCGCTCCAGCAGCCCGGCCATCGCCTCGGCCCCGCCCGCCGCCGTGAAGTCCCCTTCCGCGATCAGCGCGGGATCGGCGTCGAGCAGGACGTCCCGGTACCCGTCGAGCCGGTCCACCGCCGAGGTCTGGTCCAGCGGACCGGCGATGTGCGCGATCCGCCGCCGGCCCCGGTCCAGCAGGTGCCGTACGGCCTCGCGGGCTCCTCCGCGGTTGTCCGCGTCCACGTACGCGACCCCGCCGTGCCCCCCGGACACCGGGGCCCAGCCCGGCCGGCCGCCGTACACCGTGGGCATGCCGACGCGGCGGGTGATCGCGGGCAGCGGGTCGTCGGTGTGCAGCGAGAAGGCGAGCGCCCCGTCGACGTGGCCGCCGGCCAGGTAGCGCTCGATACGGTCGTAGTCCCCCCGGTCCTCCACCAGCAGCAGCACCAACTGCGTGTCGTGCGCGGTGAGTTCCTTGCTGATGCCGCGGAGCTGGCGGGAGAAGAAGGGGTCCGAGAAGATCCGGATCTCCGGCTCCGCGATGATCACGGCGACGGCCCCGGTGCGCCGCGTGACCAGCGTGCGGGCCGCCGGATTCGGCACGTACCCGAGCTCCTGCACGGCCTCGCGGACCTTTTCCACCAGATGCGCGCGGACGCCGTCGCCGCCGTTGACCACACGGGACGCGGTCGCCCGGGACACCCCGGCGCGCTCCGCCACGGCCTCCAGCGTGGGGCGGTGACCTGGAAGCTGTTCGGGCACGGGCTGTTCGGGCACGGGCGCTCCTCCTGCGGGTCCGGGGGCCGTCGGCGCGGCGGACAGCAGGGTAACCCGTACCGCCGGGAGCCTGAGAGCGCTCCCGGCGAACGGGCGGCGGTCACCAGCCGATGCCGAGGGTCAGCCCGGTCGGCGGCTCGGCGTTGCCGAGGATCTGGACCGAGGACTGGTCGCCCACGTCGTCGTAGGGGAAGCCGTAGGCCCGCTTGTCCAGGCCGACGGTGTGGAAGAAGCCCGCGTAGTCGTTCTTCGCCGCCCCGCCGTAGTACGCGGTCGGGGTGTACCAGGCGGTGGTGTCGAGGGCGACGCCCCTGTTGAACGCGGCGCAGAACTCCGCTCCGAGCTGCTTCTCGGTGTCGTTGCCGGAGGCCAGCGCTCCCGCGCAGGCCATGACGTCGGGCGAGGTGGGCTTGTGGAGGGTGAAGGGGCCCACGCCGTTCTTGGTGAAGGTCAGCGTGGAGCCCGAGACCCGTCCCGAGAAGGTCTCGCCGAGCCGGGTCAGGGTGAACGGACGGGCGGCGTAGTGGGACCAGGCCTGATCGATGGCGGCGGTGAGGTGGTTCTGCTGCGGCCCGCCCGCGAGGAACAGGTTCGAGGAGCGCGGGGCGACGATGCGGTAGCCGTTCTGCAGCGGCTTGAAGGCCGCCCCGACGGAGGACGCGTACTGCTGCATGACCTCGGCGCGGGTCCGGGTGATCCCCCGGGTGGTGTCGTAGCCGCTGGAGGTCTGGCGCAGCCGCGAGGTCATCGGGAAGCCGAACTGGTCGACCTGGGTGGTGTTCCCGCCGAACGCGACCTGGCCCTGCACGTACGTGTACTCGTACCAGTCGTAGTACACGTCGCGGTTCGGGTCATCGGGATTGCGCAGGTCCGGGCTGCCCCAGCCCTGGTCGTCGGGGGAGACCGGGAGGAAGAGGGGCGAGCCGAGGGAGACGTAGATCCGGCCCCCGCGGATCGATGCCGGCGAGGGCACCGTCCCACCGGCCTGGGCCAGCGTGAAGGACATGTTGGGGTAGTCGACGCCCTTCTTGGTGAGGTGCCCGGGCGCGGTGGCGTCGAGGTGGTTGATGTGGGCCATGGAGCCGTCGGGCCTCATGTACGACCACTGGCCCGGAGTCACCTGGCCCAGCACGGTGACGAAGATCCGCGCATCGGCGTACGCGCCGCGGGTGTTGTTCTGGAAGGTGATCGGGAAGCTCCCGGTCCCGGCCTGCGCGTGGTGCGCCGCGGCGCGGGCCGGGGCCGGCAGGACGAACCCCAGCAGGGCGATGAGTGCGGCCAGCACCGGCAGGGGGAGCGGTCGGCGTGTGTTCATGAGCGTCTCCTCGGTCCGCTCGATCCGGTCAATGGCCGAAGTCGAACCAGTTGACGTTGACGTAGTCGGCGCCCTGTCCGCTGGTGAAGGTCAGGTAGACGTCGTGCGTGCCGGTGACGGCGCCGATGTTCGCCGGGACGGTCCGCCAGCTCTGCCAGCCGCCGGTGTCGGCGACGGAGAAACTGCCGATCGGCGGGTTCGTACGGCTGTCCAGCCGTACCTCGACCAGTCCGCTGATCCCGCCGGCCGCCCCGCTCGCGACCCGCCCGTAGAACTGCGTCGCCGGGGCCGAGCCGAAGTTCACCCCCTTGTACAGGGCCCAGTCGCCGCCCGCGATCGCGCTCAGGTTCCGGCCGCCGCCGCTGTCCGTGGTGGTCTCCGTCCCCAGCCCGGCCTGGCCGTCGTACGACTCGGCCTCGATGGCGCGGTACGCGTCGCGGTTGCCGGACGGCGGGGTGGTGGGCGGGGTCGTCGGCGGTGTGGTCGGGGGCGTGGTCGGCGGGGTCGTGCCGCCCGTCGAGCTGAGCACGGACACGTAGTCGACGACCATCGGGTAGCCGGGCTGGGTGCCCGCGTCGGGTCCGCCGCCGAAGGCGTCCGGGAAGCCGCCGCCCATGGCGACGTTCAGGATGATGAAGTAGCCGTGGTTGGTGGCGTTGGTCCAGGTGGCGGCGTCCACCTGGTTCGCGCGGACGGTGTGGAAGCCGACCCCGTCGAGGTAGAAGCGCATCTCTTCGACGGCCGTGGACCGGTCCCACTCCACCGCGTACGTGTGGAAGCCGGCCTGGCAGGTGGTGCCGGTGCAGACGCGCTGGCCGCCGATGCCGGAGGTCTCGTTGCAGGGGCCGCCCGGGCTCGTACCGCAGTGCACCGTGGCCCACTCGTTGTTGATGCCCTGGACGTTCTCCATGATGTCGATCTCGCCGATGCCGGGCCAGTTCCACCAGTTCCCGCGGTAGGGGGCGCCGAGCATCCAAAACGCCGGCCAGTAGCCCTTCGCCGCCGCGCCGGTGACGTTCGGCATCTGGATCCGCGCCTCGGTGCGCAGCTTGCCGCCCGCCGGGGGCCGGAAGTCGGAGCGGCGGGTCTCGACGCGGCCGGAGGTCCAGTTGCCGGCGGCGTCCCGGCGCGGGGTGATCCGCAGGTTCCCGGCGCCGTCGAGTGCGACGTTCGCGGTGCTCGCGGTCATCGTCTCGACCTCGCCCGTACCGAAGTTGGCGGGGCCGCCCGGGTAGCCGGTGCCGGTGGTGTACTGCCAGTCGGCGGTGTTCACGCCGGAGCCGGCGGCCCCGTTGAAATCGTCCAGGAACACCTGGGACCAGCCCGCCGGGGGCGGGGGAGCGACGGCGTTGGCGGGCAGGGTGACCACGGCGGCGGCCGCGGCGGCCACGGCCATCGTGCCGAACGCTGCGATGACGGCGCGCCGGAAGGGCGGCCGTTTTCTGCCGGTGGGAAGACGCATGGGTGTGCCCTCTCTTCGGGGGGAGGCGGCGCACTGATTGAGAGCGCTCTCAAGCGGCGCCGCTGGCCACTGTGCTCCCGGCACTCACCGGCGTCAAGACTTGGAGCCGTCAACGGGTATACGGGCGGAGAGAGTTCATCGTCTGAACGGGCGGGGGGCGCCGGCGCGCGGCCCCCCCCCCGGGGGGGGGGGTAGCCCCCCGGACGGGGGGGGGGCCCCCCCCCGCCCCCCCCGGGGGCCCGCCTATAGCAATTTGCATTAAGCCG